>NZ_NKUI01000053.1 GCF_014845115.1 Methylorubrum zatmanii | reverse complement strand
CCGCCGCCGATGCCGATCAGCGTGACCCCGGCGGCGAACAGCCGGGCGGAGGCCAGGGGGGCGGCGAAGACCACCGCCGAGAAGGCGGCGATGCCGATCACCGATCCGGCGGCGGCCACCCGGTAGGGATCGCCGCCGCGGTTGAGCCAGCGCGCCGCCGCGATCAGCCCGAGCCCGCCACCGGCCGCGAGCATGGCGGTGAGCGCCGTGGTCTGGGCGACGGTGAGCCCGAGGATCTCGCCGCCATAGGGTTCGAGCAGGATGTCCTGCATCGAGAAGCCGGCGGTGCCGAGGGCGATGGCGGCGAGGCGGCGGCGGGCGGTGCCCTCCCCGGCATAGCCGTGCCAGGATTGCGCGAAGGTCAGCCGCGGCTCGGCCCGGTTCGTGCGGGACGGGTCGCGCGGCTCCTGCTTCCACAGGGCGAGGCCGTTGAGCAGGATGGTGATCAGAGCCGCCCCCTGGATCACCTGGATCAGGCGGACCGCCGAGAAATGCGCCAGGGCGAGGCCGAACAGCAGGGCGCTGCCCATCATGCCCGCGAGCAGCATGGCGCAGAGCAGGGCTACGACCTTCGGCCGGGCATGGGCGGGAGCGAGGTCGGTGGCGAGGGCGAGCCCGACGGTCTGCGTGGTGTGGAGCCCGGCGCCGACGAGGAGGAAGGCGAGCGCCGCCGCCACATGGCCGACCCAGAGCGGCCCGGTGGTATCGCCCGACAGGATCAGCAGGGCGAAGGGCATGATCGCCAGCCCGCCGAATTGCAGCAGCGTGCCGAACCAGATGTAGGGCACGCGCCGCCAGCCGAGCACCGAACGGTGCGTGTCCGAGCGGAACCCGATCAACGCCCGCAGCGGCGCGAACAGCAGCGGCAGCGACAGCATCACCGCGACGATCCAGGCCGGCACCGACAATTCGACGATCATCACCCGGTTGAGCGTGCCGATGAGCAGCACCGCGGCCATGCCGACGGTGACCTGGAACAGCGACAGCCGCATCAGCCGGCCGAGCGGCAGCTCCGTCGTCGCCGCGTCGGCGAAGGGGAGGATCGCCGGGCCGAGGCGCAGGAGCGTCCGGGTGATGGCGAGGCCGGTCTTCATGGGAGCCGCCCGCCTTCGTTCCCGTCCTCGACCCTCATCCTGAGGTGCCGCAGCTCAGGCTGAGGGCGAGGGTGGGAGGAGGCGACTTTGGAGAGTTCGAACGCGTTCGAGAGATAGAACCCGCTGTTCACCCGCCGTGTCCGCCCGACGGCGAAGCGTTTCAGCGCCGATTCCCGGGCGATGCGTCGCCGCAACCCGCCTTCCGTCACCGGCACGATGGCGGGTGCCCGGTCGGCCTTGGGAAACAGCTTGCCGGCGGCGTGCATCAGCGTCAGCAGCGCCGTGCGCGGGGCGACGGTGAAGAGCAGGCTGGCATCGGTGCGCAGCGAGAGTTCGGCCAGCGCCCGCACGATGTCCGGCGCTTGGTAGTGGATCAGCGAATCCATCGCGACGATGTGGTCGAAGCGGCCAAGCCAGGGATCGAGCATGTCGCCGACCCGGAACTCGACCGAGCCGGGGCCGGAAATGGCCGGCAGGCGCTCGCGGGCGAGGCCGATCAGCGTCGGCGAGACATCGATCGCCACCACTTCCGCCCCCCTGCGGGCGGCCTCGACCGCGAGCGCCCCGGTGCCGCAGCCGGCATCGAGCAGGCGCTTTCCGGTGAGATCCTCCGGCATCCAGTCGAGCAGGGTGGCGCGCATGGTGTCGCGCCCGGCCCGCACCGTGGCGCGGATCTTCGAGACCGGCGCGTCGGAGGTCAGCCGCGACCACGCCTCGACCGCGGTGCGGTCGAAATAGGTCTCAAGCTGCGAGCGGCGCGTGAGGTAGGGGGTGCTCATCGGTCGAAGCCCGCCATCAATCGAAGCCGAGGAATTCGAACAGGTCGCGGTCCTTCATCGGCGCGGCCTCGCAGGGATCGGCGCCGGCCCAGAGCGTCTCGGCGAGCCGCATGTACTCGTCGGTGACGGCCTTCAGCTCCGGCGACGGGTCCATCTCGAACAGCGTCGATTTCTTGAGCCGCGAGCGGCGCACCACGTCGAGATCGGGGAAGTGCGCGAGGCGGCGCAGGCCCACCGCCGCGTTGAAACGGTCGATCTCGTCGGTCTTGGCCGAGCGGTTGGCGATGACGCCGCCCAGCCGCACGCCGTAATTCTTCGCCTTGGAATGGATCGCCGCGACGATCCGGTTCATCGCGAAGATCGAGTCGAAATCGTTGGCGGTGACGATCAGCGCCCGGTCGGCATGCTGGAGCGGCGAGGCGAAGCCGCCGCAGACCACGTCGCCGAGCACGTCGAACACCACCACGTCGGTGTCTTCGAGCAGGTGGTGCTCCTTCAGGAGCTTCACCGTCTGGCCGACGACGTAGCCGCCGCAGCCGGTCCCGGCCGGGGGGCCGCCGGCCTCGACGCATTTCACGCCGTTATAGCCCTCGACTACGAAATCCTCCGGGCGCAGCTCCTCCGAATGGAAGTTCACGGATTCGAGGGCGTCGATCACCGTCGGCGCGAGGCGCTTGGTCAGGGTGAAGGTCGAATCGTGCTTCGGGTCGCAGCCGATCTGGAGGACGCGCTTGCCGAGCTTCGAGAAGGCGACCGAGAGGTTCGACGAGGTGGTCGACTTGCCGATGCCGCCCTTGCCGTAGACCGCGAACACCTTGGCCGTCTCGATCCGGTCGGCGGGGTCGAGCGCCACTTGGAGGCTGCCCTCCTCGCGACGCACGGGCACAGGGTTTCGGATGGCGATGTTCATGCCGCGACTCCTGCGGTGATGCCGGTCGTGACGCCTTCGAGCCGGTCCTCCAGCTCCTCCTCGGCGCGGTCGAGCGCGTCGCGCGTCGCCGCGTCGGGGGTCCAGAAGCCGCGGCGATGCGCCTCGATCAGGCGGCTCGCGACCTTGGCGCAGGCGGTGGGGTTGAGCGAGGCCATGCGGTCGCGCATGGCCTCGTCGAGCACGAAGGTCTCGGTGATGCGCTCATAGATCCAGGGTTGCACCGCGCCCGCCGTCGCCGACCAGCCGACGGTGTTGGTCAGCGTCGCCTCGATCTGACGCACGCCCTCGTAACCGTGGCCGAGCAGGCCCTCGTACCATTTCGGGTTGAGCATGCGGGTGCGGGTTTCGAGCGCCACCTGCTCGTCGAGGGAGCGGACGCGCCCCTCCCCTCGAGTCTGGTCGCTGATGTAGATCGGAACGCTCGCGCCCTTGGCACGGGCCACCGCCCGGCCCATGCCGCCGAGGCCGTCGAAGTAGTGATCGACGGAGGTGACGCCGAGTTCGACCGAATCGAGGTTCTGATAGGCGAGATCGACCCTGGCCAGCACCGCCTGCATCAGGTCGCGCCGGGGCTCGGGCCGGCCGGTGCGGCCGTAGGCGAAGCTCTTGCGGCGGGAGAACGTCTCGCACAGCTCGTCCTCGTCGTCCCAGCGGCCGGATTCGACGAGGTGATTGACGTTGGCGCCGTAGGCGCCTTCCGCGTTGGAGAAGACGCGCAGGGCCGCCGTCTCGATGTCGCAGCCCTGCTCGGCCTGGATCGTCAGGGCGTGCTTGCGCACGAAGTTCAGCTCCGGCGGCTCGTCGGCGGTGGCGGCGAGAAAGCTCGCTTCCGCCAGAAGTTTGGTCTGGAGCGGCAGCAGATCGCGGAAGATCCCGGACAGGGTGACCACCACGTCGATGCGCGGGCGGCCGAGGGTGGCGAGCGGGATCAGCTCCGCTCCGGCGAGGCGGCCATAGCCGTCGAAGCGCGGCGCCGCGCCGATCAGCGCCAGGGCCTGGGCGATGGGCCCGCCCTCGCTCTTCAGGTTATCGGTGCCCCACAGTACCAGGGCAACGCTCTCCGGCAGCGGCTTGCCCTCGACGGCGTGCCGTTCGAGCACCCGCGCCACCTGCCGCGCGCCGTCGGCGCAGGCGAAGGCCGAGGGCAGGCGGTAGGGATCGAAACCGTGCAGGTTGCGCCCGGTCGGCAGGATGCCGGGATTGCGCAGGAGGTCGCCGCCCGCCACCGGCGCGATGAAGCGTCCGTCGAGGGCCCGTAGCAGGGCCGGGATCTCGTGGTCGCGGGTGAGTTCGCGGTCGATCCGCGCGAGGTCGGCGAAGGCGGCGCGGTGAGTCTCGTCGGCGGGAAGGCCGGCGGCGGCCAGCGCCTCGTTGAAGGCGGCGCCCTCCACCAGCCGCTCGATCCCGGCGCGGACGGGTTTGAGGCCGTGCGAGGCATCCGCCAGGGCGAGCAGCAGGTCGATGCGCTCGTCCCGCGACATCCCCTCGCCGACGACGTGCAGGCCGTGAGGGATCAGCGTCTGCTCCAGTTCCGTGAGCGCGACGGCGAGCGCCGCGACCTGCGGGCCGGAATCGCCTTCCCAAGCCGGTTCGGCCGGCACCAGATCCACGGCGGCCCCCTGCGCCTGGATGATCGCGCCGAGCGCCGCCCGCTCGGCGACCGCCTCCGGCTCCAGGGCGCGCCAGCGCTCGATCGAGGCCTTGAGGTCGGACAATCCGCGATAGAGCCCGGCGGCGGCGAGGCTGGGCGTCAGGTAGCTCACGAGCGTCGCGGCGGAGCGCCGCTTGGCCAAGGTGCCTTCGGACGGGTTGTTGGCGGCGTAGAGGTAGACGTTGGGCAGATCGCCGATCAGCCGCTCCGGCCAGCAGGCCGCCGAGAGCCCGGTCTGCTTGCCGGGCATGAATTCGAGCGCCCCATGCGTGCCGAAATGCAGCACCGCATCGGCGCGGAAGTCGTCCTTCAGCCAGCGATAGAAGGCGCAGAAGGCGTGGGTCGGGGCGAAGCCCTGCTCGAACAGCAGCCGCATCGGATCGCCCTCGTAGCCGAAGGCGGGCTGCACCCCGACGAAGACCGAGCCGAACTGCGCCCCCAGCACGAAGATCTCGGCGCCGTTGCTCTGGTGGCGGCCGGGGGCCGGGCCCCATTGCGCCTCGATCTCGGCGAGATGGGGCTCGCGGCGGACATGGGTCTCCGCAGCGATGCGGGCATGGACGTTCGCCGGGGTTCCGAGCCGAGCGGCATTGCCGCCGAGGATCCGCTCGCGCAGGGCGTCGACGCTCTCGGGGATCTCGACAACGTAGCCCTCGGCGGCGAGGCCGCGCAGGGTGTGGAGCAGCGAGGCGTAGACCGAGAGGAAGGCGGCCGAGCCGGTGGCGCCGGCATTGGGCGGGAAGTTGAACAGGACGATGCCGAGCTTGCGCTCCGCCTTCGGTTTGCGGCGCAGGGCGACGA
Organism: Methylorubrum zatmanii; assembly: GCF_014845115.1. Taxonomy (GTDB): domain Bacteria; phylum Pseudomonadota; class Alphaproteobacteria; order Rhizobiales; family Beijerinckiaceae; genus Methylobacterium; species Methylobacterium zatmanii. Next base: position 69,416 of record NZ_NKUI01000053.1, on the reverse strand, counting down.
GCCGGGCGACGCGGGCGGCGAGGCGTTCGGCCCGCTCCGGGTTCACCCGCATGTCGCGGGCATTGCCGGGACCGGAGGCGGAGGAACGGCCGCCGAACACCATCGGCGCGGTGGCGCCATCGAGTTCGGGGATCGCGACCATCATGGTCGCCTCCACCGGGGACAGGCCGCGATCCCCGGATTCCCATTGTTCGAGGGTCTGGAATTCGAGGGCGTGAGCGGCGAGGTAGGGCACGTCGAGCCGCGCCAGCAGGGCCTCGGCCGCCGCCGCATCGTTGTAGGCCGGGCCGCCGACGAGGGAGAACCCGGTGAGCGAGATCAGTGCGTCGATCGCCGGCCGCCCGCCCGCCATGAAGAAGGCTTCCACCGCCGGGCGGTTGTCGAGCCCGCTGGCGAAGGCGGGGACGACGGAGAGGCCCTGTGCTTCCAGGGCGGCGATGACGCCGTCGTAATGCGCGGTGTTGCCGGCCAGCACGTAGGAGCGCATCAGCAGCAGGCCGACCCGGCCCTTCGCCCCCGGCACGGTCGGCAGGGTGGCGCGATCCTCACCGATCCGGCCCGCGAGGCGCGGGTGATAGAGGCCGGTCTCGGGGTAATGCTGCGGCGCCGGCGCGGTGGCGATGTCGCGCCATGCGGCGCGGGGGCCGGCGGCGTAGCGTTGGACGAGGAAGCGCACGAGGCCCGCCACGTTCTCGTCGGAGCCGGCCAGCCAATATTGCAGAGTGAGGAAATAGGCCCGCACATCCTGGGCCGAGCCGGGGATGAAGCGCAGGATCTTCGGGAGTTTCCGCACCAGCGCCATCTGCCGCGCGGCGTTGCCCTCCGCCCCCGGCTTGCCGCGCAGGCGCTTCAGGAAATCGAGGGCCGAACGCTTGGCGCCGCTCATGTCGAAGCGGTTGAGCTTGGTCGTGCGCACGATCTCGGCGGCCGAGAGACAGCCGACCATGGCATCGCAGCTCTCGCGCCGGGCCAGCAGCGCCGGCAGGATCGCTCGCACATGCTCGTCGAGGAACAGCATGGCCGAGACGACGATGTCGGCCTGGGCGATCTCCGCCTCGCAGGCCTGGAAGGCGCCGCGATCCGTCTCCCATTCGGCGGCAGCGTGGAAGCTCAGCGAGAGGCCGGGCATCTCGGTGGCGAGCCGCAGCCGCGCCCGTTCCACCGCGCTCGCCAAATGGTTGTCGAGCGTGACGATGACGATGCGGATGCCGGGCCTATCGGCTGAAATGCGCCTTGGCATCGTACAATGTCTCGAGGGTGATGAGCGGAAGCCGCCGCTCGCGGGCGTAGCGTTCGGCGTTGGCGCGCGCTTTGCCGCGCACGAAAAACGGGATCTTCTTCAACTCCTTCTCGGCATCGGGGGCCCAGGACGCGGTCTGGATCGCCGCTTCGCCCTCGATGCGGATCGGTGCAGGCGCCGGGGCGAGGGGAGAAGCCGCCGGCGCCCGTCCCACGGCGTGCGTGCCATCGCTCGGCCGATGGCCGAGATGCGAGGGGGCGGCGCCATCGTGGAATTCGGGATCGTCGCGGAACATCCCGAGGAGATGTTCCTCCAGCCCCATCATCAGGGGATGGACCAGGGTATCGAACAGGACGTTGGCCCCCTCGAAGCCCATCTGCGGCGAGTGCCGGGCCGGAAAGTCCTGAACATGAACCGGGGCGGAGATCACCGCGCAGGGGATGCCGAGGCGCTTGGCGACATGGCGCTCCATCTGGGTGCCGAGCACCAGTTCCGGGGCCGCCGCCTGGATCGCCGCCTCGACGTCGAGGTAATCGTCGGTGATCGTCGCCTCGATCCCGTGAAGGGCGGCCTCGGCCCGGACCTCGCGGGCGAATTCGCGGGTGTAGGTGCCGAGCCCCACGAGCCGGAAGCCGATTTCGTGGGCGGCGACGCGGGCGATGGCCAGGGCGTGCGTGGCGTCGCCGAAGACGAAGACGCGTTTGCCGGTGAGATAAGTCGAGTCGACCGAGCGGGAGTACCAGGGCAGCCGCGAGGGTGCGCCGGCCAGAACCGGGGCGGGATCGACGCCGGCCAGGGTGGCCACCGCCTCGACGAAGCGGGTGGTCGCGCCGACGCCGATCGGCACGGTCTCAACGAAGGGCTGGCCGTGCGCCTTCTCCAGAAACTGCGCCGCCGCGCGGGCGATCTCGGGATAGAGCACGATGTTGAAATCGGCCTCGCCGAGTTGGCCCAGATCGGCGGGTGTGGCGCCGGAGGGAGCGACCACGTTCACGGCGATGCCGAGACGGTCGAGGATCGCACGGATCTCGATCAGGTCGTCGCGGTGGCGGAAGCCGAGCGCCGTGGGGCCGAGGAGGTTGCAGGAGCGGCGCCGCCCATCCACCGGCGCGCGCTCGACCGGCGTGCCGCTCAGGGCGCGCACCAGCCGGTAGAAGGTCTCGGAGGCGCCCCAGTTCTCCTTCTTCTGATAGGCCGGCAGTTCCAGCGGAATCACCGGGATCGGCAATCCGAGTGCCTTGGCGAGGCCTCCCGGATCGTCCTGGATCAGTTCCGCCGTGCAGGACGCGCCGACGATCATCGCCTGCGGCCGGAAGCGCTCATAGGCGGCGGCGACCACATCCTTGAACAAAGCGGCAGTGTCGCCGCCGAGATCGCGGGCCTGGAAGGTGGTGTAGGTGACCGGCGGGCGCTTGGCCCGCCGCTCGATCATCGTGAACAGCAGGTCCGCATAGGTGTCCCCCTGCGGCGCGTGCAGCACGTAGTGCAGGCCCTCCATCGCGGTCGCGACCCGCATGGCGCCGATATGCGGCGGTCCCTCATAGGTCCAGACGGTGAGCTGCATCGGGCTACACCTCCAGCCTTGCGCGCCGGTCGAGCGGACGCGCGAAGAGTTCGGCGAGATCCCCCGCCTGCTCGTAGCCCTGGATCGGTGTGAACAGCAGTTCGATCGACCACTTGGTGGTCAGCCCCTCCGCCTCCAGCGGATTGGCGAGGCCGAGCCCGCACACCGTCAGATCCGGCCGCGCGGCGCGGCAGCGGTCGAGCCCGTCGTCGAGGCTCTGGCCATCCACCACCCGAGTGCCGCCGGGAAGCTGCTCGATCTCCGCCGCGAGGTGGGCGCGGTGCAGGTAGGGCGTGCCGACCTCGACCAGCTCGGCTGCCATCTCCCGCGCGAGGAAGCGGGCGAGCGGCACTTCGAGCTGCGAATCGGGGAAGAAGAACACCCGCTTGCCCGCGAGCTTCTCGCGATAGGGCGCCAGCGCCTGCCAGGCGCGCCGGAGGCCGGGCGCCGTCACCGTGTCGAAACGGGCCGGATCGATGCCGAATGCCTCGGCCGCGGCCCGGAGCCAGCCGGTGGTGCCCTCGGCGCCGAGGGGGAACGGGGCCGCCAGGCGGCGGGCCCCGCGCTCTTCGAGGGCGCGGGCGGTGTCCGTCAGGAAGGGCTGGGCCAGGAGGTAGCGCGTGCCGCGCCCGACCGACGGCATCCGCTCCGCGCGCCGCGCCGGCAGGAAACGGGCGCGGATGCCGAGTTCGGCGAAGAGCCGCGCGAATTGATCCTCGACGATATCGGCCAGCGCGCCGACGACGAGGAGGTCGTCGTCGACCTCCATGCCTTCCGGCAAGCCCGGCACCAGAGCGGCGAGGCAGGCATCCTCGCCCTGCGTGAAGGTCGTCTCGATGCCCGAACCCGAATAGTTCAGCACCCGCACCTCCGGCGCGAGGCGTTGGGACAGGCGCAAGGCCGCCCGCGACAGGTCGAGCTTGATCACCTCCGACGGGCAGGAGCCGACGAGGAACAGCAGCCGGATCTCCGGCCGCCGCTCGATCAGCCGGGTGACCACCCGGTCGAGCTCCTCGTTCATGTCGGCGAGGCCGGCGAGGTCGCGCTCGTCGATGATCGCGGTGGCGAAGCGGGGCTCGGCGAAGATCATGACCCCCGCCGCCGACTGGATCAGGTGGGCGCAGGTGCGCGAGCCGACGACGAGGAAGAAGGCGTCCTGGATCTTGCGGTGCAGCCAGACGATGCTGGTGAGCCCGCAGAACACCGCCCGCTGCCCGCGCTCGGGGCGGATCTCGACGTCGCAGGCGGCGGGTTGGGGCGCGTGGGCGTTCACCGGGCGCCCTCCCCGGCCAGCACGACGGGGGCCGGCGCTTCGAGCCGGGCCGCGCGCAGCTTCAACAGGAACTGCCCGGCATTGACGAGGTAGGTCGCGTAGGCTGCCAGCGCGAGGACGAGCAGCCCCTGGGTGCGGAGGAGGCCGAAGCCCAGGGCCGCGAGGTAGGCCGTGTGCAGCGCCAGCACGAGCATGCTGAACACGTCCTCCCAGAAGAAGGCCGGCGCGAACAGGTAGCGGCCGAACACGGCCTTCTCCCAGATCGAGCCGGTCACCATGATCGCGTAGAGGACCAGCGTCTTGACCACGACGGAGGCGTTGGCGGCCTCCGCCCCCTGCCCGGTGGCGAGAGTGTGCAGCACGAGGCCGAGGCTCACGAGGAAGACGGCGAATTGCAGCGGCGCCAGGATGCCCTGCACCAGGGTCCAGGGCGAGGCGTTGCGGCGCCGACGCTCGGCGCTGGTGTAGAGCGGTTGATGCCGGCCCTGGCGTCGACGCATGGCGTCCGCCCTCGCTCGTTTCCGGCCCCGGCGGTGCGGGGCCTCGACTGACTCGAAGCCTAGGCCGACCGCCCGGAAAGTGTCAATCCAGCTTGACGATCATATGAGATGACATCTCGCCAAATTGACACGGTGGGGTATTGCCAACTGGACTATGAGGCGTATCGTAAGTTTCAACGCGTCCATTGCCTGGGTGTGGCTCATGCAGAAAACTGCATGATCACGTGCCCCGCTGCACCCTTGCAGGAGAGGCCCATGGGAGGCTGGCGGCATTTCGGCGAGCGCCTCGGTCCTCCCGCCGTTTCACCGGGATGCGGTGTCCTGGCGGAATCGCCCGTCGCAACGCCGTTCGAATGCGATCCCGACGCGGACGGGATGCGCAACCGCTTGGCGAGCGTGGTCGAGGCGGAGATTCTTCCCCGCCTGATGCTCGCCCATCGCGGCCAGTGCCAGCCCCGCGTTCCGCCCTCCGGCGAGCGGGTCGCGGCGGAGGAAGTCGAGCGTCTCTGCGAGTTGCTTCTCGCCCGCAGCGACACGGACCTCGCCTTCCATCTCCTTCGGTTTCTCGACAAGGGGCTGACGCTCGAAGGCGTGCTCGTCGAGCTGCTCACCCCCGTGGCGCGGCAGCTCGGGCGGCTGTGGGAAGAGGATTCCTGTGACTTCCTCGACATAACGGTCGCCCTCGGGCGGCTGCAGGCGGCGGCCCGCGATCTCTGCGGGCGTTTCGAGGGCGATGCCACCGAGCCTGCGGGGCGCTCGGTCCTGCTCCTCCCCTGCCCCGGCGAGACGCATGTCTTCGGTCTTTCGATCGTGGGGACGATCTTCCGCGAGGCCGGTTGGGATGTGACCAGTGCCGGCTCCGGGGCGGAGGCCGATCCGGTGGAGATGATCCGGTCCGACTGGTTCGATGTCGTCGGCCTGACTTTGTCCTGCGACGTTCTCCTCCCGGCCCTGCCTTCGGTTATCCACGATCTGAGGGCCGCTTCCTGCAACCCAGCGGTCAAAGTGCTTGTCGGCGGCCCCTATTTTGCCAGAAATCCGAACCAAGTGCGCCTTATCGGCGCTGATGCCACAGCCGAGGACGGGCGGCTCGCACCGCTGATCGCTGAAAGCTTGCTTGAAATGCGAGTGCGGGCCTGTTGAAAGGGCGCTTGGCGCCATCACGAAGTGTTGACCTTGAGCAGCTTGGCGAGCCCATCCCCGCGACGTCCTTCCATGGCGTTGCAGCAGGCGGCCGGTCTCCTCGACAGCGAGGCCGCCGGCCTCTTGCTCGCGGCAACCTCCGATCTGTCCCTGGTCGTCGATGAGCAGGGCATCGTCCGCGATACCGCGTCGGCCCGCCCCGATCTCGACGGAGAGGGAATCGAATCCTGGCTGGGGCGGCCCTGGATCGACACGGTGACCGTGGAGAGCCGGCCGAAGATCGACGCGCTCCTGCGCGACGCCTCCTCCGGGGCGATGACCCGCTGGCGCCAGGTGAACCACCCCTCCCCCAGCGGAACGGACCTGCCGATCCGTTATTCGACTCTGCGCCCGCGCAAGGACGGTCCGATCATCGTGGTCGGCCAGGATCTGCGCGCGGTGGCGGCGCTGCAGCGGCGCTTGGCCGAAACCCAGCAGGCCCTGGAGCGGGATTACGACCGGCTGCGCGCCGCCGAGACCCGCTACAAGCTGCTGTTCCAACTCTCGGGCGAGCCGGTGCTCGTGGTCGATGCGGGGACGCGGCGGGTCATCGAGGTCAATCCGGCCGCGATGCGGCTGCTCGGCCGCCCGCAGAAGCGCATCGTCGGCCAGGACGCCGTCGAACTGTTCGATGCGGCGAACCTGCGGGAATTGCAGGGCCTGTTCGCCGGGCTGCGCATCACCGGGCAGGCGTCGGATCTCACGGCCCGACTCGGCGGAGGCCGGGACGCGGTCAAGGTTTCGGCCTCCCTGTTCCGGGGTGAGACGGTCACCTCGGTCCTGGTGCGCCTGTCGCCCCTCGCATCGAGCCGGGACGAGCGGGCAGGCCTCGACGGCAATGCCCTCGCTCTGCTTCAGCGGATGCCGGAGGGCTTCGTCGTCACCGATCCCGCCCGTCGCATCCTCTCGGCCAACACCGCCTTCCTCGCCCTCACCCAGCTCGCCACCGAGGAGCAGGTGCGCGGCCAACCCCTCGACCGCTGGCTCGGCCGCGAGGAGACCGAGACCCTGGCCCTGTTCGCCATGCTGCGCGACCACGGCTCGGTCCGCAATTTCACCACGGTGATGCGCGGCGCCTACGGGTCGCTGGAGGAGGTCGAGGTCGTGGCCGTGTCCGCGATCCAGTCCGAACAGCCCTGCTTCGGCTTCACCGTGCGCGCCACCCCGCGCCGGGCCGCGCCGGTCCATGTCGGGGGGCACGATCTTCCCCGCTCCGTCGAGCAGATGACCGAGCTGGTGGGGCGGGTCTCGATGAAGGCGCTGGTGCGCGAGACCACGGATCTCATCGAAAAGCTGTGCATAGAAGCGGCCCTGCGGATCACCCGCGACAACCGCGCCTCCGCCGCCGAAATGCTGGGGCTCAGCCGCCAGGGGCTCTACGCCAAGATGCGCCGCTACGGCATCGGCGACCTCGACCCGAACGATCCCGAATTGGCTCCATAGACCAGTTTTTGCATTATGCATTATATTACTTAATTGCAGTTGCGTCATCCGCCCTCATTCGGCGGTCGATGTGTAAAGTTTGCTTGACACATGCCGTGCCGAGCCCCTAGCCTCACTTCATGGGCACACCCGCTCCGAGCGCTGTCGTCGAGCTTCTGAAGCCGATCACTTGGTTCGCGCCGATGTGGGCCTTCGGCTGCGGAGTGGTTTCGTCGGGGCAGGCGCTTTCCGGGCAATGGCCGGTGATCGCGGCGGGGGTGTTGCTCGCCGGGCCCCTCGTCTGCGCCACCAGCCAGGCCGCCAACGACTGGTTCGACCGCCATGTCGACGCGATCAACGAGCCGGACAGGCCGATTCCCTCGGGTCGCATCCCCGGCCGCTGGGGGCTCTACCTCGCCGCCGGCTGGACCGTGCTGTCGCTGCTCGTCGCGGCGATGTTGGGGCCGTGGATCCTCGGCGCCGCCCTGTTCGGCCTCGTCCTCGCCTGGATCTATTCCGCGCCGCCGCTGCGGTTGAAGCGCAACGGCTGGTGGGGCAATTCCGCCGTGGCGCTCTGCTACGAGGGATTGCCCTGGTTCACCGGCGCGGCGGTGATGGCGGCGGCGATGCCCGACCGGCGCGTCCTGCTCATCGCCCTGCTCTACTCGGTCGGGGCCCACGGCATCATGACCCTCAACGACTTCAAGTCGGTCGAGGGCGACAGGGCGATGGGCCTGCGCTCCCTGCCGGTGCAACTCGGCTCGGACCGGGCCGCGCGCTTCGCCTGCCTCGTCATGGCCCTGCCGCAGGTGGCGGTGTTCGCGCTGCTCGTCGGCTGGGATCGGCCCTGGCACGCCCTCATCATCGCCGGGTTGCTGCTGTGTCAGCTCGCGCTGATGGCGCATTTCCTCAAGGCTCCCCGCGCCCGTGCCGCTTGGTACAACGGCACCGGCACGACCCTCTACGTGCTCGGCATGCTGGCCGCCGCTTTCGCCCTGCGCTCCCTCGTGCAAGGGCTGGGGCCATGACACACGCGCCCCTCCCCTTCTCCTGGCTGCAGATCGTCCGGCTCGGCCTGGTCCAGACCGCCCTCGGCGCGGTGGTGGTGCTGATAACCTCGACCATCAACCGGGTGATGGTGGTGGAACTGGCGCTGCCGGCCATCGTGCCGGGCGGCCTCGTCGCCCTCCACTACGCGACGCAGGTGCTGCGGCCGCGTTGGGGCTACGGCTCCGATGTCGGCGGGCGGCGCACGCCCTGGATCGTCGGCGGCATGGCCGCGCTCTGCCTCGGCGGCTTCGGCGCCGCCGTTGCGACGGCGCTGGCGGCGAGTCATCTGGCCGCCGGCCTCGCCCTCGCGATCCTCTCCTTCCTCCTCGTCGGCATGGGGGCCGGCGCGGCGGGCACCTCGCTCCTCGTCCTGCTCGCGACCGGCGTCGAGGCCGGTCGCCGGGGCGCGGCGGCGACCATCGTCTGGGTGATGATGATCGCGGGCTTCGCCGTCACCGCGCCTTTGGCGGGCCATTTCCTCGACCCGTTCTCGGGGGCGCGGCTCGTCGCGGTGTCGGGCAGCGTCTCGCTGATCGCCTTCCTCGTGGCCGTGCTCGCCGTCACCGGCATCGAGCCGGCCCGGAGCCGCCGCGCGGCCGCGCTTCCCGAGAAAAAACCGCCGTTCCGCGCCGTGCTGGCGCAGGTGCTGGCCGAGCCGGCGGCGCGGCGCTTCACCCTGTTCATCTTCGTCTCGATGCTCGCCTACAGCGCGCAGGAGCTGATCCTCGAACCCTATGCCGGCCTCGTCTTCGCGATGACGCCGGGAGCGACCACCAAGCTCGCCGGGCTCCAGCATGGCGGCGTGCTCGCCGGGATGCTGTGCGTGGCCGGAATCACTGTCTTCCTCGGCGGCCCGCTGCTCGGCTCGCTGAAACTCTGGACCGCCATCGGCTGCGCGCTCTCGGCCCTGGCGCTCGCGGCCATCGCTTTCGGCGGTCCTGTCGGCCCCGGCTTCCCCCTGCGGGCGGCGGTGGCGGGCCTCGGCTTCGGCAACGGCGTCTACGCGGTGGCGGCCATCGGCTCGATGATGGCTCTGGCCGGGCGCGGCGGCGAGACCGAGCGCGGCACCCGGATGGGCGTCTGGGGCGCGGCCCAGGGCATCGCCTTCGGCGCGGGCGGCTTCCTCGGCACCCTTGCGGTCGATCTCGCCCGCCTGGTCACGGTCGAGCCGGTCTATGCCTATGCGGCGGTGTTCGCGGGCGAGGCTCTCCTGTTCCTCGTCGCCCTGGCGATCAGCCTGGGCGTCGAGCACGCCACCGTCGGAAAGCGGAAAAATCCGCTGACCGAGACGGCCTCCTTCCAGCTCAGCCCCGGCTTCGACGCGAGGTAGCGCGATGGCGAACCACGACGGTCCCGAACTCTTCGACGTCGTGGTGGTGGGAGGCGGCCCTGCGGGGGCGACCGCGGCCACGGATCTCGCGGCCGCCGGGCGGCGGGTGCTGCTCCTCGACAAGGCCGGGCGCATCAAGCCCTGCGGCGGCGCGATCCCGCCGCGGTTGATCCGCGACTTCGCGATCCCCGATGCGCTCCTCGTCGCCCGCATCCGCAGCGCCCGGATGGTCGCGCCCAGCGCGCGCCATGTCGACATGCCGGTCGGCGACGGTTTCGTCGGCATGGTCGACCGCGAGCATTTCGATTCGTTCCTGCGGGAGCGCGCGGGATCGGCCGGCGCCGAGGTCCGGGACGGGCTGTTCGAGCGGATCGAGCGCGAGACGCCGGGCCTCGCCACCGTGCATTACCGGCAGGGCAAGGGCGGCGCGGCGCGATGCGTCCAGGCCCGCCTGGTGATCGGGGCCGATGGGGCCACCTCCTCGGTTGGGCGCGCCGAGATTCCGGGACATGCCCGGATGCGTCAGGTTTTCGCCTATCACGAGATCGTCCGGCGCCCGGCGGGCGAGGGTCACGACGGCGCCCGCTGCGACGTCTATTACCAGGGCCGCCTGTCGCCGGATTTCTACGCCTGGATCTTCCCTCACGGCGACACCGTCAGCGTCGGCACCGGCAGCGCCCGCAAGGGCTTCTCCCTGCGCGGCGCGATCCGCGACCTGCGCGCCGGCACCGGCCTCGATGCCTGCGAGACCCTGCGCCGGGAGGGCGCGCCGCTCCCGCTCAAGCCCCTGCGGCGCTGGGATAACGGCCGTGACGTGCTGCTGGCGGGCGATGCTGCGGGAGTGGTCGCGCCGGCCTCGGGCGAGGGCATCTATTACGCCATGCTGGGCGGTCGCCTCGCGGCGGAGGCCGCCGAGGCCTTCCTCGCCACCGGCGATGCCCGGTCGCTGGCCCTGGCGCGGAAGAGGTTCATGCGCCTGCACGGGCGCGTGTTCTGGGTCCTCGGGATGATGCAATGGGTCTGGTACCGCAGCGACGGCCTGCGGGAGCGTTTCGTCTCGATCTGCAAGGACAAAGATGTCCAGCAGCTCACCTGGGACGCCTACATGAACAAGGAGCTGGTGCGGGCAAAACCCGCGGCCCATGCGCGGATCTTCTTCAAGGATCTCGCGCACCTGTTCCGCTGGGTCTCGCCGTGAGCGCCGCGCTGGCCGGCGGGTGGGGGCCGCCCGTGGTCGCAGGCCTCATGGCGGTGGGGGTGGCCGCCGCCGGCGGGATCGCGACCCGCACCGACGGCTGGTACCAGCGGCTGCGGGTGCCCGCCTGGAAACCGCCGGACTGGGCCTTCGGCCCGATCTGGTCGGTGATCTTCGCCCTGACCACCACCTCCGCCGTCCTGGCCTGGAACGCCGATCCGGAGCTGGCTGCCCGCTTCCGCCTCGTCGCGGTCTTCGCGGTGAACGGCGCCCTCAACATCGCCTGGAGCGTGATCTTCTTCCGCCTGCGCCGTCCCGACTGGGCCTTCGTCGAGGTGCTGCTGCTGTGGCTCTCCATCGTCGCCGTGATGTGGACAGTCGGCCAAGCCTCGGTCGTCGCCGGCCTGCTCACCCTGCCCTATCTTGCCTGGGTCAGTGTCGCGGCCTGCCTGAACCTCACCATCCTGCGGCTCAACCCGCAGCTGAGGGAGGTCTGAGCCGTGGCCGATCTCTTCGCCTCGGGGCGGATCGTTGATGCGATCCTCGTCCTCGTCCTGATCGAGACGCTGGCGCTGCTGGGATGGCGAGCCCGTTTCGGCGGGGCCGGGACGGCCGCGCTCCTCTGTACCCTCGCCTCCGGCGCCGCGCTGATGCTGAGCCTGCGGGCGGCCCTGACCGGGGCGGATTGGTCCGTCGTCGCCCTCTGGTTGACCGTCTCCCTCGTCGCCCATCTCGGCGATCTGGTGCTGCGGTTCCGCCGAAGCGGCGCCGCCTCTCGCGGGGCTGTGACCGGGCGAAGCGGAACAACCGGAGATAGGCCACGTTCCGTGCGCGTCGTCCAATAATTTAGAACCATTCTCGCCGGGGCTGTTCCGCCATCTGGAGTTCGCTTTCCATGACACGCCTCACCGCCTTCGGCTCCGGATGGCTCGCGCTCGCCGCGCTGCTCTCCGCTTCCCCGGTCCATGCGCAGGGGGCGGATGCCGATCTGGTGAAACGGGGCGAATATCTGGTGACCGCAGGCGATTGCGCCGCCTGTCACACCAAGCCCGGCGGCAAGTTCCTGGCCGGCAATTACACCCTCAACACGCCCATCGGTGCGATCAAGACGCCCAACTTGACCCCCGACGAGGAGACCGGCCTCGGCAAGTGGACCTACGAGACCTTCGAGCGGGCCTTCCGTCACGGCATCGGTGACGAGGGCGAGTATCTCTACCCGGCTTTCCCCTTCGGCTGGTACACCAAGGTCTCCGACGAGGACACCAAGGCGATCTTCGCCTTCCTCAAATCGGTGCCGGCGGTGAAGGAGAAGCGGGAAGAGAGCAACATCCCGTTCCCGTTCAACATCCGCACCGCCCTCATCACGTGGCGCACCGCCTTCTTCACCGAGGGCCGCTTCAAGCCCGATCCCAATGCCAGCGAGGAGGTGAATCGCGGCGGCTATCTGGTCGAGGGGCTCGGGCATTGCGGCATGTGCCACAACGAGCGCAAGCTCGTCGGTAATACGAGCCTCGCCGGCCGCTTCGGCGGCGGCGTGATCGACGGCTGGTACGCGCCCAACATCACCCCGGACGGTCACCAGGGCATCGGCGCCTGGAGCGACGAGGAGGTTGTGACCTACCTCAAGACCGGGACGGCACCGGGCAACCGGCCGGGCGTGGCCGCCGGGCCGATGCGCCAGACCATCGAGGAATCGCTGTCCAAGATGACCGATTCCGACCTGAAGGCGATGGTCGCCTATCTGCGCACGATTCCGGCGAAGCAGACCTACAAGGAGAAGGATCTCCAGGCCTTCAACCAGCCCGGCGCGCCGGGGGCCGACACCTATCTCACCTACTGCTCGTCCTGCCACCGGCCGGACGGGAAGGGCGCCGAGGGCGCGATCCCGGCTTTGGCCGGCAACACCTCGGTCCAATCCGCAGGGCCGGAGACCGTCATCAACGTCATCGTTGGCGGGCTGGCCGCCCAGAACGGCTACGCACCGATGCCGGCCATCGGCCAGGAGATGACCGACCAGCAGATCAAGGACGTCACGGATTACATCCGCAATTCCTGGGGCAACACGGCGCCGGTCGTCTCCGAGACCGGAGTGGTCGCGACTGCGCGGGATAAGATCAAGACGATGCTGGCGGGCAACGCGCCGTGCTCGACCACCGACGACGAGACCCTCAAGAAGAGCGTCGCCGAGGCGACCGGCGGCGATGTGCTCAAGGGGCTCAAGCCGACGGATTTCGTGCCGGTCCTCTCCCGCGTCGCGCCGCAGGTGAAGGCGGCCGCGCCGCAGGCGGGTGATGCCGCCGTCGTCAACGGGCTGCTCGCCGCCTTCTGCCAAGCCAATCGCGGGCAGGAGGAGACGGCTCCGCTCGGCTGGTCCGCCACCATCGGCTCGTTCGGCAACGTCGCCTACAGCCAGGTCAAGAATCCCGAAAAGCAGGCGGATGCCGGCTCGGATCAGCCGCCGGCCTCGGTCACGACGCCGCCCAAGCCTTGATTCCCGCGTTTGCAGCCTACCCTAGGCGAAGACGAGGGTGGTGACGGAGCGTTGCCGGGCGAGCCGCGAAGGGTCGCGCGGAGACCGTGATCACCCGCCGATGGGAGTTCGAGCGGATGCAACTCGGCATGATCGGCCTCGGCCGAATGGGCGGCAACATCGTGCGCCGCCTCCTGCGGGATGGCCACACCGCCGTGGTCTACGACCGGGATCCGAAGGCGATCGAGGCGCTGACGGCCGAGGGAGCGACGGCGGCGGAGAGCCTGGAGGATCTCGTCGCCAAGCTGGAGGCGCCGCGGACCGCCTGGGTGATGCTGCCCGCCGGCCAGATCACCGAGGAGACGGTGACGGCTCTGGGCGGGCTGATGGCGGCCGACGATTGCATCATCGACGGCGGCAATTCCTTCTACCAGGACGATGTGCGCCGGGCCCAGGATCTCGACCGGCGCGGCATCCACTACGTCGATGTCGGCACCTCGGGCGGCGTCTGGGGGCTGGAGCGCGGCTATTGCATGATGATCGGCGGTCATAAGGAGGCGGTCGACCGTCTCGACCCGATCTTCCGTACCCTGGCGCCGGGCCTCGGCGACATCCCGCGCACCCCCGGCCGAGAGGCGCGCGATCCCCGCGCCGAGCAGGGTTACATCCATGCCGGGCCGAGCGGCGCTGGCCACTTCGTGAAGATGGTCCATAACGGCATCGAGTACGGGCTGATGCAGGCCTATGCCGAGGGCTTCGACATCCTGCGTCACGCCAACGCCCCCGAGATCCCGGAGGCACGCCGGTTCGACCTCAATCTCGGCGACATCGCCGAGGTCTGGCGCCGGGGCAGCGTCGTCTCCTCCTGGCTCCTCGACCTCACCGCCGCGGCCCTGGCGGGCGACGAGCGGCTCGAAGGCTATTCCGGCTTCGTCGAGGATTCCGGCGAGGGTCGCTGGACCATCAATGCGGCGATCGAGGAGGCCGTGCCGGCGACCGTTCTCTCCAGCGCGCTCTACCGCCGCTTCCGCTCCCGTGAGGACGAGAGCTACGCCGACAAGCTGCTCTCCGCTATGCGCAAGGGCTTCGGCGGCCATCTGGAACCGCCGCGCCGGGGGCCCACGCCATGATCCCGCTTCCCCCCGGCACGGACGTGATGGCGGATGCGGAGGCGACGGCCCGCGCCGCCGCCGAGCATCTGATCGAGATGGCGGAGAGCGCGGAGGGCGACCGGGTCGCGATCTGCCTGTCCGGTGGCTCGACCCCCAAGCGGCTCTACGCGCTTCTCGCCTCGCCCGGCTTCGTCGAGCGGGTGCCGTGGTCGCGCATCCACTGGTTCTTCGGCGATGATCGGGTCGTGCCCTGGGACGATGCCCTGAGCAACGTGCGCATGGTCCGCGAGGCCTTCGGCCACGCCGCCCCCGTCCCGTCGACCCATCTCTCCTTCATCCCCTCCGATGCGGGGGCGGAGGCCGGGGCGCGGCGGTATGAGCGGATGCTGCGCGATTTCTACGGCGCCGAACGGCTCGATCCGAACCGGCCGCTCTTCGATCTCGTCCTGCTGGGGCTCGGCAGCGACGGGCATACCGCCTCGCTGTTTCCGGGCAAGCCGGCGGTGGCCGAACGGGACTCCTGGGTTGCGCCGGTGCCGGAGGCCGGGATGGAACCGTTCGTGCCGCGCATCACCCTGACCGTTCCGGCCCTGTCCTCCTCCCGCTCCACGCTGTTTCTCGTCAACGGCGCGGGCAAGCGGGAGCCGCTGCAACGGCTGGCGGACGGTGAGGATCTGCCGGTGCGGCATATCCGCAGCAACGGGCGGGTGAGGTGGTTCATCGACCGCGAGGCGGCCGGTCTCTGAGCATCGGCACGCATTTCGACGCCGGAGGGCTGAGCGATCCGGCGGTGTACCCGGAAACGGCATCGCCGCAATTTCGCTTCCAGCCTTACCGGTGTGTTAAGGATGGTCATGAACCGATCAGGAAACATACGTGGGCCGGTAGCTCACTACGGCGCCCTGCGGGACCTGTGGCCTCTCTCGCGCCGGCCCCGTTTCCGCTTGCGCCGCACCCGCATCCTGCCCGGCCCGCTGCAGCCGCTGCAGCGGCGGGCGCAGATTCCGGTTCGACGCATCGGGCTCGGCTTGGTCCTCCTGTCGGCTGCCGCATCCCTGATCCTCGCGCCGCAGATCCGGGCGAACGTGCCCCTCGAAGCGTCGTCGCTCCGACATGCGGAGCTGCGCCGGGACCCAGCTCAACCAGTCCAGTCCGCCGCGATTCCAACGGATCCTCTCCCGGCCGGGTCCGACGACGGGTCGGAGGCCGAGCGGTCGTTACGGTCGGCGCCCGCCGAGGCCATGGAAGCGTCTGAAACCGCGCATCCCGCAGCGGTCCGACCGGACGCTGCCCAAGAGACGCAGCGGCACGAGGGGCAGCGGGAGGAGGCGCGATCCGATGAAGATCGGCGATCGACCTCTCCGGCCCTGTTCGAACCGCTGCCGACCCTGGATGTCGACGAGGCCGCGTTCGATGCGGTGCCGGCGCTGACGGTCGAGCATCCGCCGCGACCGGGCCTGAGGCTCCGACCGCGACCCTGAAATCCGAAGTCTCGAGACGATTGCGGCCGGGCCGGAGATCCGACCCGGCCGCGACCGGATTGCTCTGGCTCGCCGGCTCACGCCGCCATCGGCATGTCCTCTTCTTCCTGCGCGGCCATGAACTGGGCCCGGGCGAGCGCCGCGAAGCGCTGGTTGAGGGCGACCAATTCGTCGAAGCTGCCGGCCTCGACGATCCGTCCGTCCTCGAACACGAGGATGCGGTCGGCGTTGCGGATCGTGGCGAGGCGGTGGGCGATCACGAAGGTGGTGCGCCCCTCCATCACCGTCTCCAGCGCCATCTGAAGCTTGCGCTCGGTGGCGGCATCGAGGGCGCTCGTCGCCTCGTCGAGGATCAGCACCGGCGGGTTCTTCAGGAGTGCCCGGGCGATGGACAGGCGCTGGCGCTCGCCGCCGGAGAGCGAGCGGCCGCGCTCGCCGATCAGCGTATCGAGGCCGTCGGATTGACGGGCCATGAACTCGCCGGCCTGGGCCCGTTCGAGGGCATCGAGCATCTCGGCATCGGTCGCGTCGGGGCGGCCGACCTGAAGGTTCTCCCGGATCGAGCGGTTGAACAGCATCGGCTCCTGGAACACGACGCCGATGTTGTGGCGCAGGGACGAGAGGCCGATATCGCGGATATCGGTGCCATCGATGCGGATCGTGCCGCTCTCGGGATCGAAGGTTCGGTGCAGCAGGCCGAGGGTGGTCGACTTGCCCGAGCCGGTGGTGCCGACGAGCGCCACCGTCTCGCCGGGAAGGGCGGTGAACGACACTCCGTCCAGCGCCTGACGGCGGCCGTCATAGGAGAAGGTGACGTCCTCGAACGCGACCGCGCCTTCGAAGCGGGCGACCTGCTTGGCCTGCGGCCGGTCGCGCACGGTCGGCACGGTGTCGAGCACCTCGAAGAACTCGCGCATCTTCGGCGCCTGCATGAACACGCCGTTGACGAAGGTGACCACGTGGTCGAGCCGGGTCACCAGCATGGTGGCGAGGCTCATGAAGGCGACGATCTCACCGACCGAGGCCGAGCCGTTCTGGTGCAGGAAGATGCCGGTGATGAAGATCGCGGTCATGGTCAGCGTGCCCGAGGCGCGGGTCGCGACATTGGCCATCGCCCACCACGACAGCACCGGAATCTGAACCCGGAGCAGGTCGCTGATGATGCTGCGCATCGCCTCCTTCTCGGCCCGGGCGCGGGTGAAGGACTGGATCACCGCGACATTGCCCAGGGCGTCGGAGGCATGGGCGGCCAGGCCGGACTGGAAGTGCTCGACCTCGCCCTGCAGCGTCTCGGTCCGGCGCAGCACGTAGCTCGCCAGCCCGGTGAAGACGAGGACCAGCACGCAGAGGATCGCCCCGAGACGCCAGTTCACGAACAGCGTCAGCGGCAGCAGGACGCCGACGGAGAGGAGCGCGGCGAAGTGTTCGCGGAAGAAGTTGAGCCAGACCCAGGCCATGCCGTTGGTGCCCTCCAGCATCGCCTTCAGCACGCGGCCCGAATGGTTGGAGGAATGGAAGGCGATCGGCAGCTCGAGCACGTGCTCGAAGAAATTCGCCATGGTGGCGAGCCGGTTGCGATGGGCCAGCCGGTCGGAATGCAGGGCGATGGCGACGCCCGCACCGATGGTGAACAGGCCGAAGACGACCCAGGCGACGATCCAGGGCATGAGCGCCGTGGCCGGCGAATCCTTCGAGAGATGGGTCAGGCCGTCGATGATGCGGCCCATGATCAGCGGTTCGGCGAAGGCCGCCACCGACAGCGCCACGTTGGCCACGATCAGGCCGATGGCCAGCCGCTTCTCCGCTCCGAGCAGGCCGAGCACCCGCGCATAGATGCGAATCATCGACATCGTGCTTTCGCTCCCCTCCCCTTCGGCCGCAGGCCGCGGGTACCCGTTGGTGAGCCGGTTCGATCCGGCACCGCTCGACGGGCTCCACGAAGGGGCGCTCGATCAATCGGTACGGGAACTTATGCCGCCCCTCCCCTGAACGGCACATGACGGCGCGGCGCGCCCGGCGCCAAGCCCTTTACCGTTCCTTCAGCCTGTTTTTTTAGATCTGGGGCAAGGCCCGAGGGATGGGCCGGGCTCGGGCGTCGCATCATGGATCTCGCAACCGGTGTGGGGCTGCTCGGCGGCATCGGCGTGGTGTTCACGCTGATCATGATCGATGGCGGCAATTTCGCCGCCTATTTCGACAAGCACGCCGTGATCGTCATCTTCGGCGGCTCCGTGATGGCGACGATCATCCGCTTCCCCTTCTCGACCATCGCCCACGGCGTGCCGATGGGCCTGCGCTACGCGTTCACCATGCGGGCGGTGAAGCCGCACGACTTGATCGAGGAAATCACCAAGATCGCCGACGTGGTGCGCAAGTCCGGTCCGATCGCCCTGGAAAACATGGAGATTTCGGACCCGTTCCTGGCTCAGGGCGCGCGCTACATCGCCGACGGCTACGACCGCGACTTCATCCGCGACACGATGGAGCGGGATCGCGACAACTTCCTGATGCATCTCGACGAGGGCTCGAAGATCTACCGCGCCTTCGGCGACTGCGCCCCGGCCTGGGGCATGATCGGCACCATCCTCGGCATGGTGACGATGTTCGCCAACATGTCCGATCCCTCCAAGCTCGGCCCCGCCATGGCGACCGCGCTGCTGGCGACCCTCTACGGGGCGCTGATCGCCAACCTCGTGACCCTGCCCATCGCCGACAAGCTGCATGTGAAGGTCGAGGAGGAGGACGTGTCCCGCTCCCTCATCATCGACGGCATCCTGCTGATCCGCGACCAGAAGAGCCCGTCGCTGGTGCGCGAGATGCTGATCGCCTACCTGCCGGCGAACCACCGCGAGGATCTCGCCGCGGAACCGGCGTGACGGGGGAGTGAGCGGTGGCCAAGAAGAAGCGCGGCGGCGCCCACGGCGGACACGGCTGGTTCGTGACCTTCGCCGACCTGATGGCGCTCCTGATGAGCTTCTTCGTCATGATCGCCGCCTACTCGACCCAGGATCAGAAAAAGCTCCAGGTGGTCGCCGGCTCGATGCGTGACGCCTTCGGTGTGAACAAGGAATCCCGCTTCGCCGGCATCCTCGAAAGCGAGGGGATTCCGACCGCCGACAAGCTCAAGCACCTGCGCGACGTGCCGCCGGAGCGCGCCACCGACCGCACGACCCCGCCGCAGATCGACAGCGGCCTCGACGACGGCATCCCCGATCGCGGCTATCCCGACGCCTTCGGGCAGGCCGCCGCCTCCCTCAGGCAGGCGATGCAGGACATGCCCGAGGTCGCGGAATTGTCGAAGAACATCGTCATCGCCCCGAGCCGCAAGGGCCTCGACATCTCCATCGTCGATCAGGACGGCCGGTCGATGTTCGCGGAAGGGTCGAGCCGCCCCAACGACCGGACCCGGCGCCTGTTGGAGCGCTTGGCCCCCACGCTCGTACGATTGCCGAACCGCATCGCCGTGACCGGCTTCACCGCGACCGCCCGCCCCGGCACCCGTGACACGGCTCCGCCCTGGGAACTCTCGGCCAACCGCGCGCTGAGCGTGCGCGACATCCTCGCCAATGCCGGGCTGCCGGACGACCGCTTCGCGTCCGTCGCCGGCAAGGCCGATACCGAGCCGATGTTTCCCGACAACCCCTATCTCGCGGCCAATCGCCGGGTGACGGTGACGCTCTTGTCGGAGGCGCCGCCGACGCCGAACGGCAAGCCTGTGCCTTGAGCTTGGAGTGCCTCACAAAACTGCAGATTCCGCACCGTGTCCTCTCTGGCCGCGACGGCGCAGCGGGAGTTTGTGAGAGACACTGAGGCCGTTCCTACTTCGCGACGAGCAGCGCCCAGTACACCTTGTACTTCGAGCCCGGCGCGTAGGCTGTGGCGATACCCATCCGGGTCGCCTCCGGCGACAGCATCACGGCGCGGTGCGGGGGACTGTCCCGCCAGCCGGAAAACGCTTCCGCCAGGGTGTGATAGCCCGCCGAGAGGTTGGCATCCGCGCCGGCATAGCCGAGCCGGGTCACGGCCGCGCGCACGGTCTGGCTCTTGCTCGGCCGGTCGGAGGCGGCCATGGCTGCGGCCTCGGTCTCTGCCAGCCTCTGCAACTCGGGATCGACGGCGAGCGGCGCGACGCCGTTGTTGCGGCGATAGGCCGAGATCATGTCCCGGGCAGCGACGGTATCGACGGAAGCGCTGCCGGTGGTGAGGGGCAGGTACATGCTCGGCAGCCCGGTCGCCTCGGGCGTCACCTGCCCGGCGCATCCCTGGAGCAGGGCGACGAGGGCGAGGGCCGCCGGGGCGGCGAGGAAGGTCTGACGTCCGAGCACGAAGGCGGGTTTCCCGTGGGCAGACGGCTCAGGTGGGGCCTGCCCGCGGTGAACTCAAGTGTACCGCCGGCATCGGCCCCGCTATCCTCAGGGTCGATGCCGGCTGTGGACGGAGTCATCCGTGACGGCGACGGGCGGCGTCCTGCGGCTGCTGGCTCGCCCGGCGGGCCGCGTCGCGCGGGGCCGGATCGGCATCCTCATCCTGCGAATCGGTGGCGGCCGGAGACGCGATCACCTGCGTCGCCGAGTTGCCGACCGCGCTGGCGATCTGGCCGAGGGCGTCGCGGACGGGCTCCAGGCCCTGGACGGTGATGAAGCTCGAGGCCGGCCCCATCGGCGGGATGAACTGTGCGTCGGCGAGGGTCTTGAAGACCGAGAAGTTCAGATCGCTCTGCACCTTCTGGCCGAGATTCACGTCGATCACCAGGGCGATCAGCTCGAACTCCAGGAAGGGATCGCCGATCTTCTTGAAGACCACCCGCGGCGGCGGCTCCTTGAGCACGTCGGGATGGGCCTTGGCGCACTCGACCATCATCTCGGCCGCCTTCACCGGATCCTGGTTGCGCAGGACGTTGACGGAGATGATGACCCGGCCTGTGCGGTCGCCGCGGACGCGGTTCTTGACGATGCCGGAGATCAGATTCGAGTTCGGCACGATCACCGCCGAGCGGTCGAAGGTCTGGATCTCGGTGGAACGCACGGAGATGCGCCTGACGATGCCCTCGCTGTCGCCGATCAACACCTGATCGCCGACGCGGATCGGACGCTCCCACAGCAGCAGCAGGCCGGAGACGAAGTTGTTGACGATCGATTGCAGGCCGAAACCGATACCGACCGAGAGCGCACCGGCGACGATGGTGAGCTTCTCCAGGCTCAAGCCCAGATAGGAGAACGACAGGGCCAGCGCGAGCAGGAAGCCGACATAGCCCGCGACCGTCGAGATCGAGTTGCGCAGGCCGGCATCGAGGTCGGTGGCCGGCAGGTAGGTGTTCTCCAGCCAGCGCTGCACGGCGCGGGTGATGAGCACACCGAGCACGAGAATGCCGACGCCGAACGCGATGGCCGAGAGCGAGATCGTGACGTCGCCGACCTTGAAGCCGAAGAAGGCGGTGCGGACCGAGGAAAAGACATCGGTCGAATCGAGGCCCCAGGGCGCCAGCGCCAGCAAAGCGGCGATGGCGATCAGCACCACGCGGGCAAAGCCGGTGGCGAGTACGGCGATCTGGTTGAGCGAGCGCTTGCGCAGGCCGGTATTGGCCTGGAGCGTCGTGGCGATGCGGGTCTCCTCGCACAGCGAGCCGCCGATCAGCACGTCGGCGCTGACGATCAGCAGCCAGAGCAGGACGAGGATGGCCGCCGTCCAGATCAGCTGATCGACGAGGAAGGCCGAGAGCGCGACGTAGCCGACGAGGGGGGCGACGGCGATCACCGCCACCGCCACCCAGCCCAGCAGCCGCAACGGGCCGCCGATGCCGGGTGAAGTCTCGGTGGCGACGTAGGGGCCGAAGCACTCCTCCTCCTTCTCCGCCGTATCGGCGAAGCGGTGGAGGCCGATGGCGAGCAGCAGCGCGGCGGCGACGGCGCCGATGCCGCGGGTGGCGATGGAGATCGGCAGCGCGGCGTAGATCGAGGAGTTGAGCGCCTCCAGCGACTTCGACACCGTGATGACGACGGCGATGCTGACCGCCAGGGTGGTGATGCGCCAAGCCGCGGCATCGGAGACGGGAGCCGGCCGCCAGGCCGGCTTGTTGACCGCCAGCAGCGCATCGGCGGTCGCCTCGACGAAGGCGATGAAGGCGATGCCGCCGAGGATGGCGCTCGCCACCGGAAGGAACCGGGCCGGCAGCAGCTCGGTGGCGTCGAGGGCGTAGTAGATCGCGTAGCTGCCGGCGATGGCGGGGAGCGTCCCGAGCAGCAGCACGCGCCATGCCCCGAGCAGCTTGGCGCGCTTGGAGGGATTGGTCACATTGGGGTCGCGGCGCCCCAGGGCCGGGGCGATGTTGCGGCGCCCGAAATACAGGGCGAAGGACAGGCCGAAGGCAAGGCCGAGAACGAGCAGGTTCCACAGGCTGCCGTTGCGGCCGAACAGGGCGATGGTGTCGTCCAACCCGTAGCGGAGGGAACTGAGATCCCTCGGGATATCGGCGGCGACCCGCACCCACAGATCGGGGCTGAACAGCGAGGAGCTGCGCTCCAGAAGGCCGCGGGTGAAGGCGGCCCGGCGGCGGTTGGCGATCTGGTCGACGATCTGATCGCTCTGCACCAGCAGCGACTTGGCGAGGCGCTGGGTGCCGTCGATGTCGTTGACCGCCTGTTCGCGCTCGGCGCGTTCGCGGGCGACGTCCTCGCCCTCCTCCCCTTCCTTCGGCTTCGGGCCGATCTGGGCGAGGCGCTCCCGCGCCGCTTCCAGACGGGGTGTGAGCAGGTCGATCACCGCGCGGAGCCGGTCCGCGAGCCCGTCGAGGCCGTCGCGGGCGCGCGTCAGGTCGCCGGCGCCGACATTCTGGCCGGTAATCGATTTCTCACGGGCTTCGAGATCCGCCTTGATGGTCTCGAGCCGGTCGCGGATGGTCTGCAGGGCCTCGGAAACCGGCGCCTTGGCGACCGCCGGCTTGGCGGCCGGAGCGGGTTGGCCGTTGGCGGGGGCCTGGGGGGCTGCGCCGGCCTTCGGCTGTGCGGCCGGCTGCTGGGCCGGGGCCTGAGGTTGGGCCTGTGCCGCAGGCGGGCTCCCCTGCCCCGTCGCCGTATTCGGCAGCAGGGCCGTCGCGGCGAGTGTCGCGATCAGGGCCGTGCCGCGCATCGTGTGGCGGAGCCGGGTGAGAAGGGAGCGTCGTAGCATCGTCATCCTTCGCGGGAGGGAAGCGGATCGCGTCGGGTGTGCGGCACCGGCCCATCGCGCCAGCCTGGCCGTTCGAGCCCCTGACCTAGGTCCGCGTGATGGATCGCCGAGGGGTGCCGGGTTTTGCCGCGTTGCACAAGAGCGGCGGATCGTCGGCGGTCTGCGCCGCCAATGGGGCGAAAGCGTGCGGGTGGCGGCGGTGGAACAGCGATTTCGCAGAAAAGTCGGCGGCCGCGACGTCTGGGCCGGCCGCTCCGCCTTCACAACCTTGTCACGCTGATATTACACTAAGCAACGATGGACTTGGCCATATCCTCACGCAGCGAGGAGGCGGCACGGATTGTCCGCCCCGCTCCGCTTCGGCTCGAACCGGCACGACTCGCCGGCCGGGGAAGCCGTCGCCGTCAGGATGCCTCCCTACAGATTGTCTTGCGCCGTCCGGCCGGAGCGCTTCGCGCTGCGGTGACCGGTTCGGCGCGGGAGAACGCGACGGGCCGGAGGCCCGATGCCGTTCCGGGATGCCGGACCGCCCGATGCGGCTCCGAAGCGCCTCCGGGATGCAGCCCGTCGCGGGCACGGCATGGACCTTCGGACCCCCCTCGTCCGAGGCCGAGGCGCCCGAGGGGCGCCGTCACGAGCAGTGAGTGGCGTCGATGATCGATCTGCAAACCCTTGTGCTCAACGCGGATTACAGGCCGCTCTCCTATAATCCGCTCTCGTTGTGGTCCTGGAAGGACGCTTTCACGGCCCTGTTCCTCGACCGGGTCACCCTGGTCGCCAATTACGACGTCGAGGCGCACAGCCCGAGCCGGTCCCTCAAGGTGCCGAGCGTGGTCGCCCTCAAGAGCTACGTGGCGCTGGCCCGCAGCCCTGCTTTCACCCGCTACAACATCTACCTGCGGGACACCTTCAGCTGCCAGTATTGCGGTCTTCGGCTGCCCTCGGGCGGTCTGACCTTCGACCACGTCGTCCCGCGTTCCCGCGGCGGCCTGTCGAGCTGGGAGAACGTGGTGGCGGCCTGTTCGCCCTGCAATCTGCGCAAGGCCAACCGCACGCCGGAGGAGGCCGAGATGCCTCTCCTCAACGAACCGCACCGGCCGACGCGCCACGAGCTGCACCGCCGGCAGCCGGAATTCGACCATCGCCAGTACCACCACACCTGGCTCGACTATCTCTACTGGGACAGCGAGCTCGACAGCTGACGGCCTTGCGCGTCACCGCAACGGCTGCGGCGGCTCGTTGAACATCGGCAGGTCGGTCGGGCGCGGTAGGTAAGCTCGGACGGGGAAGGAAGCGACCGGCGGCGCGCGAAAGCGCGGACGCGGATCGCGATAGGGAATGTCGGGCGGCAGGTCTTGAGCCAGCGGCTGACGCGCGAGCCGCCGGGGAGCGCCTTCGGCCGCCGCCGAGGCGGAGAGACCCGCCACCAGGGCGGCCAGGATCGGAAGCAGATGCCGCATGCTACGCCTCGCTTCGCTCCCCGCCACGATCAGAACTTGATGGCTGCGCCGCCGCGGACGGTGTTCAGCTCGGCCTTGTGGCCCTGGAAGTCGTTGAACAGAACGTATTGGTACTCGCCGCGCAGCAGGATGTTCGAGGTGAGCGCATATTCGACGCCTGCGCCGAGGGCGACGCCGGCAATCGTGACCTTCTTCGTAGCTCCGTAAACGGTGCCCGGGGCCGGGGTGCTGCCCGGAGGATTAGTTTGCGAGAAGGCCGAGTAGCCGTAATTGTTGATGAATGTCTTCGTGCCGGACTGGCTGGCGGTGTAGGCGGCATTGTCATAGCCGTAGTTCTGCACCTCGACCGTGTCGCTTACGACGGCGCGCCCGACCGCTACACCGCCGGTGACGTAGGGCAGGAAGTTCTCGAAAGCGTAGCCCAATCGTCCGCGAACCGAGCCGTAATCCTCGATTTTTGTGCTCGAAGCGCCTAACAGCGAAACCGTCGTGAGATAATTGTCTTTCGTGATCGAGAAGCGGCTGATCTGATCGAAGGTGCTGCCGGTTCTCCCCAAATAGGTGTAATCGGCCTCAATGCCGGCCACGACCTCATCGAATTGATAGTTGAGGCCGGCGTAGACGCCGTAGCTCGTGCCGCCGACATGGGTCGCGCGAGCCGCCAACAACTGCGAGGCATTCATCTCCGCCTCGGCGACGGTGTGCCTGAGGGCATTTGCGACGATCGGCTGGAAGGCATTGCCGAAACCGAGCGCGGCCGACGAATACCCCCCGTGCCCGCCGACATAGAACCCGCTCCAATCGATGAGCGGAGCCGGCGCGGAGTAATCGTTGTCGGAGCCGCGCAGAACGCCGTAATCGAGGTCGGCAGCGAGAGCGGGAGAGGCCAGAACGGCAGCAACAAGACCCAGGGTCGCGATACGCATCGTCATCGTCCTCAAGCACCAGGGTCGCAGACTGCTCTGGGCTGATGGGCCGACCGTACTTTGGTAACCTTAATTTTCCGTTCGAGAAGAAGATCTCGGTTGGTCTCACAAGTGTCTCTTCGCTCGAACGAAAACGGCGCCCGGACCGAGCCCGGACGCCGTGCCATCGCCGAATGACCTGCGGATCAGTTGCCGTAGGCCTGCGTCGCGCCGAACGGCAGCAGGCTGTCGGCGAAGCGGTAGCGCAGGCCGACCCGGAACTCGCTGGCTGCCAGATCCTTCAGGCGTGTGCTGCCGCCATAGAGATCGACGCCGCTCTTGGCGCGGCCGAGATCGATGTAGCGGTAGGCCGCGTCGAGGCTGAGCCCGGCGCCGATCTCGTAGGACAGACCGGCCGTCAAGGCCCAGGCGAAGGTCGCGACCGAGTGGTTGGCGCGGAAGGCCGGCTCGCGCGGGCCGGTACCGTCGAGGCCGTCGCAGCCGTCGGTCAGGCAGGTGGTCTGGGTGTAGTTGCGGCTCATGCGCTTGTCGGCGAAGCCGATACCGGCGCCGACATAGGGCGTGAAGCCGTACCACGTGCCGAGATCGGCATAGACGTTGACGAGGCCCGTCAGCACGCTGAGCTTGCCGGCCTCGAGATTGTAGCCGGTCTCGAACACCGAACGTGAGGAATAGCCCCGGAACGACGAGGCGGTACGCTGGTCGATGGTGGCATCGACGCGCAGCCACGGATTGATCTGATAGCCGATGCCGCCGCCATAGCCACCTTCCGGGCTCAGCCGCAGGCCCACCAGAGGCGGCATGCCGGGATCGTTCGGATCGGGGCGGGTGCCGTCGCGCGGATGGTCGGGCCAGCTCTGGGTGAAGTCGCCGCGCAGGTACCATCCGCTGCCGATGGCGACCGGGGTCGCCTGAACTGGGGCCGGCGGCAGCGGCGGCAGATCCGCCGCCGCGGCGGCGCCGGCCAGGACGCCGACAAGCGTCCCGGCCGCGAAGGTGGCCACGAGCCCGAGACGGAGCGGTACGATCATGGAAGGCCTCGTTGGAGGAAGCGCCAGGATGCGGCCGCGCCTCGATTGAACAACATTGTTGCAGGCAATGGTTATGATCGACTTAACCTTAACCGGCGGCGTTCCCGTCCCGTTGATCGGACCGCTCTTCTCCGGAATGCGCTTCCGACCGGTGGAGCCTGAAACGACCACGGCGCGAAGATTCTTCGCGCCGTGGTCGTTTCGATGAGGCTGGCCTTTTTCGCCGAAACGGCCTGCGCGTCGTCGGACCGCGCTCAGTATTTGCGCACCAGCGGAGCCATCGGCGGGGGCGGCGCATAGTCCACCGCCGCGACGGCGACCGGTCCACCGAGCAGGTAGCGCAGGCCGACCTTGACGTCGTGGGAGTCCAGATCCTTCACCCGGTAGACCGTCTTCGGGCATTCCAGGGAGCAGGTGACGACCCCGGTCGTGGCTTCGCCCATGTTGAGATAGCGATAGGCGACCTCGAACTTGAGGTTCTGCGTCACGTCGTAACCGAGACCCGCATGGAGGGCCCAGGCGAAGTTCGTCCGCTCGTTACGGGAGCCGATGCCGTAGCCGCCGTCATAATTGCCGTAGCCCTTGTCGGTCACGCCGCCGAAGCTGTGATGCGCCACGCCGACACCGGCGCCGAGGAAGGGCGTGACCCCGTACCATGTGCCGAGATCGACATAGCCGTTGACGAGGCCGACGATGGAATCGAACCGACCTTCGGTGGCGTTGTAACCGCCGGTATCGCCGCCGGTCCTGTCCTCGGCGAAGAGCTTCCACTTGGTACGGAAGCGGTATTCGCCGGTGGCGTCGATGCGCAGCCAGGGATTGACCTGATAGCCGACACCGCCGCCGACGAAGTACTGGTTCGAGACCTTGTCCTGCAAAGTGACGTAATCGTAGGGCTTCGGCGGATGCGACACGTCCTCGGCGATGGTCTTGCGCAGGTCGAGGGAGCCGTAGCCGCCATCGACGCGCAGATACCATCCGCCGGCAAACTCAACCGGCTCCGGGATCACGGCTTGCGGAGGGGGCGGCGGCAGCAGATCGGCGGCATGAGCGAGACAGGGCACTCCGACGCCCGCAAGGAGCGTGAGAGATCGCGCCAATGCGGGAAGTTTGGAGCGGCGGCTCATTAAGAATTCCTTCACCCGACGAGCATGCCGGAATGTCAGACCGGCCGGAGATGCGGGTGAAGAATGGCGCAGAAGCGTTAAGTCGCGTTTAACGTAAAAAATTAGCCTTGCGAATGCATGCCGGCATTCTAGAAAATCGCAGTAGAACCGGTGTGATCGTACCCCGCTTTCGGTCGGGACCACCCGTGCGAGGACGGAGCCGGTTTGCGCTCGATCGCTTTGGCGAGCGGCTCTTGCGACCTATGGGGGTGAGCCCGGCTGGAATGGGCCGGGCTCCCGCTCTCAGGCGGCCGCGCGGGTCACGGCATCGACCACCTCGTCCACCACCTCGGCCACGAGGTCGCGGTCGTCGCCCTCGGCCATCACCCGGATCACCGGCTCGGTGCCGGAGGGGCGGATCACGAGGCGGCCGCCTTGGCCGAGCCGGTCCTTGGCATGGGCGATGGCCGTTACCACCGAATCGGCCCGCAGGGGCTCGCCCGAGCGGAAGCGGACATTCTTGAGGATCTGCGGCAACGGCTCGAAGCAGTGGCAGACCTCGCTCACCGGGAGGTCGCGGCGCTTGACGACGCTGAGGAGCTGCAGCGCGGCCACCAGACCGTCCCCAGTCGTCGCGTAATCCGACATGATGATGTGGCCGGATTGCTCGCCGCCGAGATTGTAGCCGTGCTCGCGCATGTGCTCCAGAACGTAGCGGTCGCCCACGGCGGTGCGGGCGAGGGTGAGGCCGATGCCGTTGACGAAGCGCTCCAGGCCGAGATTCGACATGATCGTCGCCACGAGGCCCGGCTGGGTCAGGCGCTCGTCCTCCTTCCAGGATTGGGCGACCGCGGCCATCAGTTGGTCGCCATCGACCTTCTGGCCCTTCTCATCGACGATCAGCACCCGGTCGGCGTCGCCGTCGAGGGCGATGCCGACATCGGCCCGCAATTCCCGCACCTTCTGCACGAGGCTTTCCGGCGCGGTCGAGCCGACATCCTGGTTGATGTTGAACCCGTCGGGCTCGACGCCGATGGAGATCACCTCCGCGCCGAGTTCCCACAGGGTTTCCGGGGCGACGCGGTAGGCCGCGCCGTTGGCGCAATCGACCACCACCCGCAGGCCGTCCAGGGTGACGTGCCGGGGCAGCGTGCGCTTGGCGAACTCGATGTAGCGGGCATGGACGCTTTCGATCCGCTTGGCGCGGCCGAGATCCCTCGAGCCGGCGAGGCAACGGCGCATGTCGCCGTCGATCAGCCCCTCGATCTCCAGTTCGAGCTCGTCGTTGAGCTTGAACCCGTCGGGGCCGAACAGCTTGATGCCGTTATCCTCGAAGGGATTGTGCGAGGCCGAGATCATCACCCCGAGATCAGCGCGCATAGAGCGCGTCAGCATCGCGACGGCGGGGGTCGGCATCGGCCCGAGCAGCAGAACGTCCATCCCGACCGAGGTGAAGCCGGCGACCAGGGCGGTCTCGATCATGTAGCCGGAGAGGCGCGTATCCTTGCCGATCACCACGCGGTGGCGATGATCGCCCCGCTGGAACACGACGCCGGCCGCTTGGCCCACCTTGAGGGCGAGCTCCGGAGTGATGACGCCATTGGCCCGGCCGCGGACGCCGTCGGTTCCGAAATATTTGCGCAAGCTCGTCGATCCCGGTTGGCCCGGGTCCCTCATACCGTGGATCGGTAGAGGGCTGGTATCAAAGCGTGGCAAATCCATGGTGCGACAGCGACGGCGATTGAACTTCCCTGCCCGCTTTCAACCGCCCAAGCCGGTCCCTCAAACGAAACGGGCCCGCCTTGTGGCGGGCCCGTCTCCGTTCTCTGCTGTCGGCTCTGGCCTCAGCCTTGCGGCTGCGGGCTCGGCTCCAGGCCACCATCGCTACCCCGGGGCCGGCCGCGGCCGGTCGAGGGGACTGGCGAGCCGCGGGCCGGGGTCGGCGGCACGTCGCCGGAATCGCGCACCGGCGGCTCGCCCTGGAGCAGTTTGCGGATCTCGTCGCCCGAGAGCGTCTCGTATTCCAGCAGACCCTGGGCCAGCGCCTCGAGGTCATCCCTGTGCTCGCCGAGGATACGGCGGGCCTCTTCCAGGCCGGTCTCGACGAGGCGACGCACCTCGGCGTCGATCTTCTGCGCGGTCGCCTCCGACACCGTCTGCTGGCGGCCCATCGACATGCCGAGGAAGACCTCGTCGTTGTTGTCGCCATAGGCCACCGTGCCGAGTTCCGGCGAGAAGCCCCAGCGGGTCACCATCATCTTGGCGAGCCGCGTCGCCTGCTCGATGTCCGACTGCGCGCCCGAGGTCACCTTGTCGGGTCCGAAGATCATCTCCTCGGCGATACGGCCGCCCATCATGATGGCGAGGCGGGAGGTCATCTGCTCGAACGACATCGACAGCTTGTCGCGCTCGGGCAACTGCATGACCATGCCGAGCGCCCGGCCGCGGGGGATGATCGTGGCCTTGTGCACCGGATCGGTCGCCGGGACGTTCAGGGCAACGATGGCGTGGCCGCCCTCGTGATAGGCCGTCAGTCGCTTCTCGTCCTCGGTCATGACCAGGGTGCGCCGCTCGGCGCCCATCATCACCTTGTCCTTGGCGTCCTCGAACTCGTGCATCGTGACGATCCGCTTGCCGCGACGGGCGGCGAGCAGGGCCGATTCGTTGACGAGGTTCATCAGGTCGGCGCCAGAGAAGCCGGGGGTGCCGCGGGCGATGGTCTTCAGATCGACGTCGGGCGCCAGCGGCACCTTGCGGACATGGACGCGCAGGATGCGCTCGCGGCCGGTCACGTCCGGGTTCGGCACCATGATCTGGCGGTCGAAGCGGCCGGGACGCAGCAACGCCGGGTCGAGCACGTCGGGCCGGTTGGTCGCGGCGATGATGATGACGCCCTCGTTGGCCTCGAAGCCGTCCATCTCCACGAGCAGCTGGTTGAGGGTCTGCTCGCGCTCGTCGTTGCCGCCGCCGAGGCCGGCGCCGCGATGGCGGCCGACCGCGTCGATCTCATCGATGAAGATGATGCAGGGCGCGTTCTTCTTGGCCTGCTCGAACATGTCGCGGACGCGGCTGGCGCCGACGCCGACGAACATCTCGACGAAGTCCGAGCCGGAGATGGTGAAGAAGGGCACGTTGGCCTCGCCAGCGACCGCGCGGGCGATCAGGGTCTTACCCGTGCCGGGGGGGCCGACGAGGAGCACGCCACGGGGGATGCGCCCGCCGAGCCGCTGGAATTTCTGCGGGTCGCGCAGGAATTCGACGATCTCCTGCAGGTCTTCCTTGGCCTCCTCGACGCCGGCCACGTCCTCGAAGGAGACGCGTCCATGCGCTTCGTTGAGGAGCTTGGCCTTGGACTTGCCGAAGCCCATGGCGCGCCCGGCACCGGATTGCATCTGGCGCGACAGGAAGATCCAGGCGCCGATGAAGACGAGGATCGGCAGCCAGCTCACGAGCAGCTGGATGAACCAGGGCGTGTTGTCGGAGGGCGGGCGCGCGGTGATCTGCACGCCCTTGCTCTGGAGCTTCGAGACGAGGCTCGGATCGTTCGGCGCGTAGCTCGAGAAATTGCCGCCGCCCACATAGGTGCCGCTCACATCCTGGCCGGAAATCGTCACCGACTGGATCTTGCCGGCATCGGCATCGTTCAGGAGCTGGCTGTAGGCGATCTCGCTGCCGCCGCCGCGGTGACCCGGGTTCTGGAACAGGGTCACGAGGGCGAGCACCAGCAGGAAGATGACGACCCACAGGGCGAAATTGCGGAAATTCGGGTTCATCGATCGGTCCTGGGAGGCGTGCGGGCGTTTTCCCCGCAATGTTGCGGCATGCTCCACGCGCTCGTGGCCAATGTAGGCGGCGCCCCTCCCCTTGCCAAGTAAATCGGGCGCAGCTGCGGCGAGGGCGACCGCGGCGCCTAAGGAAAGGAGCGTTCCCGCCGCCGCGGCGGCGCCGCGCCGAGCCGTAGCTTGCGCGTCCGGTCGGCCTCCACGAGCACGCCGCGTAAGGTGCGGCGCAGCGCCCTCCCCTCCGCGAGGGCCGGCAGCAGCGCCTCGATCACGAGGTTTTCCAGGCGTTCCAGCCGCCTCGGCGCCACTTGTGGACAAGCCGGCGCGACGGCGTCGATCGCGGCATCAAGCACGCGCAGGACGATGGCCGGCGGTTCCTGGCGGAGCCGGTCGCCGTCCAGCAGCAGCCCGCCGTCCACGGTGTCGGCGACCTGGGCCAGCACAGCGGCGGAATGCTGCTCCAGCGCCGCCTCGTCCCGCCCAACGCGTTCGGCGAGACGGCCGAGGCGAGCGGCGCTCAGACCCTCCGCCGCCAGCAACGGCAACAGGCGCCGCAATCGGGCACGGGCGAAGCGCTCGTCGGTGTTGGATGGATCGCGTACGAAGGGGAGACGATGCGCCTCGCAATAGGCGACAAGGTCGGCCTTCGGAACCGCCAGGAAGGGCCGTGCCAGCCGGATGCCGGGCGCCAGAGGGCGTTCATGCCGCATCCCGGCGAGGCCGGCCGGACCGCTTCCGGCCATCAACCGCATCAGCACCGTCTCGGCCTGGTCGTCGAGGGTGTGGGCGGTGAGAACGAGATCTGCGCCGAGCGATGCGGCATGGTCAGTCAGCAGGCGGTAGCGGGCATCACGGGCCGTCTCTTGAATACGGCTGCCGCTGCGCGGCGATTCCCAGGCGAGGATGGCATGGGTGAGTCCCATCTCGCCGGCGAGATGTCCCACCGCCCGCGCCTCTCCGGCTGAGCCGGGGCGAAGGCCGTGATCGATGGTCGCTACCCGCAGGTGCGCACCGGTTCCTGCGCGGACTGCGACATGCATCAGCGCCGTGGAATCGGGTCCGCCGGACACGGCGAGCAGTGCGGTCGCGTCGGTATCGGCCAGAAAGGGAGCGAGGGCGCGGACGAGGCGGTCGTCGATGCGGGTCGGGGGCTCGGTCAAGCCGCGCAGCGGGCGCGCTTCTGCTCCCGCTCGACGCCCTGGCGCACGGTCGTGCCCGCGCTCGGGAATTTGCGCTCGACCTCGGCCAGGGTGGCGCAGGCCTGCGCCTTGGCGCCCAGCGCGTGCAGCGAGGCGCCGAGTTTCAACATGGCTTCGGGCGCGATCGGGGAATTCGCGTAATCGGTGGACACCTTCAGGAATTGCTCGGCGGCCTCGCGGGAGCGGTTGCGCTGGAGATAGCTCTCGCCGAGCCAGTAGGTGGCCTTCGGCACCAGCCGGTCGCGGGGATGCGACTGGATGAACTGCCGCAGGCTCATTTCCGCCTGCTCGTACTGGCGCTCACGCACCAGGGCGTAAGCGGCTTCGAAATCGGCCTGGGCATCGCCAGTCCCGGTGGCGGCGATGCTGGCCGGTGCCTCGACCGGGCCGATCGAGCCGGTTCGCGCCGGGGGCGGCGTCAGATCGACCGGGCCGCCGAAGCCGGGCGGAGGCAGATCCTGATCGTCGGCCCCTGCCGAATCCGCTTCGGCCACCGTCGGCGGAACCGAGCGGCGCAAAGCGGGCTCGGCCTCGGCGATGGCTCCGCTCGGCAGCGGGAGGGACGGCTGGACCGCGCCGATCGGCTTCGGCGCGCCCGGCGCGTTGGGGTTCTGCTCGGGGTCGAAGGCATCGCCGCGCTTGCCCGGTTTCCCCTCCCCCGGATTGGTGCCGTAGGGTGTCCCCGAGGATGGCGCCGCAGCGGGCGCCGGCGCGCGGCGGGCGGGCGGCGCGGCGGCGCTGCCCTTCCCTTCCTGGAAGCGGAACTCGACGTCTTCCTGGAATTTCCGCAGCTGCTCCTTCAGCTGGCGGTTCTCGTATTGGAGCGTCTCGATCTGCCCCGAGAGCTGCCGAGAGACGTTTTCCAGGCGATTGAGACGCACCACGAATTCCGACGCGTCCTGCGCCGATGCGGCCCCTGAAATCGCGAGGCCGAGTCCGAGGGTCAGGAGGAGGCGGCGGAGCATGGCGGCTGGCACCGATCGATCTTCGCGTTCGCGGCTGTGATGGCGGTAGCAGATGCGCCGGTCGGCCGCAAAGCCGGCCGGTCGTCCGGTCTCACGAGCCGGCACCGCCGTCCAGGACGCTGACGGAGCGGCGGTTCTGCGACCAGCAGGAGATGTCGTTGCACACCGCCACCGGCCGTTCCTTGCCATACGAGACCGTGCGCATCCGCGACGGCGCGATGCCGCGGCTGGTAAGGTAGTCCAGCACCGCCTGGGCACGGCGGGCGCCGAGGGAGTAATTGTATTCCCGCGTGCCGCGCTCGTCGGCATGGCCCTCGATCAGGAAGCTGTAGCGCGAGTAGCGCTGAAGCCAGGAAGCCTGCTTGTCGAGGGTCGCGGTGGCGGTCGGGGTGAGGTCCGAGGAATCCGATTCGAAGAAGACCCGGTCGCCGACATTCACGACGAAGTCCTGGGCGCTGCCGGGGCGCGCAACGCCCCCGGCCCCGCCCGCGCCGAAGCCCGAAGCGTCGGCGAGGTCGCTGTCCTTGCTGCAGGCACCGAGACCGAGCGCGGCGCACAGCGCCAGCGTCAGGGAAAGCCCACGAAAGCGCGCGGGTGTCGACATCGTCTCTCTCCTCGTCACGGCCATGCCGTGCCGGTTGTCGTTCCAGTCCCGGAAATTGTAGCCGCGGATGGTTAAGCGTCCCTCACGGAGCCCTTGTCGCCGGCTGTCTGTCGGCGAGACGGAGCGTTCCGCGCGGTTGCTCATCCGTTCGCGAACTGCAACGCTTCCGTTCTGCCGAGAATTGCGGCGGGCCGGCGGCGTCCGGCGGTTCCGCGGCAGGTTCGCGCTCGATGTTGCGTTGCGGCAACAGGCCAGGGTTCAGGCCGCGCGCAGGGTCGCGATCGCATCCCGTGCATGGCGCGCCGCGATCACCACCGTGTTGAGCGACGGTGCCACTTCCTCGCCCCTGACGCAGGCCTGTTCCAGCGCCGAGCAGGCATCGGAGAGGGTGCGGAACGCGAGGGCGCCGCTGGACGAGACGAGGACATGTGCATCCCGGGCCAGCTGCGAGGGCTCGCTGGCGGGCGTGTCGAGGCGCGCCGAAATCTCACGGTCGAGGACACCCAGCAACTCCATGAGGCGGGGCCGGCCGAACAGGATCTCGAGCTCCGCCAACAGCTCCGGATCGAAGGTCGGTGTCTGGGCGTGGCCGGCGGGTCGCCTGCAATCCTCATTCATCTCGGTGCTCAGCTTCGCAGAACTTCGCTCTGCAGGAAGTTTGTTAACGCTACGTTAACTCATTTTTCCTGTGATGATGTCGGCGTCAACTGGATAAGGGTCATGCGCGCTGCTCCGACCGCGCTCATCGTCGAAGACAATTACCTGCTGCTCGAAATGCTCACCAAACTCTGTGAGCACGAGGGCATGCGGGTGCTCGCTGCGTCCAGCGGCGAGGCGGCGCTGACGACGCTACGCGCCGGGGGCGAGGCCATCGACTGGTTGTTCACTGATATCCGCTTGCCGGGGCTGATCGACGGTTGGACGGTGGCGGACGCCTATCGCGAGCGCCATCCCCATCGGCCGATCATCTATGCCTCGACCTCCGCGCCGATCGAGGGTCGCACGGTTTCCGGCAGTATTTTCGTGCGCAAGCCGTTCCAGGCCCGGGACATCCTCGCCCTGGCGCGCATGATGGTTGCCTCGAACGGCGCCGAAAGCGGACTTCGCACAGCCGGCTGAGTTCACTGCATGACGAAGGGGCAGGCAGCGGCGCCGCGATCATGCGACCGGGCACCAGCGGATAGGACCGGCTGGGTCGGAACAGCACCGTGTCGCCGAAGCTGAACCGGAAGCGCGATTATATTGGGTTTTTGCAGGCTAGAAAGCCGCATTAACATCCCACTTCGACGCCTTAGTCGCATCGCTTGCTGGGAGTTTGAGATGATTTGGTGGGCGCACTAGGGTTCGAACCTAGGACCCGCTGATTAAGAGTCAGCTGCTCTACCAACTGAGCTATGCGCCCAAGGTCTCTCTTGGAGAGGCCTCGCCGCCGGGCCACCAGTCCCCTGCGGTGGAGGCGAATTAGCAATGGCCGGCCGGCCTGTCCAGCCCCTTCCAAAAACTTTTCCGACAAAATGCACCGCACCCGGTCCCGGCCGCCGCCGGCTCTGTCCGACCCTTTGCATCGGCCCGCGTGACGGGGGGCGCCGTCTCGGCTACAGCGCATGAATGACTCGCGCGCGACCTCTGAGAATCGGCACCCGCGGCAGCCCGATGGCGCTGGCCCAGACCGGCATGGTCCGGGACAGGATCGTCGCCGCCAATCCCGGGCTCGAGACGGAGATCGTCGTCGTCTCCACTGTGGCCGACCGGGTGCTCGACCGGCCGCTCTCCGAGATCGGCGGCAAGGGGCTGTTCACCAAGGAGCTGGAGCAGGCGCTGTTCGCCGACAGCATCGACGTCGCCGTCCATTCCATGAAGGACGTGGAGACGTGGCTGCCCGACGGGCTCGTCATCGCCTGCATCTTGGAGCGGGACGATCCCCGCGATGCCTTCCTCAGCGCCGGTGAGGCCAACGGCCTGGCCGATCTGCCTGCGGGCGCGCGGGTCGGGACCTCGTCCCTGCGGCGGGGCGCACAGGTTCTGATGCACCGGCCCGACCTCACCATCGTGCCCCTGCGCGGCAACGCCAACACGCGGATGCGCAAGCTCGAAGCGGGCGAGTGCGACGCGACGCTCCTGGCGCTCGCCGGCCTGCAGCGCCTCGGCATGGAGGATGTGGCCCGCAGCGTTCTCTCGGTGGAGGAGATGCTGCCGGCCGTGGCACAGGGCGCCCTCGGCATCGAGTGCCGGGCGCGGGACGATGCTATCCGGGCCCTGCTGGCACCGGTCGCCTGTGCCACCACGACGACGGCGCTCGATGCGGAGCGGGGCCTGCTGGCGGAACTCGACGGCTCCTGTCGCACGCCGATCGCGGCGCTCGCCCGGATTCAGGGCGACCGCCTCAGCCTCGACGGATTGTTGTTCCTGCCGGATGGCAGTCGCCATTGGGCGGTGCATCGGGAGGGAGCGACATCGGACGCCGCCGAAATCGGCCGCGACGCCGGGGCCGAGCTGAAGCGGGCGGCGGGCGATGTCTATTTCGCCCACCTGAAATAGCCGGGACTCATACCAAATCCGGTCGAGATCCCTTCGGGATGGCGGATTTGGGCTTCGCTCAAATGCCGCGCGGGCTTGCTGAGACGGAATCCGCTCCGATCAAGCGGATTCCGTCTCAGGCGAGGCTGCGCTCGATCGTCTCCTCGTCGCAGACGATGCCGGCGGTGCCGGCGAACTCCGCCTCGCTGGTATGAGCCGGCGGCGCGGCCGGGGCGCTGTCGGGGCCCGGTGAAAAGCTTCTCATGAAGGAGCGCATCACGTGGGCGACACCGGCCTCGGCGATGCTGCGCTGGTCCTCGCCGTAATAGCGGCCGCCATGGGTCTGGCTCGTGATGATCTCGTAGGACGGGAAATAGACGAGGCGCGGATCGCCGCGCTCGCAGATTTCCCCCGCGGCGGCGCGCAGCACCGCCTTCGACTGCGCGTTCGAGACGAGGACGTGCTGGTCGAGATAGGTCGCGATCAGCGGGACCGGCGAGACGGTGACGATCACCCGCGCGCGCCCGTTCACGCTCCAGAGCCGGTCGAGGAAGCCGGCGAGGTCGCCGATCACCTCCGAGGTCGTCGCGTTGACGAAGGCCACCTCGGCCGGATCGAATTGGCCGCCCGCGACGCCGGGCGCCAGGGAGAGCGCCGCTCCATCGGCGCGGCAGCGCCAGCCTTCGGTGAGGCCCAGCGTCACGACCAGGACGTCGAGGCTCTCGAACAGGTCCCGCACCCGGGCGAGATGGTGCTCGCGGGCCGCGAGGACCGCCGCCTCGTCGGCGAACCCGTCCGGCTCGATGGTCGGGCGAAACGGATCGACGAAGCGCCCATCCTGCCGCTGCCACGCCTTGAGCTGCGGATCGAAGGCGCCGAAGGCCCGGTCGAAAAGCTGCACGAACTGGCGCGGCCCATAGAGGTTGCCGTAGCGGGCCGAGAAGGTCCCGTATTGGCGGGAAGCGGCCTCCGCCTCCCCCATGCCCTCCGGTGCCTCCTCGGTTACATGATAGCGGAAGCCGCCCCGAGCGAGCGCCTGCGAGACGCGCTGCGCGAAACAGGATCCTGCGGTCGCGACCCGGTCCGTGCGGGCGATGCGGAAAGCGTCGCGTGGCCCCGGATCGAGGGCGAAGGGCGGGACGCCCGCCACCGCCTTGCGCCAGAATCGCTCGGCCGGTAGATCGCGGTAAGGGTTCATCGCTTAGTTCTATCCTGCGCGCCGATACCCGTCCGCCCTTGATGCGAGAGGCTGCGCGCCGCTTGCCCCTGCTTCCCGACCTTTTCAAGCCGCTCGCGCCGCCCGTCCAGGCCCTGGCGCGGCGCGGGCTCTCGCCGCGATTCCGGGCGAGACCGTGGCGGCGGCCTGCCGGAACCCCTCGCATCTCGGTCATCGGCAATTGCCAGGCGGAGGGCGTCGCGCAATCCCTGCGGCTGCTGCTGCCGGGCGCCGAGGTCGAGACCATCCTCGTCGCCGGGCTCGCCCGCCGGTTCGGGACTATCGACCGACTGGCCTCGCATCTCGGCTCGGCCGACCACGTCTTCTCGCACTTCTTCCCTGAAGGCTTCATCCCCGGCGGCAATGTCCACGCCCTGGCCGAGCGGGTGCCGCGTCTGCGGCTGTTCCCGACGATCCTGTTTTCGGGCTTCCATCCCGATCTCGTCCATGTTGGCGATGAGGCGAGCCTGCGCCTGTCGCGCCTCGTCGCCTCGCCGGTCGGTCCCTATCACTCGGCCATCGCGCTTCAGGCCTTCCGCCGGGGATTGAGCGTCGCGGCGGCTCTGCGCCTCTATGACGGCGCCGTCTTCGAGCGGCTCGGTTATTTCGGCCTGTGGGAGGCCGGCGCGGAATACCTCCTGCGCACCGCCCGCGACGTCGGCTTCGGTCTGGATCGGGAATTCGCCCTGTGGTGCCGCGGTGGCGTCTTCATGCACGTCGTCAACCATCCGCGGCTGCACGTGCTGGGCGATGTCGCCCGTCGCCTCGCCCGCGAGGCCGGGCTCGACCCGCTCGACATCGCCGTCGAGGCCTATGCGCCCGATGGCTTGGTGGCCGAGTCGGTCTGGCCGGTGCTGCCGGCCATCGCCGAACGCTACGGCGTGACCGGATCGACCTTGTTCAAGGGCGACGGTCGTCGCGCGCCGCCGCGCCTGCTCGACCTGCCCGATTTCGTCGCGGAAAGTTTCGCCCTCTACGCCCGGCACCGGCCGGAGGATCTGGCCTGTGCCCGTGTCGCCGCCTGGGAGGCGGATGAGGAGATCGGCGCGCTCTTCGACGCTGTGGCCTGAGCCGCCGTCCCGGTACGATCGCCTCCGGGGCTTCAGAAATCCATCGACGCCGAGAGCAGGAAGGTCCGTGGCGTCCCCTGGCTGAGGATGCCGCGGCCGGTGGTGGCCCAGTAATTGTTGCCGGTGACGTTGACGACGTTGGCCCGGAGTGTCAGCGGCCGGTCCTGGAACGTGGCGGTGTAGCGCAGGCCGAGATCGAGGGTCGCCCAATCCGGGATCTTCTGGCTGTTGGCAAGGTCGTAATACTGGGCCGCGGTGTAGATCACCCGGCCGGTCAGGGTCAGGCCGGGGAGGAAGTCGGGCGGCAGGTCGTACTCGCCGTAGAGGTTCACCTGCGCATCCGGCACGCCGATGGCGACCCGACCGACATTGCGCGGATCCTGGGATTGCACCTGCACCCCGTCGAGCAGGGTGACGCCGCCGAGCACGCGGATGCCGGGAACCGGCTCGCCGAACACGGTCAGTTCGACGCCGCTGTTGCGCTGGCGCCCATCGACCGAGAACAGCCGGGTGCTCGGATCAAGAAAGCCGAAGGGTTGCTCGATCTCGAATGCAGCGAAGCCGACGCCGACGCTGCCGAAATCGTATTTCGCGCCAACCTCGGTCTGCCGGGATACGAAGGCCGGGAAGGCCGCATTGCCGTTGAGGGCGTCGACTGGCGGAGCCGGTGAGGTCAGTCCCTCGATGTAGTTGGCATAGAGCGAGAGTCGCTCCACCGGCTTCACCACGAGACCGACGCCCGGCGAGAACGCGCCGCTCTCGCTCGATCCGGTACGGAAGCCGGTCACGGCGTTGTAGGAGTTCACGTCGAGGCTTTGCCAGCGGCCGCCGACCGTGAGCAGGATCCGGTCGTCGAGGATCGACAGGGTGTCGGCGATGGCGATGCTGCGGTTGATCCGGCTCGACGTGCGCGGCGTCGCGTTCGACAGGCCGATGGTCGAGCGCGGGGCGACGTAGACCGGGTTGTAGAGGTTCGACACGATGGTCGCGCCGACATTCTGCACGGTCGGCTGGGCGAGATCCTGCCAGAAGCCGACGGCGGCGAGGCCGAAGCTGTGCTTGATCGGGCCGGTCTCGACCGTGCCGCGCAGGCCCGCCTCCGCCGTCTGGTTGACGATGTGCATCGGCAGGTAGCTGATTGGTTCGCGGTAATCGCCGCGCGTGTTGAAGATCGTCAGGATGCCGCCGAAATATTCCTGGCGGAAGTTCGAGCGGCCATAGGCGCCGTAGAGCGTCAGGTCCGGCGTCAGGTCGTACTCGACCCGGGTGGCGAGTTGCTGGTTGGCGCTGTCGCGATATTCCCAGGGCTGTTGCTGGTTCAGGGTCAGATCGGGCGCGCGGGGGATGCGGACGCCGGCGGCCACGTTGCGGTTGCGCAGGGGCGAGGTGAAATCGAGCTCCTGATAGCCGAGGTCGAGGCTCGCCCGCAGGCGCTCACCGCGATAGTCGAGGGCGAGGGCGGCGACGCCGAAGTGAAGGCTCTGGTTGTCGATCGGCGTGTTGCCGTTGTTGAAGGCGCCGTTGAAGCGGATGCCCCATTCCTTGGCATCCCCGAACCGCCGGCTGAAATCCACCGCCTTGTAGATCGTCGCGTCGGACGCGTAGCCGAGGGTGACGCGGTTGAGCGGCTCGTCCCCGGCCCGCTTCGGGATCAGGTTGATGATGCCGCCGATATTGCCGAAGGGCGGCACGCCCGACAGCAGGGTCGAGGGGCCGCGCAGCACCTCGACGCGCTCGATCGGCTCGATGGCCGGATTGAAGGAATCGGCCACGCCGAACAGGCCGTTGAAGGCCATATCCTGCGCGAAGACCGGAAAGCCGCGGATGAAGAAGCCGAGGATGCCGGAGAAAGCCGGCACGTTGGTCCGGATCGAGGGATCGTTGTTGACCACGTCCTGGACGTTGCGGGCCTGCTGATCGCGGATCAGCTTCTCGGTGTAGCTGGTCGAGCTGAACGGCTGGTCGAAGACGTTGCGGTTGCCGAGGAATCCGAGCCGCGAGCCGGAGCCGACCACGCCGCCGGGATAGGCGGGCGGGGGCGGCCCGACCACGGCATTTCGGTTCGTGGGCTGACCGTTGCTGCGCGACTCCACGGAGATCTCTTCGAGCCTGACCCCGTCCTGCGCCCGCGCGCCGAGCACGAAGCCGGGAGCCATCAAGGCCGTGAGGCCGACGCCGGCGGCAAGACGACGAGCGATTTGCGAGGGTAAGGCGGGGAGTTGCGGCATGCGAATGCAGCTCCGGTAAAGGCACGGCGACCGGTCAGCCGCCGGAAGCGATGACCCTATGTTTGGCTTCTATTCGGTATCGCTGTCCCTGTCGCAATCCCGACTCGTGAGATCGCATGATTCATCCCCGTGTTTGTTGCCGCAATGTAACACGATAGAATGGAATACTTATAAAGAAGGCCGTCTTTTCCGGAATGCTCTCAGGCCGGTCGCCGCAGCGTTTCCGGTGGCTTTCGGCGAACCCCTCGGCAATCGCCCGGTCCGGGATGCGCCCCTCCCGCAGGCTCGGCCGGGCCACGCTATCAGGCCGCAAATCGTTGTAAATCAGACCAAACCTGAAGTATTTTGAATTGTTAAATTGAAAATAAATCGAAAATATTATGCATTCACCCTCGATAAATTTCCGATATGAGCCATTTGGATCGGTATTCTCTTGAACGATGCTGTTTTTCGCTTATGTCTATCGTCCATCGGACTGGTCGTGCTTCTGGCGAGCGGGCGCGTGTCACCCTTGCCCAGCACGCCGATACGCTCCGCAAATCTCTTAATTCTCCGGGGAGATGCTCATGATTCCGTCGGTCGAGCTCCGCGTCGGCAATACGCCGCTGATCGCTCTCGACAGAATGTTCCCGCCGGACATCGTTCCCGTCTTCGCGAAGCTGGAGATGCTCAACATCGGCGGCAGCGTGAAGGATCGCACCGCGCATTACATGGTCACGCAGGCCATCGCCGCTGGCCGGCTGACGCAGCGGAGCCATCTCGTCGAGAGTTCGTCGGGCAATCTCGCCATCGCGCTCGCGATGATCGCGCAGCGCTACAACATCCCGTTCACGGCGGTCGTCGATCCCAACATCGCCCCCACCAACCGGCGCCTGATCGAGGCTTTCGGTGCGACGGTCGACATGGTGCAGGAGCAGGATGAGGAGGGCGGCTACCTGCACACCCGGGTGAGGCGAGTGACGGAGCTGGCCCGCACCATCCCCGGCGCCGTCTGGCTCAACCAATATGCCAATCCCGACAATTGGCGGGCCCATTACAACGGCATTGGCGCCGAGATCGTACGGGACATGCCCGCGGCCCCGACCCATGTGGTGGCCGCCGTCTCGACCTGCGGAACGCTGATGGGGCTGGCGCGCCGTCTGCGCGAGCGCTGGCCGGGGATCGAGGTCATCGCCGTCGATCTCGACGGGTCGGTCATCTTCGGCGCGCCGGGTGGGCGGCGGGAGATTCCCGGCATCGGGGCGAGCCGGGTACCGGAGCAGCTCTCCCTCCCCGAGGTCGATGGAGTGATCTACGCCACCGATTGGGAATCCGCCCTCGGTTGCCGCAGGCTGGTCGAGACCCAGGGCATCCTGGCCGGCGGCTCCTCCGGCACCGTGGTCGCGGCCATCGCCAAGCTGATCCCGCATCTCGGCCGGGGCGCCCGCATCGTCACCCTGCTTCCCGACCGGGGTGAGCGCTACCTCGATACCGTCTACGATCCGGCCTGGCCGGCGCCGGAGCGGCGCCTGACCAAATCGTTCCAGGCCTCCTACCGGCGCATCGGCTCCCAGACCGCAGCCGCCTGAGCCGCGCAGGGATCGTCGCCGGCCTGTCTCCGGCATGCCCCTCGTCCCTCCCCCCAATCCCGCCACTGTCCGCTCGGGACCGTCCAACGTGACGGCACCCTTCTCGTCGCTCGACCATTCAGGAACCAACGCCATGGCCTCGACCAGCCTGCGCTACCTGTCGCGCTCCGACATCGTCGCTATCGGGGGCGATCGCTCCGATCTCTACATGGCGGCGATCGAGGATGGCTTTCGCCTTCACGCGGCGGGAGAC
Organism: Methylorubrum zatmanii; assembly: GCF_014845115.1. Classification (GTDB taxonomy): domain Bacteria; phylum Pseudomonadota; class Alphaproteobacteria; order Rhizobiales; family Beijerinckiaceae; genus Methylobacterium; species Methylobacterium zatmanii. Next base: position 26,508 of record NZ_NKUI01000053.1, on the reverse strand, counting down.
TTCGTCCAGCCGCTGAAGCCGTATCTGCGCAGCCCGCGCACCACCCATATCGCCGACCGCATCATTGCCATGCCGGCTTGGATCGGTGGTGATCGGCCGGTCGCCGGCCTCAAATGGATCGGCTCGAAACACGACAATCCCGCCCGACGCGGGATCGAGCGCGCCAGCGCCGTGATCGTCCTCAACGATCCCGAGACCAACTATCCCATGGCGATCATGGAGGCGGGCCTCGTCAGCGCCATGCGCACCGCCGCCGTCACCGGCATTGCCGTTCGCCACCTCGCGCAAGCCGGCTTCGCGGAGGCCTCCCTCATCGGCTGCGGCCCCATCGCCGCTCGGCAGGCGCAGACCCTGGCCGAGCAGTTTCCCAGCCTGAAGACGATCCGGCTGTTCGACCTGCGCGAGGCGGCCGCCGAGGACCTCGCGGCACAGTTGCGCGACCGCTTCCCGCATCTGCAAACCGTCATCGTGCCGAGCGCGGAGGCGGCGGTGCGGGACTGCCCGGTCGTCGTCACCTGCACCGTCACCGACAAGCCCTACCTGCCCTTCCACTGGCTCAGCCGCGGCACTCTGCTGGCCAATGTCTCGATCATGGACGTGGAGCGAGAGGTCTTCCTCAAGGCGGACAAGGTGGTCGTGGACGATTGGGATCAGTGCAACCGCGAGAAGAAGATCATCAATCTCCTCGTCGAGTCCGGTGAGTTCTCGCGGGAGAGGCTGCACGCCGAACTCGGTGAGATCGTGGTCGGCCGCCGGCCGGGGCGCGAAACCGACGACGAGATCATCCTGCTCAACCCGATGGGCATGGCGATCGACGACATCGCCTGCGCCCGCGCCGTCCTGCGCCGCGCCGAACAGGCCGGTGCCGGCACCGTGCTGCCGCTGTTCTGAGAGCCGGCCCGATGTCCGGACCGATGCGGGCGGCGGCCCCGAGAGCCACGGATCTCGCCCGGGATCTGCTGGCCGAACTCTTCGACGCCCTCTGGATCGAGGATGTCGCCGGCTTCCAAAGCCGCGCCACCCTCGGGACGACGGCTGAGGACGGAACCCGCGACTACGCCCTCGCTGTGGGCGCCGGGCATCTGCGGGCGCGCGTGCGGCCGGATGGCTGGCGCGACGGTTTCCGCTTCGCCGGCTCCGCGCGCTACGAGACCGCCTCCTCCGGCGCGGATATCGACGCGTCGGCGCTGCTGAGCCTAGTGCTCGCGGGGATGCCCGATCTGCCCGGCACGATCCGGCAGCGCAGCCTCGACGAACTCACCGCGATCATCGACGCGCTTCCCGACAGGGCGGCTTGGGCCGAGGGCCTGGAGGCCGAAGCCCGCGCGGACGATGCCATCGTCTGGGAGCGGCTCGCGGCCTGGCGCGACCGGCCGTTCCACCCCCTGGCCCGTGCCCGCCACGGTTTCGACCGGGCGCAGACCCTGGCCTATGGCGCGGAAGCCGGGCGCTACTTCGCCCTCGCCTGGGTCGCGCTCGCCCGCGAGCGTCTGGCCGAGGCGCCGGGCGCCGGCCCGTCGGATCCTTTCGCCACCTTCCTCGACCAGCGCCAGCAGGCCCTGCTCGCGACCGAGATGCGGACTCGTGGGATCGACGGATCGCATATCGCCCTGCCCGTCCACCCCTGGCAGGCGGCGCACAGCCTGCCGGCGCATTTCGCGGCCGAGCGCGAGGATGGGCAACTTGTCCTCCTGGATTTCCAGGGCCCCCTCGTCGCGGCGACCTCCTCGCTGCGGACGGTGGCCTTTCCGGCGCGGCCCGGCCTGCATCTGAAGCTGCCCCTCGACGTCAGAACACTCGGGGTCCGCCGGCTGCTGCCGCCGCAATCGCTGCAGAACGGCCTGCACGGCGCCGCGCTGCTCGCCGCCGGGCGGGCGCACGATCCGTGGCTCGCCGAGCATGTCGCCCTCGCGGATGAGGACGCCTTCTGGCATTTCCGCGAAGCGGACGGTGACCTCTACGCCGAGCGCCCTGCCCTGCTCGGCTGCGCCCTGCGACGGCTGCCGGAGGGCGGTCCGATCGTTCCGCTCGCGACCCTGGCGGTCGCGCCGGGCGGGGGCCTGCCGCCGGCCGTTCGGGCGCTCGCCGGCGAGGCGCCGGATCTGACCCGGCTGTTCTCCGACATCGCCGGCCTGGTCCTCGGCCTCGTCCTGCGCGGCGTCTGCCTCGGCTTCGTGCCGGAACTGCATGGGCAGAACGCCCTCGTCGCCTTCGAGGGCGCGCGGCCATGCCGCCTGATCCTGCGCGACCACGACACCGTGCGCTGTGCCCCCGACTGGCTGGTTGAGGTCGGCCTGCCCGTTCCGGCCTATCTGATCACCGATCCGCAGCGGAACTCGCTGCTGCTGCGCCGCCCGGACGATCTCCTCGCCTACGCCCAGACGCTCGCCATCGACGTCGCCCTGCGCGCCATCGCCGAAACCTTCGCCGAGGCGGAGCGCGGCTTCACCCTCGCGGAGGCCCGCCGGATCCTCGTCGCCACCGTCAGGCGCGTCCTCGGCGAGGCCGAGGCTCCGCCGGAGCGCAAGCAATGGGTTGCCGCCTGCCTGCTGGAGCAGCCTCTGGCGCCGTTCAAGGAAGTGCTGACCCCGCTTCTCGCGGCCTCCGCCCTGACCACCTCGATGCCGAGCCGGCTCGGCTGCGCGGCCAATCCGCTCTTCCTGGAGGCGCGGTCTTGAAAGTCCGGGAAGAGGCGCCGCCGCTCGGGCTTGCCGGCTTCGCGGCCCTGGTCCTGCTGCAACTGCTGGTGACGGCGGCGCCGCTGGCGCTGCTGCCCTTCCTCGGCCTTCACCTCGCGCGGATGAGCGCGGCGCCGGCTTTCTGGACCGCCGCCGCGCTGGCGGCTCCCGCCGTGACGACTCTGGCGATGACGCCGGCCTGGGCCGGGCTCGCGCGGATTCTCTCCTTGCCGAGCCTGATCGTCTGGACCGGAATCTTCACGGCGGCGAGTTGCGCGATCATCGCCGTCGCGAGCGATCCCGTGACGCTGCTCGCCGGCCGCCTGGTTCAGGGCCTGGCCGGAGGCGGCGTCGTCCTGGCGCTCGCCTTCCGCGCCGGTGGCCGCAGCGCCGGACGGGGCTTCGCGGCGATGCAGCAGGCGGTCTCGGCGGGCTGTCTGCTCGGCCCGCTCGCCGGCGGCTTCGCCTTCGAGCGGGAGCAGCTCGGCCCGTTGATGCTCGGCTTCGGTGGCCTCATCCTCGTGGCGATGGTGGCTGCCGCCACGACCGGCCGCGACCTCTCCGCCGAACCGGACGCGGAGACACCCTCCGGCCGGGCCGATGCGAGCGATCTCTCCCTGCTCTGCGCCGGGCTCTGCGGCAGCGCCGGAGCCTTCGCCTTCGTTGCCTTCTTCCCCGCCTGGGCGAACGCGTATGACCCCGTCCTCTACACCCCCGGCCTGATCGGCCTGCTGCACAGCCTGAGCTGGCTCGTCGCCCTGCTGATCCTGCCGCTTTGGGCGCGGGTGATGGATGGCGTCTCGCCGATGGCCGCCCTCAACCTGTCGCTCATCGGCTGCGCCCTCGGCTTCGCCGCCGTGCCTCTGGGCGCGGGCCTCGCCGGCATCGTCGCGCTCCGCCTCTTGCAGGGAGCGCTGTTCGCAGGCCAAGCCCCCGCCCTCTTCGCCGCCGTCGAGGCGGTGGGCCCGAGCCGGACCGCCGCCATGGCCCGCGCCCGCGCCAGCCTGACCCTGGGCCAGCTCGTCGGCCCCTTCGTGGCGGGATTGGCCCTGGCGCCCCTCGGCCCGGCGGGTGCCCTCTTCGCCGCCGCCGGCCTGTCCTGCGCCGGAGCCGTCGCCCTCGCCACGGCCTCGCACCCCCTTCGCACCATCCGGAGCCGCGCCCGATGACGACATCGCTTCCCGCCCGACCCGCTGCGGAGACCGCCGCGACCCATGCGAGCCTTGCGATCGAACGCCTGCTCAACACCTGGTTGCGCGAAGTCGCGACCGACCTCGATCCGGTGGAGGGAGAAGACTGCACGATCCCGCTCGGAGCGCAGACGCTGACCGTGCCCTGCCTGCGCCATTCGCCGGGCGGATTCCATGTCTGGGGGGCGCCGGTCCGGTTGCGCGACGCCGATGGCCGCTGCCTGGAGCTGGATGATCCCGCCGAGTTGGCGCGCCGGATGATCGATGCCGTGACGCCCGAGGCGACGCCCCTGCGCGAGACGGCGAAACGGCGCTTTCTCGACGGACTTCGCCGCTCGCACGCCCATGCCGTCGCCGGTGCGGCCCGGCCGTTCGATCCGACGCCGACCGGGCGGGAGCAGAGCCTGTGGCACGGCCATCCCTTCCATCCCCTCGCCAAGAGCGTCGACGGCTTCACACAGGCCGACACCGAACGTTTCGCGCCCGAGCGCGGGGCGGCGTTCCGCCTGCGCTGGCTGATCGCCGCCCCCGATCTGGCCGCCTCGCTGTGGCGCGACCCGGAGGGCGAGCGGCGCGTCACCGCCGCCCTCGCCCGCCTCTCCGGTTTGCCGAGGGAGGCCATCGCGGGCCGTGTCCTGATCCCGAGCCATCCCTGGCAGGCTGCCCGCCTCGAGACCGATCCAGACATCGCCGCCCTCATCGCCGAGGGGCGGTTGACCCTCACCCCGCCCTCCGGCGAGATCGTCACGCCGACCTCCTCGGTGCGGACGGTGTTCGCGCCCGGCGAGAACCTGTTCCTCAAGCTGCCGATCGCGGCCCGCATCACCAACTTCGCCCGCACCAACAGCCGCGAGCATCTCGCCCGCAGCATGGCCGCGTCGCGGGCCCTCGCGGCCCTGCCGGACGCCGTGGCCGCCTGCGGCCTCGATATCCTGAGCGAGCCAGGCGCCCTGCTGCTCGATCACGACGGACTCGCGGCGGTGACGGGGGTTCTGGTCCGGGAGGGTCCGGCCCGGCCGGCCTTCGTGGTGGCGGGACTGCTCGAGCCGTCGCCGCAAGACGGTCGGCCGATCCTGTCGGCGATGGGATGCCCGCTCTCGGGCGCGCAGGAGGCCGAAGCCTGGATCAGCGCCTATGTCCATGCCGCCATCCTGCCGCCGCTGCGCCTGTTCGCGCGCACGGGAATCAGCCTCGAAGCGCATGCGCAGAACAGTCTCCTGGTTCTGGAGAACGGCCTTCCCGTGCGCCTCGTCGTGCGCGATCTCGAAGGGGCCAGCATCGACCGCGAACGGTTCGAACGGCTCGCACCGGGCTGCAGCCTCGACCCGGCGGTGTTCTACGAGGGGCAGGAAGCCTGGAAGCGCCTGCTCTATTACCTCGTCGTCAATCAGGTCTCGCACGCCGTCGCGACGGTCGCGCGGGCGGCCCATATCGCGGAGGCGCCGCTCTGGCGGATCGTGGCCGAGACCCTCGCCGCTTCGGTCGAGGACGATGCCACCGCCGCCTGGATCGCCCGGCTTCTCGATGCGCCGACGCTTCCGGCCAAGGCCAACCTCACGAGCTGCCTCGCCGGTCGCGGCGAGGCCCCGGATTACGTCGCGCTCCGCAATCCGCTGCGCAGGGCGGACGCCGCCGGGCGCTCGGCCTGGGAGGAGGCGGGCCTTCGGGTGGCCGCCCAGCTTCTCGGCGCGCTCCTGCACGAGGACCTCCTGCGCGCGGCCACGGTGAGCCTCGCCGGCCCCGACGAGCGGCTCGACATCACCCTCACACCCTCGCAAAGCCGGGTGACCTATCGCGCCCGGGCGCGGCGCATGGGGGCCTATGGGCGGATCCTGATCGATCCGGAAAGCCTCGCGGTCGATGACGGCGCGCCCATCACCGATGCGTCGCTCCTGCTCGCCGATCTGCTGCCCGATCTGCCGGGAGATGCGGCCGATCACCGGGTCTTCGCGGAGGAGTTGGCGCGGACGCAGGCGAACCACGCCGCCGCCCTCGCCCACCGCGCGGGAACGGCGCTGGCGGATCTGTCCTACGAAGCCCTGGAGGGCGCGCTGACGGATGGGCACCGTTATCACCCCTGCTTCAAGTCGCGCATCGGCTTCACCCCGGAGGACAACCGCGCCTACGGCCCCGAATTCGCGCAACCGCTCCGCCCGATCTGGATCGCGGCCCACCGCTCCATCGCCGCCGCCGGCTCCATGGCGCGGGAGGGAGAGCAGGATCGGGCGCTTCTCGCGCAAAGCCTCGACCCGCGCACCCAGGCGGCCTTCGCCGCGCGCCTGCCGGGCCCGCCGGAGGAATTCTTCCTGCTGCCGGTCCATCCCTGGCAATGGCGCCAAGTGGCAGAAGGCGCCGTGCAGGCCCAACAAGGGGCCGGGCGCCTCGTCCTGCTCGGGCCCGCGCCGCACGCCTACAGCGCGCAGCAATCCATCCGCACGCTGGCCGATCTCACCGCACCGGACGCGCCTTCGCTGAAGCTCGCGCTCTCCATCCGCAACACCTCGACGGCGCGCACCCTCGCCCCCCACACGGTGCTCAACGCCCCCATCGTCAGCGCTTGGCTCAAGGAGGTGACGGCGGACGATCCCTACTGGCAGGCGACCGGCGCGGTGCTCCTGGCGGAACGGATGGGCGTCGCGGTCACCGCCCTGCCACCGTGGGATCGGGACGGCACGACCCGAGGCGCCCTCTCGGCGATCTGGCGCGATCCGGTGACGCCGCACCTGCGCGAGGGCGAAGGTGCCGTGCCCTTCACCGCCCTGACCCACCGGGACGGGGGCGAGCCCTTCATCGCCGGCTGGATCGCTCGCCACGGAGTCGAGCCTTGGCTCGACCGGCTGCTCGCCGTCGCGATGCTGCCGGTGGTGCATCTCCTCATCGCCAAGGGCATCGCGGTCGAGAGTCACCAGCAGAACATGGTGCTGTTCCATCATGCCGGCTGGCCGAGCCGCGTGGCCTTGAAGGATTTCCACGACGGAGTGCGCTTCATCCCGGACCATGTGGCCCGCCGCCCGGCTCTGGTGCCGACGCCGCCCGAGCATGCCCGCGTCAACGCCAATTCCTATGTCGAGGCGCGGGACGTCGAGGATGTGCGCGACTTCATGGTCGATGCCCTGTTCGGCGTGAACCTGGCCGAGCTCGGCTACTGCCTCGACCTCTGGTTCGGCTATCCCGAGCGTCGTTTCTGGGACCGGATCGTGGCGGCTCTGGCCGGGCATTGCGCGGCGCATCCGGCCGCCCGGCAGGGGGCGTTGCGCTACCGCCTCGCGGCGGAAACGCTGGTGATCGAGGATCTCGCCCGGCGCCGCATCGACCCCGCGAATGCCCGCGGCCGACGCGTGCCGAATCCCCTGGCGCCGCTCGCGGAGGCGCTGGCATGACCGCCCGCCTGCGTCTCCGGGCGCGGCTCGATGGCGGGCGCGTGGCCGGGGGATTGTTCATGTCGATTCCCGCGCCGGAGATCGTCGAGATCGCCGCCGTGGCCGGCTTCGATTTCGTGCTGATCGATCTGGAGCATACCCTGATCGACGGGGCAGCCCTGGAGCACCTGCTCGCGGCGGCGGACCGGGCCGGCCTGAGCGCCCTCGTGCGGGTGCCGGACGCCGGTTCGGAGCGAATCCTGCAGAGCCTCGATGCCGGCGCCGCCGGCATCGTCGTGCCGCGTGTGTCCTCGCTCGCGGAGGCCGAGCAGGCGGTGCGGCGAGCCCGGTACGCGCCGCGCGGGATCCGCGGCCTCAATGCCGGTCGCCTCGGCCGCTACGGCGAGAGCGACCTGCCCGCCCTCGCCGCCCGCCTCGACCAGGAAACGCTCGTGGTCGCGATGATCGAGGATGAGGCCGGCCTCGGCGCGGCGACCGAGATCGCCGGCCTCGACGGCATCGGAGGGCTTCTGTTCGGGGCGGCGGACTATTCTCAATCCATCGGTCGGCCCTGGCAGACCTCGGCGCCGGAGGTGGTCGCCGCCGGCGCAGCTGTGGCGCGGACCTGCCGTGACGCCGGGATCCACTGCTTCGCGATCCCGCGCGCGGACGAGGATCTGCCCCGTCTGCTCGACGAGGGTGCGCGCGGCCTCATCGCCGCCAACGACCGTGGCCTCCTGCGCCGCGCCCTCACCGCGACCGATCGCACGTGGCGTCGCATCGCCGGAGCGCAAGCATGACCCTGTTTCACCCCTCGCCCGCGCAGGTCGCCGCAATCGCCAGGACAGAGAGCCCGGTCTGCGCCTTTCTGCACGACCTCGATGCCCTGCGGTGCCAGATCCGCAGCCTGACCGCGCCGCTGCCGGCGGGCACCGAGTTCTTCTACGCCGTCAAAGCCAACAACGATCCACGGGTGCTCCGCGCGCTGGCGCCCCATGTCGCCGGCTTCGAGGTCGCCTCCTCGGGGGAAATCCTGCGGGTCCGCGAAGCGGTCGGGCCGGGCGCGCGGATCGTCATGGGCGGGCCGGCGCGGACGGAGGGCGACATCCGCACCCTCCTCGCCCACGGCGTCGAGCGGCTGCATGTCGAGAGCCTGCACAGCCTGCGCCTCGCCAATGCGGTGGCGGAGAGAAGTGGGGCGATCCTGCCGGTCCTGCTGCGGGTGAACCTCGCCGGGCCGGTGCCGGGGGCAACCCTGACCATGGGCGGCGCCGCCACCCAGTTCGGCATCGAGCAGGCCTCGATCCCCGATGCGATCGCCACCCTACGCGATTGCCGCGCCCTGCGCTTCGAGGGCTTCCATTTCCACACCGTCTCGAACAACCGGGATGCCGCCGGCCACGCGGCGCTCTGCGCGGCGGAGATCGATCTTGCGCGAGCCTGGGCCGGCGAGCACGGCCTCGACCTGCGCGTGATCAATCTCGGCGGCGGCTGGGGGGTCGATTATGCCGATCCCGCATGGCGCTTCGACACGGAGCGTCTCGCGAGTGCGCTCAGGCCCCTGGCGGGGAGCGGCCCGCGCCTGCAATTCGAGTGCGGGCGCATCGTGGCCGCCTACCACGCCGCCTATCTTTGCGAGGTGCTCGACCTGAAGCGCAGCCACGGGCGGGCCTTCGCGCTCCTGCGCGGCGGCACCCATCATTTCCGCCTGCCGAGTTCGTGGGCGCACGACCATCCGTTCCACATCCTCCCACGGGAGGAGTGGGACCATCCCTGGCCACGTCCCGAGATCGCTCGGATGCCGGTCACCCTCGCCGGGGAGCTGTGCACGCCGAAGGACGTGCTGGCACGGGACGTGCCGGTGGCACGGCTGCGGGTCGGCGATCTCGTCTGCTTCGAGATGGCCGGGGCCTATGGCTGGGACATCTCCCACCACGACTTCCTCTGCCACGCACATCCGGAGCGGATCTTCCTCGACCAGGGCCGGATGGCGGCGGCAGAGGTGACGGTGTGAGCGGCATGATGGCTCTTGCGGAACTCCGGCTCCTCCCGCCTCACGCTCTGCGTCCGACCGAGGAGATCGTCCCGGCCCGGGTCGGCGAGGTGATCGCTCTCATCTTGGAGCAGCAGGCTTGGACGCAGCCGATCTGCGTGGAGCGGGACACCTTGGCTGTGCTGGACGGCCATCATCGGCTGATGGCGGCGATGCAGCTCGGCCTGACCCGCGTGCCGGTGCGGCTCTACGACTATGCCGCCGTTCAGCTCTCCTCCTGGCGCCCCGACGTGATGCCGACCCGCGAGGAGGTGCTGGGGCGCGGGCTCAGCGGAAGCCTCTTCCCGCCCAAGACGACGCGCCACATCTTCGCACGCGAAGAGCGGCTGGAGATCGCTCTGCGCAGCCTCGTCCCATGATCATAAGGCCCTTGCGAGGTGAACCGAGGGCAGCGTGTTCGGCCGCCCTCAATCCTCGCGAAGCTGGTGTGCGTCAGGGCGTGGAGCGCGCGCGTCCGAAGGCCCAGGCACCGACGGCAAGCGCACCGATGGGGGTCACGAGGAGAGCGAGCACCGGCAGCAGGCTTGCCATGGAATTTGCCCTTTTTCACCGCGTGCCTGGCTCGACCATTCGAGTCGCAGGCCTATCAAAAGGGCTACCATGAAATATGGTTCCATCCATAGGGCTGCCGATCACTATTTCGCAAGGAAGGCCTGGCCGTCGCTCGATGGTCACCGGGGGCGGCAGGCCCTCTCATGATGGAGCGAGGGAGATCGATCGTTCCTCCGGCTCGACCGGAGCAGGCACTTCACCGCTGCCTCCGGCGGGTCTTCGCCCAGGCGGCGAAGAGATAGCCCCCGCCGCTCAACACCAGAATTCCGGCGATGATGCCGAGCCAGATCAAACCGCCTTCCATCCCGTCCTCCGTTCGTCCCTGAACGGGTAACGCGGTCGGCGGCGGTGGTTCCGGTCGCGCCTTATGCCGGATCCGGGTGTGGCGACGGGACGGTGCCCCGCTCCACATCCCGGCCGAGGCGCAGGACCAGGCATCCCGCCAGGATCAGCACGGCGGCGACGGCGGCGAGGGCGTGATCGAACCGGCCGGTGGCGTCGCGGATCCAGCCCATCATGGCCGGGCCGGCGAAGCCGCCGATGCTGCCCAGCGCGTTGATCAGGGCGATGCCCCCCGCCGCGGCGCTGCCGCTGAGGAGGCTGGTCGGCAAGGTCCAGAAGGTCGGCAGGGCCGCGAAGATGCCGAGGGCGGCTAGGCTCAGCGCGACGATAGTGAGAAGCGGGGTTCCGGCCTGGCTCGCGGCGAGGAGGGCGAGGCCAGCGCCGATGGTGGGGATCGCCGTGTGCCGGCGCCGCTCGCCGGTTCGGTCGGAGCGGCGGGTCCAGGCGACCATGCCGAGGGCCGACACGATGTAGGGGATGGCGATGACGAAGCCCGTTGCCACCAGGCTGAAGCCGAAGGCGCTGACGATCTGCGGCAGCCACAGGCCGACCGCGTAGACGCCGGTGCTGAGCCCGAAATAGACGAGGCCGAGGCCGAGGATGCGCGGAGCGACGAGGGCACGCCCGAGATGCGCCGTCCGGCCCGGCCGGGAGCGATGATCCTCCGCCATCCGGGCCACGAGGGTCGCCCGCTCCGTCTCGCTCAGCCAGGAGGCGGCCTCCGGCCGGTCGGTGAGCGCGAATAGGGCTGCGACACCGAGGAGCAGGCTGGGGGCCGCCTCCAGCAGGTAGAGCCATTGCCAGCCCGCTAGGCCGAGGGCTCCGTCCGCCCCACTCATGACGAGGCCCGAGAGCGGTGCGCCGATCGCGGCCGAGAGCGGCACCGCCATCATGAAGGTGCCGACGATGCCGGCGCGCTGCCGGGCCGGAAACCAGTAGGTCAGGTAGAGGATGATGCCGGGGAAGAAGCCGGCCTCGGCCAGTCCGAGCAGGATGCGCACGGCATAGAACGACCATTCGCCGACGACGAAGGCGGTCGAGGCCGAGACCAGCGCCCAGGTCACCATGATCCGGGCGATCCAGAGCCGTGCGCCGACCCGCTCCAGGATCAGATTGCTCGGCACCTCGAAGGCGACGTAGCCGAGGAAGAACAGGCCCGCGCCGAAGCCGTAGGCCGAGGCCGAGAGGCCGATATCCCGGTTCATGGTGAGCGCGGCGAAGCCGACATTCACCCGGTCGAGATAGGCGAAGAAGTAGCACAGCATCAGGAAGGGCAGCAGGCGCCGCGCCACCTTGCCCGCGAGCGCATCAGCCATCCGTTCGCCTTCGTCCCTGGTTCGTCCGCGATGCCGCTTCAGGCGGGCCGCCCGCACGGACGACGCCCGGCTCGGGTGCCGGATCGGCGGATGGCGGCTTCCGTACCGAAGTCGCGGCGCCCTGGATAGCGGCCTGCGGCCGCGCCGCCCGGAGCCTGGGGCGGCTGGCGGCGCGAACCTGTCGCGGCACGCCGCAGAACCGGAACCGGCGCAGCGCCGCCGGGCTTCCTCTTACGCGGGGACAGATTCCATGCGGTCCCCGGCATCGTCGGAGGAGGCCGCCATGGGTCTGTTCACGAAGGATATCAAATCTCTCGACGACCTCTTCGTGCACACGTTGCAGGACGTCTATTACGCCGAGAACCAGATCGCCAAAGCCTTGCCGAAGATGATCGAGAAGGCCACGGCCGCCGAATTGCGCCAGGGATTCGAGACGCATCTGCGCGAGACCGAGGGGCAGATCGAGCGGCTGGAGCGAGTTTTCGCGATGCACGGGCACAAGCCGAAGGCGGTGGATTGCCCAGCCATCGACGGCATCGTCCGGGAAGCCGACGACACCGCCGGTGAGATCGCCGACCGGGAGGTGATGGATGCGGCCCTGCTCGCGGCGGCGCAGGCGGTGGAGCATTACGAGATCGCCCGCTACGGCACCCTGGTCGCCTGGGCGAAACGGCTCGGTCGCGACGATTGCGCCGCCGTGCTGCAGCAATCCCTCGACGAGGAGAAGGCCACCGACCGCAAGCTCACGGCGCTCGCCGAGAGCAAGGTGAACCAGAAGGCTGCCTGAGCATGACCGGGAGCGGAAGTTCGCCGGATGGGGAAGCGCCCGAACCGCCGTCCAAGCCCCCGCCTCAGGGACCCGTGCCGGGGACCGAACATCCCCGGCCGGACCCGCCGCCGGGCCCACATTCGCCGCCACCGCCCGAAAGACCCTGAGGCGATCCGGCCCCGCGCGACGTGACGCAATCCGGGTCGATCGTCTACGCCTGACACCGACATCTTTTCCGATCCGGTCCCCCCCATGCTTTTTCCCTTCGACAACAGCTATGCGCGCCTGCCCGACCGCTTCTTCGCGCGGGTGGCGCCGACGGCGGTCGAGGCGCCCCGGCTGGTGCGGCTCAACCGGCCGCTGGCTCTCGAACTCGGCCTCGATCCCGACCGGCTCGAAAGTGAAGGCGCGGAGATCCTGTCTGGGCGGCGGGTTCCGGAGGGAGCCGAGCCGCTGGCCGCGGCCTATGCCGGGCACCAGTTCGGCCAGTTCGTGCCGCAACTCGGCGACGGGCGTGCCATCCTCCTCGGGGAGGTTGTGGGCCGGGATGGGGGGCGGCGCGACATCCAGCTCAAGGGCTCGGGTCCGACCCCGTTCTCGCGCCGGGGCGACGGACGTGCCGCCCTCGGCCCGGTGCTGCGGGAATATTGCGTCAGCGAGGCCATGCACGCCCTCGGTATCCCGACCACGCGGGCGCTCGCCGTTGTAACCACCGGGGAGCGGGTGATCCGCGAGACGGTGCTGCCCGGCGCCGTCCTGACCCGGGTGGCGTCGAGCCATATCCGTGTCGGCTCGTTCCAGTTCTTCGCCGCCCGCGGTGACGTGGAGGGCCTGCGCGCTCTGGCCGACCACGCCATCGCCCGGCACGATCCGCAGGCGGCGGAGGCGGAGAACCCCTACCGCGCGCTGCTCGCAGGCGTGATCCGCCGACAGGCGGAACTGGTGGCCCGTTGGCTCACGGTCGGCTTCATCCACGGGGTGATGAACACTGACAACATGTCGATTTCCGGCGAGACCATCGATTACGGCCCCTGCGCCTTCCTCGACACCTACGACCCGGCCACCGCCTTCAGCTCGATCGACCGGCACGGGCGCTACGCCTACGGCAACCAGCCGCGGATGGCCCTGTGGAACCTCACCCGCCTCGCCGAGGCGCTGCTGCCCCTGCTCGCCGAGGAGGAGGACAAGGCCGTCTCCGAGGCCGAGGCGGCCCTCGGCGGCTTCGCAGGCCTGTTCGAGGCCGCCTATCACGGCGGCCTCAACCGCAAGCTCGGGCTGACGACGGCGCGCGAGGGCGACGCCGCCCTCGCCGGGGACCTCCTGAAGACCATGGCCGAGAACGAGGCCGACTTCACCCTCACCTTCCGCCGCCTCGGCGACGCCCTGCCGGAAGCCGGAGCGGGTCCGAGGGCGGCCGAGGGGGTGCGCAGCCTGTTCATCGATCCGACCGCCTTCGACCGCTGGGCCGAAGGCTGGCACCGGCGGCTCGCCGACGAACCGGGCGAGGTGGCCTCGTTCCGTCGGACGATGCGCGCCGCCAATCCGGCCTTCATCCCGCGCAACCACCGGGTGGAAGAGATGATCGAGGCCGCCGTCGAGCGGCAGGATTTCGGACCGTTCGAAACCCTGCTGGCGGTTCTGGCGCATCCCTACGACGACCAGCCGGACTTCGCCCGCTATGCCGAGCCGCCGGAGGGCGGCGGGCGCGGCTACCGCACCTTCTGCGGGACATGATCCCCGGTTCGCCCGAGCCGCCCGCGGCTTCGAGCGGTTGGAGCCGTCGGCCGGATGCGCTCGGTGCCGGAAACATAACGCAGACGGATTGACGGGAGGGCGCCCATCGCTTACTCCGCGCCCCTCACCTGCCGAATATCGGCGGGGAGCGGCGAATGGATCGACGATGCGCACGGTTCTTATCGTAGTGGAAGCGCCACGGACGGGGCGGGCTTGAGGACAAGCCCGGCAGGCCCGGTCGGTGGCGCATGCAGGGTCCCTCGGGGCCCTTTTTTATTGCGCAAAATCCAACGGGCCGACATGCGGATCGGAACACGAAGAACGGATTGATGGAGGAGTCGATGAGCGGCGAGGTCATGACCGGGGCCCAGATGGTCATCCGGGCGTTCCAGGATCAGGGGGTGGACACCCTGTTCGGTTATCCGGGCGGTGCCGTGCTTCCGATCTACGACGCGCTCTTCGACGAGACCACGATTCAGCACGTGCTGGTGCGCCACGAGCAGGGCGCCGTCCACGCGGCGGAGGGCTATGCCCGCTCCAGCGGCAAGGTCGGCGTCGTCCTCGTCACCTCCGGCCCCGGCGCCACCAACATCATCACCGGCCTGACCGACGCGATGCTGGATTCGATCCCGCTCGTCGCCGTCACGGGCCAAGTTCCGACGCACCTGATCGGCTCCGACGCGTTCCAGGAATGCGATACGGTCGGCATCACGCGCCACTGCACCAAGCACAACTACCTCGTGAAATCGATCGAGGACCTGCCGCGCATCCTGCACGAGGCGTTCTACGTCGCGAGCCACGGCCGTCCCGGCCCGGTCGTCATCGATCTGCCGAAGGACGTGCAGTTCGCCACCGGCGTCTACAGCCGGCCGACGCAGAACGGGCACAAGACCTACAACCCGCCGGTCAAGGGCGATTCCGAGAAGATCCGCGCGGCGATCGAGCTGATGGCGGGTGCGCGCCGGCCGGTCTTCTATACCGGCGGCGGCGTCATCAATTCGGGCCCGGAAGCTTCCCGCCTCCTGCGTGAGCTGGTCGCCGAGACCGGCTTCCCGGTCACCTCGACGCTGATGGGTCTGGGTGCCTTCCCAGCCTCCGACGACAAGTTCCTCGGGATGCTGGGCATGCACGGCACCTACGAGGCCAACCTCGCGATGCACGATTGCGACGTGATGATCTGCATCGGCGCGCGCTTCGACGACCGCATCACCGGCCGCCTCGATGCCTTCGCGCCCTACTCGAAGAAGATCCACGTCGATGTCGACGCCTCCTCGATCAACAAGGTCGTGAAGGTCGATGTCGGCATCCTCGGCGACTGCGCGGCGGTGCTGGAGGAGATGCTCGCCCAGTGGCGCGCGCTGCCGAAGCAGCCCGACAAGGGACGCATGGAGGATTGGTTCAACAAGATCAGCCGCTGGAAGTCGCGCGACTGCCTCGCCTACTGGCCGTCCGGCACGATCATCAAGCCGCAATACGCGGTGCAGCGCCTCTACGAGGCCTGCAAGGATCGCAAGACCTTCGTCACCACCGAGGTCGGCCAGCACCAGATGTGGGCGGCGCAGTACTTCAAGTTCGATGAGCCGAACCGCTGGATGACCTCCGGCGGCCTCGGCACCATGGGCTACGGCCTGCCCGCCGCCATCGGCACGCAGCTCGCCAACCCGGACGGGCTCGTCATCGACATCGCGGGTGAAGCCTCGATCCTGATGAACATGCAGGAATTGTCGACGGCGGTGCAGTACCGTCTGCCGGTCAAGATCTTCATCCTGAACAACGAGTACATGGGCATGGTGCGCCAGTGGCAGGAGCTGCTGCACGGCTCGCGCTACTCGCAGAGCTACTCGGAGAGCCTGCCGGACTTCGTGAAGCTGGCCGAGGCCTACGGCGCCAAGGGCATCCGCTGCGAGAAGCCCGGCGAACTCGACGCCGCGATCCAGGAGATGCTGGCCTATGACGGCCCGGTGATCTTCGATTGCGTGGTCGACAAGACCGAGAACTGCTTCCCGATGATTCCCTCGGGCAAGGCGCATAACGAGATGCTGCTGTCGGACTATCTCGGCGAGACCGGGGTGGAACTCGGCGACGTCATCTCGGCCGAAGGCAAGATGCTGGTCTGACGAGGCCGGTCATGCCCGGCTCGATCGAACCGGCGGTGCCGGCGCTTTCCTCAGGCAAGCGCCCGGCGCCACCGGCCGGCGAGCCGGGCGGCCCAGCCCGGACGCGGCAGCGCATGGTGACGGTCGGGGTCGAGGCGGGGCACCGAGGCCGCGCGTTGCGCCGCCGTCCCATCGGTGCGCTTGCGCAGGAGCACGAAGAACTCGTCTTCCCGCAGGCGCGTCGGTTCGAGGGCGGCGCATTCGAACGGCAGCAGGTCGAGGCCGATCAGTTCGGCGAGGACGGTGGCGAAGCTGTACGGGGTGAAGACCGTGCAGTGAACGTCGACGGAGGCGCCGGTCGCGGCGATGCCCGAGGCGATGCCGAGGGCTTCCGCCGGGCCGCCGCTCACCGGCTTCGTCCGCACCGGCCGGCCCTGCCAGATCGCACCGGCATCGACCAGGGTCGCGCGGGCGAAATGCTCGTAGACGATCGCCACCGGCGGCTTGCGCAGGCCGGCGAGCGAGGCGGCGACGAGTTCCCCGGTGCTGGTCGGCGTGCGGAAATGGTCGAAGGTGAAGCGCTTGTCCGGCACGATGAGGCAGAACACGCCGCCCTCGCGCAGGGCGTCGCCCGCCTCGCGCAGCCAGCGGACCGGGTCCGGAACGTGCTCGACGACGTGGGATGCCACGATGTAATCGACCGGGCCGCGCGCGCCCAGGGCCTCGGCCAAACCGCCCTCCCCCAGCACCACGTCGACGGGAACGATGCCGTCGATGCCGGCGGGGCCGAGGGTGGGATGGCCGCTGTACTGGCGCCGCAGCTCTTCCGTCGGCAGATGGTCGGCGTAGAGGACATCGCCCTCGCTCTTGAGGACGATGGGATGCGTGAGGGGACCGATCTCGACGCCGGTTCGGCCGTGCGGCACGACGAGATTCAAGACACGCTGACGCCGATCCATGGCGCGGCCGGTATCACGCCGCCGGGAGGCGGGTCCAGCGCCTCGGCGCGGGTCCGGGGCGGTGCAAGAGAGGTTGAGACGAGGAACGCTGCGACATGAACGCCATGAACACCCACTATCCCGAGCCCACCCGTGTCGAGACCGTGAACCGCCACACCCTGGCGGTGATCGTGGACAACGAGCCCGGCGCGCTCGCCCGCATCGCCGGCCTGTTCTCCGGCCGTGGCTACAACATCGAGAGCCTGACCGTCTCCGAGACAGAGGAGGCGCGGCACATCTCGCGCATCACCATCGTCACCACCGGCACCAACGCGGTGATCGACCAGATCAAGGCACAGCTCGACCGGCTGGTGCCGGTGCACCGCGTCGTCGACCTCACCCTCCAGGGGCAGGCTTTGGAGCGTGAGCTGTGCCTCGTGAAGGTCGCCGGCACCGGCGAGCACCGCAGCGAGGCCCTACGGCTCGCCGCCGCCTTCGGCGCCCGCACCCTCGACGCCACCCTGAATTCCTTCGTGTTCGAGCTGACCGGCGCGACCGAGGAGATCGACCGGTTCATCCGCCTGCTCACGGTGATCGGCCTAGTCGAGATCTCCCGCACCGGCATCGCCGCGATGGGACGCGGTGCCGAGCCGCTGTAACGGCGTTCTCTCCGCGATCGGCGCCTCGTCCGATGGGCGCCGATTGTGGCTGGCAAAGGGAGCTTCCATGACCGCCCGCACCCTCTACTACGCCCCCGGCGCCTGCTCGCTGGCCGCCCATATCGTGCTGGAGGAGATCGGGCTGCCGTTCGAGACGGTCCGGCTCGACCTTGCCAAGGGCGATCAGCGCGCGCCGGAATATCTGGCGGTCAACGAGCGCGGGCGCGTGCCGGCGCTCTACGAGGAGGGCTGGGTGCTGACCGAGAATCCAGCCATCCTGCGCCACCTCGCCCGCTCCCATCCGGAAGCGGGGCTCCTGCCGGAGGATCCGCGCCAACTGGCCATCGCCGACGAATGGCTGGCCTGGCTGTCGAGCTCCCACCACGTCGCCTACGCTCATGTCCGCCGCCCCGAGCGCTATAGCGCCGACGAGTCGGCCTTCCCCGACATACGCGCCAAAGGCGCCGAGACCTTCGGTGACCTCTGCACCATGACGGAGGTGAGGCTTTCGAACGGCGGTTGGGCCCTGGGTGAGCGATACAGCGTCGTCGACGCCGATCTGATGGTGTTCTGGCTCTGGGCACGTGGCCCGGTCGTCGGGTTCGACATGCCGGACCGCTTCCCGGCCTGGACTGCCCATGCCCGGCGGATGGCCGGTCGCCCCGCCGTTCGGGCAGCCTTCGCTCGCGAAGGGCTGACCCTGCCGGCCTGAGCGCCCTCCCCGCTCACGACGCCCGAATTTTCGTCTACCGGGACGACGCCTCCGCCTCGACGCGGGCGAGATGGTCTTCGTGCTGGCGCTGAAGCTGTTCGAAAGTCACGAGGAGCGCTTCGGCGTCTTCCGTCGGCAGAGAGTGCTGCTTCAGCCGCGCGATGAGCAGATGCTGATTGGCAATATGTCTGGCACCCTCCCGGACATGCCGTCTGAGCATCTCGATGACGGTTTCAGCACTGCTCATGCGGCCAATATAGCCGATGATTCGGTTCGGTGCTGTCCTTTTCTGTCCCATTACAGTTTGCGCCGGTAATCGGATCTCCTTCCAGGATATTCCGGTCTGCAAATCAGTGAAAATCCGGGGGCTCGAAGGGGTTTCGCGCCACCGGTCACAGCAGCCATGCGCGCGCTTTCGGGAACAGGCTGGCGGCTTTCCGGTTTTGCCGCTCAGGTTTGCGTGACCCGAGAAACGACGAGGACGGCCGGCGTCGATGTGCGGAATTTGTGGTGAGATCAATTTCGGCGGACCGGCCGATCCCGGCGCCGTCAGCGCCATGATGGCGGTTCTGCGCCCCCGTGGCCCCGATGCGGGCGGCCTTCACGGTCAGGGCGCGGTGGTGTTCGGCCATTGCCGCCTCAAGATCATCGACCTGTCGGAAGCCGGTCAGCAGCCGATGGTCGACGCCGAACTCGGCCTCTCGGTCGTCTTCAACGGCTGCATCTACAATTACCGGGAGCTGCGTGAAGAGCTCGTGGCCAAGGGCTATCGCTTCTTCTCCGGCAGCGACACCGAAGTCGTGCTCAAGGCATTCCATGCCTGGGGCCGTGACTGCGTGAAGCGCTTCCTCGGCATGTTCGCCTTCGCGGTCCATGAGCGTGAGACGGGCCGCGTCACGCTCGCCCGTGACCGCCTCGGCATCAAGCCGCTCTACTATGCCGAGAGCGGCCGGCGCTTCCGCTTCGCGTCTTCGCTGCCCGCCCTTCTTGCCGCCGGTGAGGTCGATACCAGCATCGATAAGGCTGCCCTGCACCATTACATGAGCTGGCACGCGGGCGTGCCGGCGCCGCTGACGATCCTCGCGGGCGTGCGGAAGCTCCACCCCGCCACCACCGTGACCTTCGAACCCGACGGGTCGCGCAAGGAGGAGACCTACTGGTCGCTCGTCGTCGGGCCGCGGGCGGAAGACCGCTTCATGACCGAGGGCGATTGGCGCGCGGCGGTGCTGGATTCCCTCGCCACCGCCGTCGCCCGCCGCCAGATCGCCGACGTCCCGACCGGAGTGCTCCTGTCCGGCGGGCTCGACTCGTCGGTCATCGTCGCCCTTCTCGCTCAGAACGGTCAGGCGGGGCTCAAAACCTTCTCCGTGGGCTTCGACGCGGTGAACGGGGTCGAAGGCGACGAGTTCAAATATTCCGACATCATCGCCGAGCGTTTCGCGACCGATCACACCAAGCTCGTCGTGGACGGCTCCCGCACCCTCGACGCCTTGCCGGCCGCGATCCACGCCATGGCCGAGCCGCAGATGAGCCACGACGCGGTGGCGTTCTTGCTGCTGTCGCAGGAGGTCGCCAAGCATGTGAAGGTGATCCAGAGCGGCCAGGGCGCCGACGAGGTGTTCGGCGGCTACCATTGGTATCCGAAGCTGATGGGCTCGACGGACCCGACCGC
Source organism: Methylorubrum zatmanii (assembly GCF_014845115.1). Lineage (GTDB taxonomy): Bacteria > Pseudomonadota > Alphaproteobacteria > Rhizobiales > Beijerinckiaceae > Methylobacterium > Methylobacterium zatmanii. Next base: position 6,438 of record NZ_NKUI01000053.1, on the reverse strand, counting down.
CGATTACGCCCGGGCCTATTTCGACCGCGACCATGCCGAGATGCGCGAGGCCCTGGCGCCGGATTTCGTCGATGCGGATTACAGCCGCGACTACATCGCCCGGTTCTTCGCCGAATCGAAGAGTGCCAGCGCCATCGACAAGACCCTCGACCTCGACCAGCGGATCATGCTGGTGGACGACCCGGTGAAGCGGGTCGACAACATGACCATGGCCTGCGGCCTGGAGGCGCGCGTCCCCTTCCTCGATCACGAACTCGTCGAACTCGCCGCCCGCATCCCGGCGGAACTCAAGGTGCGGGATGGCGGCAAGTCCATCCTCAAGGAGGCCGCCCGCGCCGTGGTGCCGGCGGAGGTGATCGACCGGCCGAAGGGCTATTTCCCGGTTCCTGCCCTCAAGCATATCCGCGGGCCGTTCATGGATTTCGTGCGCGACGTCCTCGACCGCCCCGCCGCCCGCCAGCGCGGGATCTTCAACCGCCACTACGTCGATCGCCTGCTCGCCGACCCGGATGGGACCCTGACGCCGAAGGGCAATTCGAAGCTCTGGCAGGTCGCCCTGCTGGAAGCGTGGCTGCAATCCCACGGCATCTGATCGGCGCCTCCTGCGTTGGAGGCGTGACGCGCGCTGCACGCGTGCCCGCAGCGCGGGCCGTTGCGCTTAAGGTGACGCGGATTCTCCACGATCGTCCCTGAAGGGCGGCGGACGAGAATGCGCGGTTGGGGAGAACCCGAGAGATGTGTCGCTGGATCGCCTACCGGGGCCGCACGATCCCGCTGGAGCACTACGTCACCGAACCGGCGCATTCGCTGGTCTCGCAGAGCATCAAGGCGCTCGAATCGACCGCGAGCACCAATGGCGACGGCTTCGGCCTAGGCTGGTACGGGGATCACCCGGAGCCCGGCCGCTTCCGCGAGGTACAGCCGGCCTGGTCCGACGAGAACCTGCGCTACATCTGCCGCCACCTGCATTCGCACCTGTTCTTCGCCCATGTGAGGGCGGCGACCGGCACGCCGATCACCCGGCCGAACTGCCACCCCTTCGCCTGCGGCCCCTGGCTGTTCATGCACAATGGCTATGTCGGCGACTGGTCGCGGCTGCGCCGGCCGATCGAAGCGCTGATCCCGGACGAACTCTATTCGTCGCGCAACGGGACGACGGATTCGGAGGCCCTGTTCCTGGCGATCCTGGGCCAAGGGCTGATGGCCTCCGAGACCAGGCGCGACCCGATCACGGCGACAGCCCGGGCGCTCGCCAGGGTGACGGATCTCGTCGGCGGCATCGAGGGCGGCCACCCGTTCCGCTTCACGGCGGCGCTCGCCGACGGGCGCGACCTCTACGCCTTCCGCTACGCCGCCAACGACGCGGCCAACAGCATGTATTACCGGCAATCCGCCGATGGCGTCGTCGTGGTCTCCGAGCCGCTCGACAAGGAACATGCCACCTGGACGCCGGTGCCCGACAACAGCGTCGTGATCGCTCGCAGGGATGAGCCGGTCGCGGTGCTGTCGCTCAAGGAGTTCGGGCTAGCCCGCCAATCCGGCCTTCCGCAGTTTCAGTTGCAGATGACCGCGTGACCCGGGACGGCGCCGGGCAGAGCCGGCGCCATTCCCGAGAGAGGGCTACGTCATCCAGGTCGAGCCGCCGACGGCCGAGAGCGTCATGCTGTCGGAGCCGACATCGGCGGCGTTGTAGCCGAGGATTTGGGCGAGCTGTTCCCGCGCCCGCCAGACCCGGCTCTTCACCGTGCCGATGCGGCAATTCATGACGGTGGCCGCCTCCTCGTAGCTGAGGTTCTCGATCGCCACGAGGATCAGCGCCTGCCGCATCGGCAGGGGCAGCTTGGCCAGAGCCGTCTGCGCATCCATCAGGTCGACATGGCCGGCCTGCTCCGGCGCGGCGGCCAGACGCTCCGCGTAATCGCCGTCGCTGTCGGCCACCTCGCGCACTTCCTTGCGGTGGCGCGAGTAGAAGGCGTTGCGCATGATCGTGAACAGCCACGCGCCGAGATTGGTGCCGACGGTGAAGCGCGAGCGGCTGCGCCACGCCCTCAGGAAGGTATCCTGCACGAGGTCGTCGGCGGCGGACGGATTCTTCGTCAGGGACATCGCGAAGTTGTAGAGCCGCGGCGTCATGTCGATGATCGCCGTTCGGAATGCTTCCTCGTCCTTGCCCTCCTGGGCGACGAGGACCGTCTCCAACCGGGCCAGCAGGGCGTCGAAGCGGCCAGCCTCGGAAACCGAATTGCCCGGCATTCGTGCATAGGCTTCGGCGAGGAGAGTCCCGAGACGCAGCTGAACGTCCATGGGAAGCGCAGGTGCCTCGCCATCCGGCGGGGCAGAGTCAAGGATAGCGGTGTCTGGCATCAGGTCCTGTGGTGGATCACGGACTCGAGCAGGGATCGATGCCCCCTCGGCGAACTTCTCCCGCGAATTGCTCCACCCTGCGCCAACATAGATTATCGGAGCCTGAAACAGGCTTTCAATGTCCCCTAAAATGGATCGCGGCCAGCAACCTTGAGGCGTTGCTGGGGCGTAAGGAACAAAAATCAACATAGCTTACGTTATTTTTCAGTCGCGTCGAACGATAACGCCGCAATTCGGTTGTCCCGCTGTACGTTTTCACCGCACCGCATCATGGACCGACCGTCGGAATGGGCTGGCCGCTACGTGTTTTCATTGCCTCCGCAGCCTTCGTCGGCGTCGCTGTCGCGGTCGGTTCATTGGCGCGCTTCAGCTATGCGCCGATGCCCGACGACGGCGGGCTGCTCAATCCCGGACGCTCGGCGATGGAGACCGCCTACGATGTCCTCGGTCGCCGTGTTCTGCGTGATGAGGCGGAGCGGCTGAATCAGACGCCGGAGGGCCGGGCCGCCCTTGCCCCGGACAGGGGGGCCGTCGCCATCGACGCGGCTCTGGTGAAGCGTGGCCGGGAGGCTTTCTATCGCGAGACCTTCGGCAACGAGGTGTTTCTCTCTGATGTGATGGGCATGCTCGATGGCGGCCTGACGCCCTACGAAGTCGCCCGCGCCCTCCTGCTGCTGAAGGGCGAAGGTACTCCGAATCTCCGGGTGCGGATGGCCCGGGACGTGACCGTGGGTGACCGGACCTGGAAGAAGGGGGAGCTGGTCCCCACCGGCCTCGATGTGCCCCGCGGTTCGCCCTTCATCCTCGGCATCCGCACCTTCTACGACCGTGGCCGCCTGCGGATGGGCATCACCTGCGCGCTTTGCCACGCCGCCGTCGATCCGGCTTCGGGCAAAGTGGTTGAGGGCGCTCCCAATACCGACCTCAATGCCGGCCTGCTGATGGCGCTCGCGAGCAATGCGAGCGCCTATTTCATGCATGGCAGCGCCGATCCCGCCGCCCATCCGGGAGATCCATCCCGCAGCGTGACGACGGAAGACGGGATGAAAACCGCGCTTCCGGATCGCGCGGCGTTCGAAGCTGCGGCCAAGGTGGAGGTGGCGAGCTGGCCCGCCGGCAGTTTCGATTCCTCGGCTGACCGCGAGACCAACCCGACCTCGATCCCGTCGAGCTTCTCCGCCTATGGCGAACCCTATAGCTGGAGCGGCCGGGCGGGGATCGGCCCGTTCAAGGGATTGTCGGCGCTCAACAACAACGTTCACGCCGCCAATTCCGACACCACCCAGCAGACGCGGGCCGCTAAGACCCTGTTCGGTCTCGATCCGCAGGTCTATCTCGGCACCGTGCTTCAGGGCGCCGCGGCCGAGGTGCTGCGCTACGATCCCGCCTCCGGCAGGAGGCCGACCGAGGTGCTGGAGGCCGCCGACCCGACGCCGGGCGCGCCCGGCCTCAACAGCTACGCGGTTCTCCCGAGCTTCCCCGCCACCAATTACATGACGGATAACGGCTTGCTCGCCTCGGTACCGGGCGAGCCGGTCAACTACGCCAACAACGCCATGTCGGCGTTCCAGAACCTCCTGCGGCCGCCGGAGGTCCCGACCGATGCGGGCCGCGCCGAGCAGGTGAAACGCGGCCGCGCCGCTTTCGAACGTGCCGGCTGCGCCGGCTGCCATGCGGGGCCGGCGCTCACCAACAATCGCGTCATTCCCATCGAGGAAATCGGGACGCAGCCGAGCCGGGCGCACGCGACGGTCAGAATGGAGGCTCGCCTCGCCCCGCCGGAGATCTTCGCCACCGACACCCCGTTCCCGCCCCCAGCGGACGCCAGGACCGTTCCGATTCCCCTCGATGGCGCGGCGCTGAAGCAGGTGCAGCTCGCCTGGGGCCATGCCGGGACGAAGGGCGGCTACAAGGTACCGAATCTGGTCGGGCTCGCCTGGAGCGCACCCTATCTCCACGATTCCGGCGTCGCGGTCGGGCTCGATGCGGACAAGCAGCTCGGGGTTCCGGGGACGCTGGATGCGGGCATTTCGCCCGATCCCGCCAACAGCCTGCGAGCCCTGATCGACCGCGACCTGCGGGGGAGGGTCGTCGCGGCCAATGCGGCGTCCGGGAAGGCGCGCATGGCCCGTGTGACCGGTGAGGGGCACCCTTACTGGGCGGATGCGCAGGCCGGGTTCTCCGAGGGGGATCAGGCGGCGCTGGTCGCCTACCTGCTCTCGGTCGACCGGTTGACCATGCCCGTGCCGGTGCCGTGACGAGGGTGAGCGACGCGAGGCACCGCCCACGATCCCTGCCCGTCCGATGTGATCCGATTTCCGTCGGCCGTGTTAACCCCGAAAGGGTTCGATGGCCCTTCCTCGAGGATCTCGCCGATACAGCCACCGGCGAAAGAGCGATACCATGAGCGTTCCGGACTGGCTTCCGCTTCTGGCCTTCCTGGCACCGATGCCGCCGATCCGGCCCGAGCCGCCGCCACGGGGCGCGCCGGCATGGTTTCCGACCTTCATCATGGGCATGACCGTCTTCATCATGGTGGCGCCGATGATCGCGATCTGGAGCTTTCACCGGCCCGAGAAATCGTTCCGATCGGTCTGTGAGGCTGCGGGCGGGCATGTCGTGACCGCTTCCCTCTCCGGCGACGGGCCGCCCCGCTGCCGCCGGTTCTGAGTGTCGGTGGAGGGCGCGGCGGCCTTCTCCGGCATGTCACGACGGACAGTCCGGGGCTCGTCCGTTCCCTCACAAAGGAAGCCCGCGCCGGCGGGGCCGGGCGGGGATGAGTCTCGGGAGAAACAGAGGGGTCTCGAAAACAGCGGGGATCGGCGCCTGCTTCATGGGCAACCGGCCTCGGCCCGAGCGGTTCATCGCGTGAGGGAAATTCATGATTTCATTTGACGGCTTCGGTCTCATACCAAATCCGGTCGATCCCTTCGGGATGGCGGATTCGGGCTTCGCTCAGGCGCCGCGCGGGCTGGCCGATACGGGGCCGCTCCGATCGAGCGGATCCCATATCGGCTTACGTCATGGCGAGGCGAAGCCGTGGCCATCCAAGCCGTTGCGCTGTCCGGAAAGGGCGCGCCGCCGGATCGCTTCGGCTTCGCCTCACGATGACGGAATGTAGCAGACCCCGAGGCGATCAACCGGATCCGGTACGGTCCCCTCAGGTCTGGAACGACAGGACGGCGCGGGTCCCGGCCGGGCCGGGGATGTAGGTCAGCACGGAGCGCAGGTTCGACGCCATCGCTCGGATGATGCGCGAGCCGAGGCCGGTGCCCTTCGTTTCCCCCTTCCCGGTCCAGCCGATACCGTCGTCCTCGACGGTAAGGGAGAGCGTATCCGGGCCGTCGCGCATGACCTGAACCCGGATTTCACCCTGGATCTCCGCCGGGTAGGCGTATTTGTAGGCGTTGGTGACGAGTTCGGTGACGACGACGCCGAGGGAAACCGCTTTGTCGGTCGCGAGCCGGATCGGCTCCGCCTGAAGGCGGATCGCGTGGTCGCGGCCCGACGCTCTCATCGACAGCTGCAGCTCCTCGACCAGACCCGCCAGATAGGCGTCGAGTTCGACCGCTTCCACGTCCTGTGAGGTGTAGAGCCGTCGGTGGATACCGGCGATGGCGGAGATGCGCGCCTGCATCTCTTCGAGCGCCAGCTTGGCCGCCGGATCCACCACCGCATTGGTCTGCATGCGGGCCAGGGCCGCGACCAGGGTCAGTGAGTTGGCGACCCGATGATTGACCTCGCGCAGCAGCAGTTCCGCTCGGTCGCGCGCCTCCCGCACGGCGGCCTCGGCGCGCTCCTTGTCGCGCCGCAGGGTTTCCTGGCGAAGCGCGGTGTCGACAGCCTCGCCCAGAAGCTCGCGGAACTGGCCCTGCAGATCCTTCCAGACGTAATCGACCGCGCCGGCCTTGAGAGCGGCCACCGCGACCCGGCTGTCCTCGGAGCCCGTCACGTAGATGACCGGTGGCGCGTCGGGCAGAGCGCGCAGGGCGGGCAGCAGATCGAGGCCTGTCCGGTCCGGCATGTGATGGTCGAGGGCGATGAGATCGATCCCGCCCGCCCTGCGCGCTCTGC
>NZ_NKUI01000052.1 GCF_014845115.1 Methylorubrum zatmanii | reverse complement strand
GCCGAACAGGGCGGCGGCGAGCAGGGCGCCGCGCCGCCCGAGGAAGGCGAGCGCCGCCCAATAGGTCAGCAGGATCGCGGCCAGGGCGCCGAGGAGGGAGGGGATCCGGTAAAGCCCGATCCGCGTGCGGGCCTGCGGCACGCCGAGCGCCTCGCCCGCCGCGACGGCGGCGGCCTGCGCCCAGTAGATGCCGACCGGCTTCTTGTGGCGGGCCTCCGCCTGGAAGCGGATATCGACGAGATCGCCCGTCTCCAGCATCTGCTTGGAGGCCTGGGCGAAGCGCGGCTCATCCCGGTCCATCGGTTGGAGCGAGGCGAGGCCCGGCAGGAAGCAGGCGAGCCCGATCAGCAGGAGCAGGGCGCAGGCGCGGGTATGGCTTGCCGCCCCAAAGGCCAGTGCCCCGTCCGTCAGACGCAGCAGGCCGGCGAGCGCGCCGGAGCCATCCGCCCGTTCCGGCGCGGCCGAGCCGGCGCTGAGGGAGGTCATGGACAGGCGTCGCCCGCGCTCGGCGCGGTCCGGCTCTGGCGGGAAGAAACGGGCATCGGCGGCTCGGGCGCGGATGAATCAGGGCCGGCGGACGGCCCGCGCCCCGGCCGGGCGCCGTGTCGATGATCCCGCCGGGATTGTCAAATGTCGCTGCGCGGAGCGACAGCCAAGGCAGCGGAGGCGGCCGCCGGCCCGTGAGGCCGGGAAAGAAAGCAGCGTGGTCCCCTGCGGGCCGTCCCGTCAAAAGCAACGCAACCATGCGCCGGGTGGGTAGCCGGATCGGGAAGGCGATCCTATATCCGGGTCATGGCAAGCAACAGCGCAAATCCCTACACCCTGGAAATCGAAGCCTGCGAGCGCCCGGCCGGGCACTTCACCTGGGCAATCCGCCGGAACGGCAAGCTCTTCCAGCGCGCCGACCGCGTGCAGACCACGGAAGAGGCCGCCGAGCGCAGCGGGCTCGCCGCTCTGGAGAAGCTCCTCAGCGGCCGGGAGCGCTGATCGGCCCCTTTTGGGCCGCTTCGCTCCCAACCCCTCGAACGTCCTCCGTGAAAGGCTCCCGGGCGCTGCCCGTGGGGCCTTTCTCCGTTGATCGCCCACGGGGCTCGGTTAAGGTCTTCCGGCAACGGGAGGCGAGGCCGATGACCGCTCAAACGATCTACGACCAGGACCTCGACCGGAATCCGGCCAACTTCCAGCCGCTGACGCCGCTGACCTATCTCGACCGCGCTGCCCGCACCTTTCCGGACCGGGTCGCGGTGATCCACGGATCGCTGCGCCGCTCCTATGCCGATCTCTACGCGCGCTGCCGGCGCCTCGCCTCGGCCCTGGCGGCCAGGGGGATCGGGCGCGGCGACACCGTGGCGGTGCTGCTCGCCAACACCCCGGCGATGATCGAGTGCCACTACGGCGTGCCGATGACCGGGGCGGTGCTCAACACCCTCAACACCCGCCTCGACGCCGCCGCCCTCGCCTTCTGCCTCGACCATGGCGAGGCGAAGGTCTTCATCGTCGACCGCGAATTCGCGGCCCTCGCCCGGGGCGCGCTCGACCGGGCCGGTGTCTCCCCCCTCGTCATCGCCTACGACGACCCGGAATTCTCGGGCGACGGCCCGCCTCCGGGCGAGACCGATTACGAAGCCTTCCTGGCCTCCGGCGACCCCGAGCACGAATGGGCCCTGCCCACCGACGAGTGGGACGCGATCTCCCTCAATTACACCTCCGGCACCACCGGCGATCCCAAGGGGGTGGTCTACCACCATCGCGGCGCGGCCCTGCTCTCCCTCGGCAACGTCATCACCGCCGGGCTGCCGCAGCACGCGGTCTATCTCTGGACCCTGCCGATGTTCCACTGCAACGGCTGGTGCTTCCCCTGGACCCTCTCGGTCGTGGCCGGCACCCATGTCTGCCTGCGGCAGGTGCGGGCGCCCGCGATGTATGCGGCCCTGGCCGAGCACGGCGTCACCCATCTGTCCGGCGCGCCGATCGTGATGTCGACGCTGCTGAACGCCTCCGAGGAGCAGAAGCGCCCCCTCCCCCGCCGGGTCCATTTCCTCACCGCCGCCGCGCCGCCGCCCGAGGCGGTGCTGGCCGCCATGGGCGAGGCGGGATTCGACGTGACCCATCTCTACGGCCTGACCGAGACCTACGGCCCGGCGGTGGTGAATGCCTGGCATGAGGAGTGGGACGCCCTCCCCCCGGAGGCGCGGGCGAAGAAGAAGGCCCGGCAGGGCGTGCGCTACCCGGTGCTCGAAGGGCTCGACGTGCGCGACCCCGAGACCATGGCCTCCCTGCCCGCCGACGGCACCAGCCTCGGTGAGGTGATGTTCCGCGGCAACGTGGTGATGCGGGGCTATCTGAAGAACCCGGCCTCGACCCAGGCGGCCTTCAAGGGCGGCTGGTTCCGCTCCGGCGATCTCGGGGTGAAGCATCCCGACGGCTACATCCAGCTCAAGGATCGCTCGAAGGACATCATCATCTCGGGCGGCGAGAACATCTCCTCCATCGAGGTCGAGGATGCCCTGTTCAAGCACCCGGCGGTCGCCGCCGCCGCCGTGGTGGCCAAGCCCGACGAGAAATGGGGCGAGACGCCCTGCGCCTTCGTCGAGTTGAAGGAGGGCCGCGAGGTCGCCCCCGACGACCTGATCGCGTGGTGCCGCGAGCGGCTCGCGCCCTACAAGCTGCCGCGCCACGTGGTGTTCGGCGAATTGCCGAAGACCTCGACGGGCAAGGTGCAGAAATTCCTGCTGCGGGAGAAGGCGCGGGAGGAGTGAGGAGTACCGTTCACCCCACGCCGAGCTGACGCGCGGCGTTCATGACCGCCGTCATGCGGTAGGGTTTCATCACCAGCGTGCTCTCGCTCACCTGGCGGGGCTGCTCGGTGCTGTAGCCGGTCACGTAGATCACCGGCAGCGCCGGGTGGAGTTCGCGAGCGCGCTCGGCGAGGTCCCAGCCGTCGAGCTGGCCCGGCAGGCGGATATCGGTGAACAGGAGATCGAACGTCCGTCCGTCCTTGAGCAGGCCATAGGCTTCCTCCGCCGTGCCGGCGCAGAGCACGGTGAAGCCCGCATCCTCGAACTCCATCGCCACGGCGTTGAGCAGCATCTCCTCGTCCTCGACGACGAGCACCGTCGGCTTGTCGGTCATCCTTCCTCCCCCTGTCGCGTCCCGAACCATCGTCCCGAAAGGTTGTCCCGAGCTTTCGGGACCGGCGAGGCGGAGCAAGAATCCCGCGTTCCGCCCGTCGCTCAACCCGCCGCCAGGATCGGTCTCGGCACCGAGGACGGCACGGGGCTCGGGTTCGCCCGCCTGCCGCTCTCCTCGCCGTTCGCGGCGGCCTGGGCCGGGAAGGACAGGCGCACGGTCGTGCCGGGCCGGCCTCCCTGCAGGATAACGGCGCTGCCGCCCGATTGCTGCGCGAAGCCGAACACTTGGCTGAGCCCGAGGCCCGTGCCCTGCCCTAGCGGCTTGGTGGTGAAGAACGGCTCGAAGGCCCGCGCCTCGATCTCGGGCGCCATGCCGGTTCCGGTGTCGGAGACCTCGACGGCGAGGCCCTCGCCCCCCTCCTCGGTCGGCAGCGGCCGGGTGGCGATGGTGAGCGTGCCCCCCTCCGGCATGGCGTCGCGGGCATTGACCGCGAGGTTGAGGATCGCGTTCTCCAACTGGTTGGGATCGATGTTCACCCGCGGCAGGTCCGGGGCGAGGTCGGTCGCGAGCCGGATCCGGGAGCCGATCGTCCCGCGCAGGAAATCGGCGAAGGAGGCGATCTGGGCGTTCACGTCGGTGCTCACCGGCGAGAGCGGCTGGCGGCGGGCGAAGGCGAGCAGCTTGTGGGTCATCGTGGCCGCCCGTTCCGCGCCCTTCACCGCGTCGCGCAGGCGCGTCCGCAGCGGGCTGTCCGCGGGCAGGCCGCGCTCGACCCGGTCGAGGTTGAGCAGCACGATGTTGAGCAGGTTGTTGAAGTCGTGGGCCACGCCCCCGGTGAGTTGCCCGATCGCCTCCATCTTCTGGCTCTGGCGCAGCAATTCCTCGGTGCGCTGGCGCTCGGCATTGGCGGCCTCCAGGGCGGCGAGGGCCTCGTCGCGCTCGCGGATACGGGCGCGCAGGGCCTCGTTGGCCTGCCGCAGCTGAGTGGGCGACGGCAGCGTCAACGCCTTCGGCATCAGGATCCAGAGCGCCACCGCCGTGCCGATCGAGGCCACGGCCGTGATGAGCTTGATGACCGCCTCAAGGCCGTAATCCGGCACCCAGAGTGTCCAGATCGCCAGAAGATGGGTCGTGCCGCAGGCGGTGATGAAGACGGCGAACGACCAGAACATCCAGCCGAACACGATGTCCCGGCGATGGGACACGAAATAGGCGAGCCCGACGGGGATCGAGAAATAGGCGAGCGCGATCAGACTGTCGGAGACGACATGGGCCCAGATCAGCTCCGGGCGCCAGAGCAGGCAGATGCCGTGGGGTGAGAGATTCTCGACCTCCCACAGCCGCCGCAGAACATCGAGCATGGCCTTCAACCCCTCGGCCGATGGGCGTAAGGCCCTGTCGCGCCGCTCGTGCGGCGCCGGTGATTCGGGAGCCCCGGCGGGCGCGGCGCCTCTCCCCGATCTCTACGCGAGACATCGGTGGCGGCCAAATTTTAAGTGTTGCTTAACCCTGTTCGGCCCATCACCGAAGGTGGTTTTCGGGGGCGGGCTCGGGTGTCGGCGCAACGGGCGATCACGCAGATTGAGGCGTCGCAGGCCATGCCGGCCGACGTTCCCCTGAGGCGCATCGGCCTCGGTGGCCTGCTGGCCGCCACCGCCCGGCGCCACCCCGATCGGATCGCGGTGATCGATCCCGCCGACAAGCCGGACTGGAGCGGCCGTCCGGCCATCACCTGGACCTATGCCGCCGCGTCCGAGATCGTGGAGCGTCTCGCCCGGGGCCTGCGCAGCTGGCGCCTGCCGCCGGGAAGTCGCATCGGCCTGTGCCTGCCGGGATCGGCCGAGAGCGCGCTGGCGATCCTCGCGGTGGAGGCCGCCGGGCATGTCGCCTGCCTGCTGCCGGTCTCCTGGGATGAGGACCGTTTGCTCGCCGCCGCCCAGGGCGTGGCGCTGAGTGCGATCCTCACCCAGGCCCGGCTCGGATCGGCGGCGCCGGCGGAGCGCATGTGCGCCGTCGCCGCACGCTATTTTGGCCTGCGCTACCTCGCGGCCTTCGGTCCCGACGTGCCGGACGGGGTGATCAATCTCGACCGCTTCGTGCTCGACGGTCCGGCGGAGGCCGCCGGCGGTTCGCCGCCGGCGCCGGCGGGCATCGTCACCTTCGTCGGCGGCGATCCCGACCGCCCGGTCTATCGCAGCGGCCCCTCCGTGGTCGCGGCGGCGGCGGCCCATCTCGCCGCGGCGCGCGTCGCTCCCAGCGAGCGCATCCTCAGCCTGATCGGTCCTCACGATCTGCGGGGGCTCGTCACCGGCTTGGGCGCCGCCCTCGTGGCGGGGGCGACCCTGGAGGCGATGCCGCTGTTCGACGGGGCGGCCTTCGCCGCGACCCTGCGCCGCCCGGTTCCGACCCATCTCGTCGCTCCGGCCTTCCTCGAGCGAAATCTGGCCGGCCGCGATCTGCCGGCGGAATTGCGGTCCATCACCTTGGTTCACCGCGCCCCGGCCCGCTTCCCCGGCCGCAGCCGCGTCCCCGGCGGCCCGCAGGCCCTGCGGCTCGATACGGTGATCGACACGATGGCCTTCGACGAGACGGCGATTCTCTCCGGACGCCGAGGGAGCCCCGGAGATCTCGCCCTGGTGCTCGGCAAGCCGGAGCGGCTCGCCCTCCCGCCGAGCCTGATGAGACTTCATCGGGGCATCGATGGGCGGCTCGCCTTCCGCGGCCAGGCCTGTGCCGCCACGACGCTGCAACGCGGAAGCCGTCAGGACGCGCTCGGTGAGACATGGCACGATACGCCCTACGCGGCCGTGCTGTTCGCCGGCCTCGCCACGGCAATCGATATGGCGCCGACCGATACGGCGCTCGCCGGCACGGTGCCTTCGCCCGAGGCCCCCGCTTCACCGGAAAGTGTTGCGTCTGCGTAAGGCTTCTCTCGGCGTCTCCGGGCCCACTCTGCCGGCGGCATCAGGAAATGCTTGTCCACCAAGGCTTTGACATCTGGTTCAGGGAAAGAGCGAGCCCCGTTCACCGTCTGTGCGGTGCAGTTCATCGCACCTTCATCCGGCCGGACCTAGTGTCGCTTCATCTGCATGGCTGGCGAACCAATCGTGGCCGTGCGGGTTATCCGGGGTGCCCCTTCACACGGGGTGCGACATGGGGTAACGCTGAAGCTTATGGGTGCGCTGCAACAAGTGCTCGTCGTCGATGATGGCCATCGTGCCGTCGACCGCTCTCTGGCGGCCGACCTCGCGGGCCTCGGCTATGCGAGTGTCACTGCCTCGATCGAGGCGGCAGACGACGTTCTCGCCGTGATCGCCCGCCCCGCGGCGATCCTCCTCCAGCTGTCCTCCAGTGCCAACCCGCAAACCGCAGCGCTCGCCAATCGCCTGCGCGAGCAGATGCGGGCTGGCGGCATTCCGGTCATCGATATGGACGATGCGGGCCCCAGGGCCGGCGCGCCGGTCGATCTGAAAAGCCGAATCGGACCCTACGTGCTCAACGAGCCGGAGCTTTAGGATCTTCCCGTAACGGGACAATGACGGGCGGACCGGAGGGGCCGCCCTCTTTCGTTGTGAAAGGGCGCGGTTTCACGCCTCCGCGACGATTTCGCTCTCCCGCACCGCCCGCTCCGCCGCTCCCGAACGGATGCGGTAGGAGGGTTCCCCGGTCGGATCGTCGGGCATGAGGCGGACGATTTCGCTCACGAGGCCGAAGCCCAGGCGCGCGTCGGTGGCGGAGGCCTGAGCGCGGCGGACGCGCTGGCCGATCTTGAACTTGTGCGTCATGGGTGTCTCCGGGATATCTCCGGGCCCAAGCCAGGGCAGGATCGCGAACCGGGCGTGCCGGTTCGCGGGAGGGGCCGTCAGCGCCGCAGCTTGATCTTGGCCTTGCGGGCGGCGTAGCGGGCGTCCCGCTCTTCCTTCTGCTTGGCCTGGGCGAGGCGGGCGCGCTCGGCGGCGGCCTCGATCTCGGCCGCCTTGCGGGCCGCTTCCGCCGCGCGCTCGGCGGCCGCGATGGCGGCCAGCCGCTCGGCTTCGAGGCGCCGCTGCGTCTCACGCTCCTTGGCCCGCTCATCGCGGGCGACGATGATCGCGCGGCGCTCCGCCTGCCGCGCCTGCACCGCCGGATCGTCGTTGGTGGGACGGGCGCGGAAGCGGGCGAGCATGGCCTCGCGGGCCGATGCGGAGGTCTGGCGGCGGTCGTCGAACGAGTTCTGTTTGCTGAAGCTCACGGAGTGTCCTTGATCGTGCCGCGCCGAGGGTCGGCCGCGGCAGAGAATGTGCAAAGCCGCCCCGGATGGAGCGGCTTCGATTGGTGTCAGTCAGCGTGATCGGGCGCGGATCAGGCGACCTGGAGCTGTCCGGCCGACTGCTTGCCGGAACGGCGGTCGGTCTCCATCACGTAGGACACCTTCTGGCCCTCGGTGAGACCGCGCAGGCCGGCGCGCTCGACGGCGGAGATGTGGACGAACACGTCCTTCGAGCCGTCCTCGGGCTGGATGAAGCCGTAGCCCTTCTGCTCGTTGAACCACTTTACGGTGCCGGTATCCATCGTATGCGTCCTTGTCTCCGCAGGGTGCAGGCAAACGCCCCTGCGCCGCACGGCGCCGGGCTGTTTCGTTCGACCGATTACGAAGGAGAATGAGAACCGCCCTGCGGAGGCGTTACGGCCCAGAAAATCCGGCCTCGCATCGATACGACCCAAGATGCGACTCGAATGGAGCTTTATCAAGGCCAACTTTTCTTTTCACCAGCCGCGACGGGAGACCGGCCCTCGGGAACGGCCGGTCTCCCGGAGCCATGTCTCAACCCGCGCGGTGGGTTGGAGGGGCTGGCGCGCGCTTCACGCCGCTTTCTTTTTGGCCCGCTTGGCGATCGTCACCAGCCCGCGCATGATCTGCGTCGTTTCCTTCAGCCGAGCCGGTACGCCGTCGAGGTCGCGGATGAAGACGACGCTCATGTCCGGCCGCACCTTGGCGAAGGAACCCTGCTCCACCACCATGGCGGCGAGGCCCTGCGGGTTGGCGAAGGAACGGTCGCGGAAATGCACCACGACGCCCTTCGGGCCGGCCTCGACCTTCTCGACATTGGCCTCGCGGCACAGAATCTTGATGGTGACGATCTTCAAGAGCTGCTCCACCTCCGGCGGCAGCGGCCCGAAGCGGTCGATCAGTTCGGCGCCGAAGCTTTCCATCTCGGCATCGTTCTCGATGGTCGAGAGGCGCCGGTAGAGGCCGAGGCGGACGGTGAGATCCTCGACGTAATCCTCCGGGATCGTCACCGGCGCGCCCAGCGCGATGGTCGGCGACCACGCCTCCTCCACCGGCTCCTCGATGCCCGCCTTCAGGGCGGTCACCGCGTCCTCCAGCATCTGCTGGTAGAGTTCGTAGCCCACTTCCTTGATGTGGCCCGACTGGGCGTCGCCGAGCAGGTTGCCGGCGCCGCGGATGTCGAGATCGTGGGAGGCGAGCTGGAAGCCGGCGCCGAGGGTGTCGAGGCTCTGGAGCACCTTGAGGCGCTGTTCGGCCTGGGCGGTGAGCTGACGGTTGGCCGGGGTCGTGAACAGGGCATAGGCCCGGGCCTTCGAGCGGCCGACGCGGCCGCGCAGCTGGTACAGAGCCGCCAGGCCGAACATGTCGGCCCGGTGCACGATCAGGGTGTTGGCGGTCGGGATGTCGAGGCCCGATTCGACGATGGTGGTCGAGAGCAGCACGTCGTACTTGCCCTCGTAGAAGGCCGTCATGACGTCCTCGAGCTGGCCCGCCGCCATCTGGCCGTGAGCCACGGCGACGGTGACCTCGGGCATCTCGGTATCGAGGAATTTCTTGACCTCGGCCAAGTCCTCGATGCGCGGCACCACGTAGAAGGACTGGCCGCCGCGATAGCGTTCGCGCAGCAGCGCCTCGCGGATCAGCAGCGGATCGAACGGCGTCACGAAGGTGCGCACCGCCAGCCGGTCCACCGGCGGGGTGGCGATGATCGAGAGTTCGCGCACGCCGGTCATGGCGAGCTGGAGCGTGCGCGGAATCGGCGTCGCCGAGAGGGTGAGCACGTGCACCTCCGACTGGAGCGCCTTCAGCCGCTCCTTGTGGGCCACGCCGAAATGCTGCTCCTCGTCGACGATGATGAGGCCGAGATCCTTGAACGCGACGTTCTTGGCCAGAAGCGCGTGGGTGCCGACGACGATATCGACCTTGCCCTCGGCCAGCGCCGCCCGGTTCTGACGCTGCTCGCCGGCGGAGACGAAGCGCGAGAGCTGGGCGATGTTGATCGGCAGCCCTTTGAAGCGCTCGACGAAGGTCCGGTAATGCTGGCGCGCGAGCAGGGTGGTGGGCACCACCACCGCGACCTGCTTGCCGGAGATCGCCGCCGCGAAGGCGGCCCGCAAAGCCACCTCGGTCTTGCCGAAGCCGACATCGCCGCAGACCAGCCGGTCCATCGGCCGGCCGGCATTGAGGTCGTCCAGCACCGCGTCGATGGCGTTGGCCTGATCCTCGGTCTCCTGGAAGGCGAAGCGGGCGGCGAATTCCTCGTAGAGGCCCTCCGGCGCCTTGAGGGCGGGCGCGGGCTTCACGAAGCGGGCGGCGGCGACCTTGATGAGTTCGCCCGCCATCTCGAGGATGCGGCGCTTCATCTTGGCCTTGCGGGCCTGCCAGGCCCCGCCGCCGAGGCGGTCGAGGGCGACCTCCGAATCCTCGGAGCCGTAGCGGGTCAGAAGCTCGATGTTCTCCACCGGCAGCAGCAGCAGCCCGCCGGCATATTGCAACTCCAGGCAATCGTGCGGGGCGCCGGCGGCGGTCACGGTCTTCAGCCCGACGAAGCGGCCGATGCCGTGATCGGCATGGACCACGAGGTCGCCGGGCTGGAGCGCCTGCACCTCCAGGATGATGTCCTGCGGGCGCTTCGACTTGCGCTTCTGGCGCACCAGCCGGTCGCCGAGAATGTCGCCCTCGGCCACCACCGCGAGCTTGTCGAGGGTGAAGCCGGATTCCAGGCCCCAGACCGCGACCGCCACGTCGGTGCCGCGCTTCAACGCGTTGACGGCACCGAAGGTGTTGATCTCGATCGGCTTCTTCAGCCCGTGATCGGTCAGAACGCCGCAGAGCCGGTCGCGCGAGCCGTCGGACCAGGATCCGAGGATCACATGATGCCCGGAGGCCTGCAGGTCGCGGATATGCGCCACCGCCGCGTCGAACACGCTGGCGGCCTCGTCGGCGCGCTCCGGCGCGAAGTTGCGGCCGGCCTTGGCGCCGCAATCGATCACCGCCCGCTCGTCCGAATCCGGTTGGGCGAAGGGGGTGAGCCGGGCGACCGTGCCGGCCTCGACCTTCCCCTTCCACTCGTTGGGGGTGAGATAGAGCGCGCGCGGCGGCAGCGGCTTGTAGGGCGCGACGCCCGCTTGCGGGTTCTTCAGCGCCGCCTCGCGGGCCTGGAAATAGTCCTGGATCAGGGAGAGCCGTTCGGCCGCCGCCTCCTCGACCTGGGGATCGAACAGCATCGGCACGTCGCCGAGATAGTCGAACAGGGTGTCGAGGCTGTCGTAGAACAGCGGCATCCAGTGTTCGAGGCCGGCATAGCGCCGGCCCTCGCTCACGGTCTCGTAGAGCCGGTCGTCGCGGGTCGCGGCGCCGAAGCTCGACAGATAGCCCTGGCGGAAGCGCCGGATCGTCTCGGTGGTGAGCTGCACCTCGCTCATCGGCACCAGATCGAGGGAGCGCAGGGATCCGACGGTCCGCTGCGTCTCCGGATCGAAGGCGCGGATCGACTCGAGGGTGTCGCCGAAGAAGTCGAGGCGGATCGGGTTCGGCAGGCCGGGCGGCGACAGATCGAGGATGCCGCCGCGCACGGCGTATTCGCCGGTATCCCGCACCGTTCCCGTGCGCAGGAAGCCGTTGGCCTCGACCCAGGCCACCACCTTGTCCATCGGCACCACGTTGCCGATCGCCGCCGAGAAGGTCTCGACCGCCACCCGGGAACGCGGCGGCACCCGCTGCACCAGGGCGTTGACGGTGGTGCAGAGGATGCGCGGCTTCTCCTCGGACGAGCGCGAGCGGGTGAGGCGCGACAAAGCCGTCATGCGCTGGGCGGCGATGGCCCCGTTGGGCGAGACTCGGTCGTAGGGCTGGCAATCCCAGGCCGGGAAGCTCATCGCCTCGATCTCGGGGGCGACGAATTTCAGCGCGTTCTGGAAGGCGTTGGAGCGGCCGGAATCGCGGGCGACATGGACCAGCACCGCCGGCCCCTCGAACGAGCCCGACAGCGCCCGGGCCAGATCGGCCGCCACCAGGGCGTCGAAGCCGTCGGGGACGCTGGCCAGGGTCGGGCTGTCGCCGCGCTTGATCGCGTCGAGCGCCTTGGTCAGCGGCGCCGATTTCGGCAGGGCGAAGCGGGCGGTCTGCGGCTTCGGTGCCGGGGCGGCCGGCTTGGGAGCGGCTTTGGATTGAGGCTTGGCCATCGGGCGTGACGTATCAGGGGCAACGGGTCGGGACGGAGTGTGGATCGGCCTCGATCCAAACCATTCCCCACATCCTGAGGTGCGAGGCGAAGCCTCGAAGGAGGGCTCCGGGGATCGCGCGGTCTCCGGAAGTCCTCCTTCGAGGCCCGCTGGCGCGGGCATCTCAGGATGGGGGAGAGTGTGAGATAGGGGGCGCCGATCCGCGTTTCAGGAGTGGATCGGCGCGTCGTGCTTATGGAACGCCTTGAGCCGGCGATAGACGGCGGTGTCGTAATTCTCAGGCGTCTCGGCCTCGCCGGTGAGCCAGCGGAACAGGTCGCGGTCGGGCACCTCGATCAGCGCCTCGAACTCCGTCAGCTCTTCCTCCGAGAGGTCGCCGATCTCGGAATCGGCGAAGCGGCCCATGATCAGGTCCATCTCGCGGATGCCGCGATGCCACGCCCGGAACAGGGTGCGGCGGCGGCGCGGGTCGAGGTCGGCGCTGGTTCGGGTGGTGCCGGACATGGGCGGTCCCCTGCGAAAGTCTGCAACAGGCATGTAGAGGGGCGTGCGGCCGCGGGCAAACGGCGTCGGCGCATGGCCTGCGCATGGCCTGCGCTTGTGACGAGATGTCATCCGCAGGCCCATGAGTCACGGTGAGAACAGGGCCACGGTGCGAAGCGCGGGCGTGATGCGGCGGGGAAAGCCGGGTATACGGGGCCCGCACCTCGCTCGGCTCGAAAGGCCCACGACCCCGGTCACATGACCCCGGAACCCAGCCAGACCCTCGGGCACCCCGCCTCGGCCCCTCCCCGCTCCGCCGAGGATGAGGCCGCCGGCCTCCGCCCCAGCATCCTCGACCCGCTCTTCGCGCCCGCCCGCGGCCTGCCCGGAATCGGCCCGAAGATCGCGCCGCTGATCGAGAAGCTGCTCGGCTCCGAGGAGCGGCCGGCCCGCGTCGCCGACCTGCTGTTCCACCTGCCGCAGAGCGGCGTCGCCCGGCCGCTCTGCGGCTCGATCCGTGACGCGCCGACCGGCGAGCCCGTCACCCTCGGCGTCACCGTGGTGGCCCACCGGCCGCCGGGGCTGGGCAAGCGCGCCTTCCGGGTGCTGGTGGAGGACGGCACCGGCGATATCAGCCTCGTGTTCTTCGGTATGCCGCGCGGGCGCATCGAGAAGATGCTGCCGATCGGCGCCCACCGCTACGTCTCGGGCCGGATCGACCTGTGGGACGGCTATCGGCAGATGGTGCATCCCTCCCGCATCCTCGACGAGGCCGGGCTCGCGAGCCTGCCCGCCGTCGAGCCGATCTACGGCGCGACCGAGGGGCTGACCTCGCGGGTGATCAGCCGCATCGTCCACGGCGCGCTCGACCGGCTGCCGGTCCTGCCCGAGTGGCAGGATGCGAGTTTCCTCGCCCGCAACCGCTTTCCGCCCTTCGCCGAGGCCCTGCGCATCGAGCACCGCCCGGAGGAGGCGCCCCCTCCCCCGGTCGAGGGGCAGGCCCCGCCGGCAAGTCCCGCCCGCAAGCGCCTCGCCTATGACGAGCTGCTGGCCTCGCAGCTCGCCCTCGCCCTGGTGCGGGCCCGCCAGCGGCGGAAGGCCGGCCGGGTGAATGCGGGGGACGGGCATCTGAAGCAGCGGGTCGAGGCCGCCCTCCCCTTCGCCCTGACCGGCGCGCAGGCGCGGGCGGTGGAGGAGATCCGCGCCGACATGGCCTCGGAGCGGCGGATGCTGCGGCTGCTCCAGGGCGATGTCGGTTCCGGCAAGACCGCGGTGGCGCTGCTGGCCATGGCCTCCGCCGTCGAGGCCGGGCGTCAGGCGGCGCTGATGGCCCCGACCGAGATTCTCGCGCGGCAGCATTACGAGCGGCTCGTGCCGCTGGCCGGCGCCATGCGCCTGCGCCTGCTCACCGGCCGCGACAAGGCCGCCGAGCGGCGGGCGACGCTGGCCGATCTGGCGGCGGGCGAGATCGACATCGTGGTCGGCACCCATGCCCTGTTCCAGGAGGCGGTCGCCTTCCGCGATCTCGGCCTTGCCGTGGTGGACGAGCAGCACCGCTTCGGCGTGCATCAGCGCCTGGCCCTGGGGGCCAAGGGGGAGGCGGTCGACATCCTGGTGATGACGGCGACGCCGATCCCCCGCACCCTGGCGCTGACCTTCTTCGGCGACATGGATGTCTCGGTGCTCGACGAGAAGCCGGCCGGGCGCCAGCCGATCAAGACCATCACCGTGCCGGTGGAGCGCATCGACGAGGTGGTGGACGGCCTGCACCGGGCCCTGGCGGCCGGCGACAGGGTCTACTGGATCTGCCCGCTGGTGGCCGAGTCGGAATATGTCGATCTCGCCGCGGCGGCCGAGCGCTTCGACGATCTCAGGAAGCATTTCGGCGATCAGGTCGGCCTGATCCACGGCAAGATGCCGGGGCCGGAGAAGGACGCGGCGATGGAGGCCTTCGCCGCCGGCCGCACCCGCGTGCTGGTCTCGACCACCGTCGTCGAGGTCGGCGTCGACGTGCCGGAGGCCACCATCATGGTGATCGAGCATGCCGAGCGTTTCGGTCTGGCCCAGCTCCACCAGCTGCGCGGCCGGGTCGGGCGCGGCTCGAAGGCGTCCTCCTGCCTGCTGCTCTATCGCGGTCCCCTGGGCCAGGTCGCCAAGGCGCGGCTGGAGATGATGCGCGCGAGCGAGGACGGTTTTCGGATCGCCGAGGAGGATCTGAGGCTGCGCGGCGAGGGCGAGGTGCTCGGCACCCGTCAATCCGGCATGGCCGCGTTCCGCCTCGCCCGGCTGGAGAGTGACGGCGCCCTCTTGGAGGCCGCTCGCGACGATGCGCGGCTGATCGTGGAGCGCGATCCCCGGCTCCAGAGCGAGCGCGGTCGGGCCCTGCGGGTGCTGCTCTATCTGTTCGAGCGGGAGGCCGCGATCCGGCTGATCGGGGCGGGTTGAACCCGCTTTCGTTCAGGTTTCCGTTCAGAATCGCGGAAATCTGAACGGCGCGTTCAGGAACCGAATGTCAGGGAAAAACGTCATACGCCTGCGGCAACGCTGCGCGACCGCGCGGCATTTTGCAAACTATTTCAATGATTTAACCGTGTGTGCTCAAGCTTTGTCGAAGGGCGTGGATGGGCGCGAAAGTCGGAAATACCTTGTATCTGCCAAAATTGGCCCTTAACTGGAGATGAACAAACGGCCTCGTAGACCGGGGTGCCACTGGAAAAGAGGAGGATCGCGATGTCGATCGCACCGTTCCAACGCCTGCCGGGTTCCTCCGAGAATTGGGGAGCCGATGCGCTCTCCCTCGAACCCTGGCTCATGCCGATCTCGGACCGCGCCGCGCGCGACGAGGCGACGACGGATGCCTTGGTGAAGGCGGTGCGACAATCCTCGCGCCGGTTCTGGATCGCGGCGAATACGCTGTGCGCGGCTTTGGCCCTGCTGCTGAGTGCCCAGATCGCCGCCGACTGGAGCGCCCCCGCCGCGCACCACCCGTCCGGGCATCAGGTCGCCGAGGCCACGCCGCCGACCATCGCGGTCGAGAAGGCCTCGTTGCAGCACTGACACTCAGGCGTCGGACGACGCAACGGATCGTGAGCTACGAATCCTGGCGCGCCGGTTCCCGGCGCGCCTTTTCCGTTTCAGGGGCCTCGTCCTCTTCCGCCTGCATCTGCGCGTGGCGCAGGCTGGCGGCCATGGCGTGCAGGCTGCCGCGGGGATCTTCCGGCTGGATCACGCCCGCCGACATCACCAGCTTGGCGGCATCGTCGACGCTGATGCCGACCTCCACGATTTCCGATCGCGGCAGGTAGAAGAAGAAGCCCGTGGTCGGGTTCGGTGCGCAGGGCAGGAACACGCCGACATAATCCTTGGCCTCGCCGCCCTCCTTGGCCTGGAGCGCGCCCTGCACCTCGTTCGCAGCAGGCGCGGAGAGGAACACCACCGACCACGTCCCTTTCACCGGAAACTCCACCAGTCCGACGGTGCGGAACGAGGTGCCGTTGGCCGAGAACAGGGTCTCGAAAATCTGGCGCAGACCCCGGTAGAGGCCGGAGATGACCGGTGTGCGCGCGAGCAGCACCTCGCCGAACTCGACCACCGAGCGCCCGACGAGGTTGGCGGTGAGGAAGCCCAGCATCGTCACCGCGACGAAGGCGATGACGAGGCCGAGGCCCGGAATCGAGAAGGGCAGGTAATGGTCCGGCAGGTAGCTCGCCGGCACCAGCGGCTTCACCCAGCCGTCGATGAGGGCGATGAACCACCACGTGATGTAGGCGGTGATCGCGAGCGGCCCCGCGACGATGATGCCGGTGAGGAAGTAGGTTCGCAGCCGTCCCCGGGCGCTGACGCGCGTCTTGGACGAGGCGGGTTCCGGAGCGTCCGGGATCGGCGAGAGGGTGGGCGCCACGTATGCACCTCGGGAGGCGAAAGGGCGGGACGGCGGATCCGCTCCGCCTCCGGCTCTCCGGGCCAGAGACGTAGCGGCTGCGCACGGACGGCTCAAGGGGAGCCGGACGGGCCGAAGGGGAATGTCCGTTCCGGCGGCAAGATGGTTGGTGCGCGAGGCAACTTGATCGGAACCGGCGAGCGATTACCTCGCTGCTGCCCATGGTGGCTAAGGTTCAGGGAGAAGACGCGATGCACGTTACCATCGAGCAAGCGGAAAAGGCGATCGAGGCCGCCCGCGCCAAGGCCGTCGAACTCGGCACCCAGATGTGCATCGCGGTGGTCGATTCCGGCGGCAACCTGAAGGCGTTCCACCGCATGGACGGCGCCTGGGTCGGCTCCATCGACATCGACCAGAAGAAGGCGAAGACCTCCGTGTTCTTCGGCATGAAGACCGGCCAGATCGGCCAGCTGTCGCAGCCCGGCGGCTCGCTCTACGGCATCGAGCACTCGAACCAGGGACTCATCACCTTCCCCGGCGGCATCCCGATCGTCGATGCGGACGGTGAGATGTCCGGCGCCATCGGCGTCAGCGGCTCCTCGGTGGAGAACGACGACGCCGTGGCGCTCGCCGGTGCCAGCGCCATCGGCGATACCGAGCTGCCCGACCACCCCTGGCGGACCTGATACGGGATCCGCTCGATCAGAGCGGGTTCCGGATCAGCAAGCCCGCGCGGGATTTGAGCGAAGCCCAAATCCGCCATCCCGAAGGGATCAAGCGGATTTGGTATGATTGATCCGGGCGCTGCCGTCAGGCCGGTCTCCCGGCCTGACCCTCACTCCACCGTGACCGACTTCGCCAGGTTGCGCGGCTGGTCGACGTCTTTCCCCATGAAGACGGCGGTGTGGTAGGCGATGAGCTGGATCGGCACCGCGTAGACGATCGGGGCCACCACCGGGTCCACGTCCGGCATGGTCAGGGTCGCCATCGTCTCGAGCCCGGCATTGGCGGCGCCCTTGGCATCGCCCACCAGGATGATCCTGCCGCCGCGGGCGGCGACCTCCTGCATGTTGGAGACGGTCTTCTCGAAGATCGCGTCGTGGGGAGCGATCACGATCACCGGCACGCTCTCGTCGATCAGGGCGATCGGGCCGTGCTTGAGTTCGCCGGCGGCGTAGCCCTCCGCGTGGATGTAGCTGATTTCCTTGAGCTTCAGGGCGCCTTCCAGCGCCATGGGGTAGCTCGTGCCGCGGCCGAGATAGAGCACGTCGCGGGCCTTGGCGATCTCGCGGGCGAGGGTCTCGACCGCGTGTTCCATCTTCACCGCCTCGGCCATCAGGCCGGGCGCGGTGATGAGCGCATCCACGACCGCGCGTTCGCGGGCGGCATCCAGCGTGCCCCGGGCGCGCCCGGCGGCGAGCGCGAGGCAGAGCAGTACCGTGAGCTGGCAGGAGAAGGCCTTGGTCGAGGCCACGCCGATCTCGGGGCCGGCGAAGGTCGGCATCACCACCGAGGATTCGCGGGCGATGGTCGAGGTCGGGACGTTGACCACCGCCAGGGTGTGCTGCCCCTGGGACTTGGCGTAGCGGAGCGAAGCCAGGGTGTCGGCGGTCTCGCCCGATTGCGAGATCACCAGCGTCAATCCGTCCTTCTCCAGGGGCGGCTCGCGGTAGCGGGTCTCGGAGGCGACGTCGATCTCGACGGGCAGCCGTGCCAGGGTCTCGAACCAGTATTTGGCGACGAGCCCGGCGTAATAGGCGGTGCCGCAGGCGGTGATCGAGAGCCGCGACAGCCGCGCGAAGTCGAAGGGCAGCGTCTCCTGCAGGACGACCTGACCGCGCGCCATGTCAACGTAATGGGCCAGCGTGCGGCCGACCACCTCCGGCTGCTCGTGGATCTCCTTCGCCATGAAGTGGCGGTGGTTGCCCTTGTCCACCAGATAGGCCTGGGCCACGATCTTCTGGCGAGGCCGGCGCACGACGTTGCCGGACAGGTCGCGGATCTCGGCGCCGTCGCGGGTCAGGATCGCCCAGTCGCCCTCGTCGAGATAGGTGATCTCGTCGGTGAACGGTGCCAGCGCCAGGGCATCGGAGCCGAGATAGGTCTCGCCCTGGCCGAAGCCGATGGCGAGCGGCGCGCCGTGGCGGGCGCCGATCAGGAAATCCTCCTGCCCGGCGAACAGGAAGGCCAGGGCGAAGGCGCCGTGCAGGCGCGGCAGCGCGGCCTCCACCGCCGCCACCGGGCCGAGGCCCTGCCCCATCAGATGGCTGACGAGCTGCGCCACGACTTCCGTGTCGGTCTCGCTCTCGAAGCGCACGCCCGCGGCCACGAGCTCCGCCTTCAGCTCGCGGAAATTCTCGATGATGCCGTTATGGACCACGGCCAGCCGCTCGGTGGCGTGGGGATGGGCATTGGTCTCGTTGGGGCGCCCATGCGTGGCCCAGCGGGTATGGCCGATGCCGATGGCGCCCGAGAGCGGGGTCTGGACCAGCTTGAGCTGGAGGTTCGAGAGCTTGCCCTCCGCCCGGCGACGGTCGAGCCGGCCGTGCTCCAGGGTTGCGATGCCGGCGGAATCGTAGCCGCGATATTCAAGCCGCCGCAGCGCTTCGATCAGCCCGTCCGCGACCGAATCACGCCCGACAATGCCAACGATTCCGCACATGGCCGATCCTGAAGCCACCAAAGACGAGCGCCCGGCATCCCGGAACGGGATCCCTGCCCGAGACCGGCTCCCTGCGGGGCAAGGGCCGGACCTTGGGCGTGGCGCGGATCAGGGCTTGTACGGATCGCGGCGTAAGAAGGCCAGCGCCCAAGCCGCAGAGGCGTCGCGCGGGCACTGTGCGGCCGCGTCCGGTTCCGCTCAGTCTTTCTTGGCATCACGGGCGGCCTTGGCCGCCTTCAGCGAATCGCGCAGGGTCCGGGCCATGCCCTCGCGGTTGGCCTGCCGGCCCCGCGCCACGGCCAGGGCGTCCGCCGGCACGTCGCGGGTGATGACCGAGCCGGCGCCGACCAGGGCGCCCGCGCCGACGCTCACCGGTGCCACCAGGGCGGAGTTCGAGCCGATGAAGGCGCCCTCGCCGATCTGGGTCCGGTGCTTCGACACGCCGTCGTAATTGCAGGTGATGGTGCCCGCCCCGATATTGGCGCCGGCCCCCACCTCGGCATCGCCGAGATAGGTGAGATGCGAGGCCTTGGCGCCCGCATGCAGGGTCGCGTTCTTGATCTCGACGAAGTTCCCGAGATGGACGCCCTCCCCGAGCACCGCGCCTCCGCGCAGCCGCACATGCGGGCCGATATCGGCGCCGTCCATCAGCCGGGCATCGTGCAGGTGCGAGAACGCGCGGATGACGCAGCGGTCGCCGACGACCACGCCGGGGCCGAACACGCAATGGGGCTCGATCACCACGTCGCGGCCGAGCACGGTATCGACGCTCAGATAGACCGTCTCGGGAGCGACCAGGGTCGCTCCGCCGAGCTGGGCCGCCCGGCGCAGGCGCGCCTGGATCGTGGCCTCGGCGATGCTGAGCTGGACCCGGTCGTTGACGCCCTGGGCCTCGTCCTCCGCCACCGCGACCACGGCGACGGAGAGGCCGTCGGCGACGGCGAGGGCCACCGCGTCGGTGAGGTAATATTCGCGGTTGGCGTTGTCGTTGCCGATCCGCTCCAGCAGGCCGAGGGCATGGGTGCCGGACAGCGCCATCAGCCCGGCATTCGACAGGCGGATTGTCCGCTCCTCCTTGGAGGCGTCCTTCTCCTCGCGGATCGCCAGGACGCGGCCGGCTTCCGTCAGCACGCGGCCGTACCCCGTGGGATCGGCCGCCTCGAAGGCCAGCACCGCGACCGCAGCCCCCTCGCGCAGGGGCGCCCGCAGTCGCGCATAGGTCTCGGCGGTGATGAGCGGCGTGTCGCCGAAGGCCACGATCACGTCCCGGCCGCCCTCCAGGGCCGCGCGGGCGGCGAGCACCGCATGGGCGGTCCCGAGCCGCTCGGCCTGGGGATGGATGCCCGCGCCCGGTGCGAGACGCTCGATCTCGCGGGCGACGTCCTCCCGGCCCGGCTCGACCACCACGGCGAGGCGGGAGGCGCCGGCCTCCTGCACGGCGGTGAGCACATGGCCGAGCATCGAGCGGTTGGCCAGGGCATGGAGCACCTTGGGCCGGTCGGAGCGCATCCGCGTTCCCTTGCCGGCCGCCAGCACGATGGCCGTGAAGCCCCCCGTCTCCGCTCCGTGGTCCGCGCCCGCCGCCATCGCCATCCGTTCCTGCCGCTTGCGTGTCTCTCACGGAACTCCCGCAGCGGCCGTCACGGCCAGGGAGGGCTTCCGGGCATCGGGAGCTGTGTGAGGTCCACTGAATCGGTGGCCCGTTTAGCCGATCGGGCGGCGGGCGCGAAGACCGCCGGGCGGGGAACCGCACCGGGCCGGTGAGGTTCGCCCGAACACCGGAGATTTCCACCCGCCGGAGGACCGCGCCCTTTGGACGATCTCGCCGCCGTGGAAACCCTTCCGCTGGAGGAGCGCCCGCTCAAGGTGCTCGTCATCGCCGTTCCGCCCGCCGCCTCGTCTGCATGAGCGGCGGCAACCCGCGCCCCGACCTGATCGACAAGAAGAGCACGCTGAAGGCGCAGGCCCTGGAAAAATCCTCGCTCTGGCCCGCTTTGACGCGAAACCACCAAGAGGGGCGCAGCGCCGCCTTCTTCCGTTACGGCAACGAGGGCGGCAACGAACGCGATGCCGAGGGGCGCCCGCGCATCCTCTCGCAGAAGGCATGGTTCGATCCGGCGGAGGAACCCTATGGCGGCGAGGAGCGGCGCGCCTACCAGAGCCTCGTCTGGCAATGCCGCTACAGCGGCATCGAGGTGCCTGACGCGCTGTGGAGCCATGCCCGGACCGGGATCGGCCGGGCCTATGCTGACGATCAGGCGGACGACATGGCCCGCGAGGCAGCGGCGATGGACGGTTTCGATGCCTGGGTCGACGCCTTCGTGCGGCACGTCGCCGCCAAGGGGCCCGTGCCGGGCATCGAGGAGGCGGAGCGGGGCGCGCAATCCACCACCTGATCCCGCTTCCGGTCTGTTCAACCGGAAGCGGGATCAGCGAGCCCGCGCGGCGCTTGCACGACGTCCACATCCGCCATCCCGAAGGGATCGACCGGATTCG
>NZ_NKUI01000051.1 GCF_014845115.1 Methylorubrum zatmanii | reverse complement strand
AGTGCGCCAGACCCCTTTTTGGACGCCGATCCTGGGTCCCGATTGGACGCCGATTGACAGAGAAAGGCGCGACCCTCCGGCGTCGCCATGAGCCTTGCGTAGCGGTCGCGGGATTTCTTTGCCGAGGCAGCCTTTCGTGCAGGGTCTTCCCTATCCCTGCGGGCCTTCTCCGCTTCAACGCAGGGATTCCGGGGGCCTGACCGCGGGCAGTAGCGTTGAGGCCTTCCGTACCAAAACCGCGTTGGCTTCCCACACGTGATGCAGGTGGGGAGTTCGGCGGGTTGCCGTGAGGAAGTATCCTCGGCCCTGAACCGGTGTGAGGTCGGCTCGCGCCGCGCCTCCGTTGCGAGGCCGACCACGCCAACGACGAACTGCGGGTTCTCGTCGGCGAAGCGAGCCGCGGCGCGTTTCGCTAGCGCGTGCGCAGCGCGCTCCGTTTCGAAGGGGCCGAAACGCTCGACTGAAGGGCCTTCATCGACGTGCGCCCGCCCTATCAGCGAGCGCGAGTAATCGAATCCACGATCAACAGGCGCGACCCGAAAGATCGCCTTCGGCCTCACGGGCAGCACTGCGGTCGGGCTGCACGATTGGTCAGTCGGCGCCAGCATTCGGCTTATGGCCCGTTCGAAGCGGACCTCGTCGCTGCGCTGCTCGAACGCGGCGGCTCTCCTTGCCGGTGACGCGATCATGACCGGACGTCCCCTGGAGCGCATTCCGTCGGTTGCGCGTCAGGCATGGGGGTGCGATTGCGGGACTGGTCCTGCAGCATGGCATTCATCCGATGTGTGAGGTGGGGCTACAGGCCTCCGTCGGTGGTCCAGACCGGCGGGGGCCGCTTTGTCTCGCCTTATAGCGCGATGATGTATATTGCCCCAAAAGGGGAACTTGCGTCAACCCCTTTAAGGGAAACATTGGGCGGGGTTGCTCTGCGTCTATCCACAGGCGACAGGCCCCTACCAGACTCGACAACGCCCAGACCCCGCCTCACGATAGAACAGGACGTGAACAAATTGCAGGGGGATGCGGGTGGGGGCGAGGATCGGGACGGACGACTCCGAACTCAAGGATCTCGCCTACCTGTACGTCACCTGTGACGACTGCGGTCATCAGGGATGGTGGTCGCGGGCTCGGCTGAACCAAGCCGAGCACAAGGGCTTCCGATCGCTCCAGTCCCTGGGGAGCAAGTTCAAGTGCCGGCGGTGCGTAGATCGAGGTGGAAGCGGCCGGAACGTGAGCATCCGTCCCGTCCTTCGGGAGGATGCGGAGCAGATGGGCGGCCGTCGCTGACATCCTGCTGGACCCGGACGGCGGGGCCGTCAGCCCCCCGAAGCATCACAACGGCTGGCGGCACTGGCTTCGGCGGCGAGGCGGGCGACGGCGCTCCAATCCTCGCAGCCCGCATACCAAGCACCGAGAAGCTTGAAGCGGATCGCCCGGTCGAGGCTGTCGTTCGGCCGGCGTCGCTCGATCTCGGCGATGATCGCTTCCAAGCCGCGATGATGGTGGTCGGCGATCTCGTCCAAGAGATTCGAGGACAGGACGTCGGCCCCGGCACGCGGCGAGTTGGCCTCGTGCGTGAAGGCGAACGAAGCGGCGTCGTGCGCCTGGAACAGGCTGTAGAGACCGCCGATACTGAGCGTGCTCAGATTCTGCCGGGCGGTATCGCCGTTCGCGAGCATCCGGTCGATCGTGGCGTCGTAGCCTTTCCCCCGGACCGCAGCGATGGCGCGGGTGACGGGGCCTCCTGAAGAAGGCGTGCGGGTGCAATCGCTGGCGGATGCCATCGGGATCGGTCCTTCGATCTTGAGGGTCTCGATCCGGCGCGGTGACGTGGTTCGCGCCGGGCTGCTCTCTTTTGCCTGCGGTTGCCGACGCAAGCTCATCCAAAGAAGGTTCAACTTCACCCGAGATTGGCGGCAGCCCGTCACCGGGTAGAGATCCTGTCAGCCCGGTCGTGGGGCTGCGCCTTGCTGAAGCCCCTTCGTTTTACGCGCTCTGGCTCAGACAGTTGTCCGAAAAGTGCCCCACAGTTGGGGGGAGAATTTTGACAACTGTCGTGCGGTTTTCGGGGACGTTCCGAGGCGGCGCGGCCCGCCGCCGGGAGAATGCTCAGCTCAGCCCCCAACCGGAATAGCAGGCCGCCCGCAGTACGCTCAGTGAAGCGGTCGGTTCAGAACCTCGGCGAGCTTCACCAACCCCTTCGCCGTGACGAGCACCCGCGTGGCGACGCGCTCCCGCCCCTCGTTGTCCTGATAGAGATGATCGTCGTGCTCCAAGTAGCCGGAGCGACGCTTGTCGTCGTAGGCGAGCCAGTTCTTGTTGCCGGCCCGCTTGAAGATCCAGCGCTCCGCCTGCAGCCGTGCAAAGAGGGCGTCCCGGCCGGTGCCGAGGGTCTTGGCGGCATCCGTGATGCACATGGAGCCCTTGGCGCCCTCCAGGCGCTCCAGTTTCTTCACCTGCACACCCTGCGTGGCGATGATCTCGTCCTTCTCCGCGACCTGTTTCTGGAGATGGTCGAAGACCGCGAGCATCACCTTCGGGTCGGACGGGTCGAGGACGAACCGGGGCTGCGTCTCGCGGGCCTCCAACTCCTGCCAGCGGTCGATGATCGCAGCGCGAAGCTCGACGCTGTAGCCCGAGACGAGGATCAGGCACTCACGCTTGGGGAGATTGAAGCAGGGCTCCATCTTCGCGTTTCCGGCGCGATAGGACGATCCAAATTTGGATGGTGCCTCCCCAAGCCCGTCCAACATTTCGCGGATGTCCCGCATAACGTGAGGGTGCTTCTTTTTGGTGCGCTCGGCGATCTCCATGCTGGACATGGTGGTCGGCAGTGCTCCAAAGGTCGGGGCATGGCGGCATAGTGTGCTATGGGTTTCTTCAGCCTGAGACATGACCACTCCTATGCCTCGGGTGAGGCCTCGGTCGGCGCTGGAACGCCGGTCGGGGCCGCTTGCGTTTGAGCTTCGATAAGTTTCTCCAGATGAAAGACGATTTCAGAATTCATGGATCGGCGATTGGTCCTGGCCAAGCTTGCTATGCGCGAGCGCATTCGCGGGGGCATCCTGACCATAAACTTATCAAGGTTTCTGCTTGGGTATTGGTGAGGCACTTGATCCTCTCAGACCCGGCCGTCTAATCGGCTGGCACCGGAAAGGTGGCACTATGCCATCCTTTGGTCAACCGAAAAGTGGCACGATGCCACCATTCAGAAACAGGCACCGTGCCAGTATGGATGGAGCATGAGCGCTGACACTCCCGCCAAAGACCAGGACAAGTTCGTCCTCCGCCTCCCAGATGGCATGCGCGACCGCCTCAAGGTCGAAGCCGAGGCGAATAAGAGAAGTATGAATGCGGAGATCGTTGCCCGTTTGGATGCAACTTTAGTCACGAAAACATATCATATTGCAAGCGGCGAACGTGTTTTAGACATGGTTAACAATATTGATCCAGCCGCCCTCACTAAGGAAGAATGGAACGCGCAGTTTTCTAGATTTGCAGATACTGCGCGAAACTTAGCGGCAGTGATGGAGAAAATTGTTGAAAAAGTCGGCCTTCACCCAGAAGAAAAAGACGAAACAAAATTAGAAACGCCAAAGTCTGACTAAAAATTACATACATATGAAGTGTTATGTGCGATCATTATATCAGTTAGGCTGCAGCTAAATATCTAAAAATACAGGCAGCCCACTCTTTTATAGCTATAGCGCCATGTGCTTGGACTTGCTGCCTGCCCCACTGATTAATCTACCTGCGATCATTATTGGTCCCGCGCTACTGAGCGGCTTTGACGAAGCGCTTGGATTGCGCGAGGCCGTCGTCAGGCGTCAACTTCTCGGCGCCGAGCTTGGCGGATTTGGGACTAGCGGTTGAAGCTTTCGGCATTGGTCCGCTTCTCCTCTCAGAGGATGTTGGTTGATCAATTGGCGCATATAAGCCGACGATTTACCTGCAAACTCTCGCTCACTTTTCCGTGATCAATTCGAACAAATCAAGAACATTTGCTTAACGCATTACTAGATGTAGTGTTTTATGTTAGCCAAGCCACTGATAACGCATGGAAATTAGTGCGTTAATGGACCGCCGCAACGCGTCGATTGACATCGCCGCAGCTGGCCGTGATCCTGCGCGCGGCCCCGTGGTGGAATTGGTTAGACACAGCGGTCTTTAAAACCGAAGCCTTGCCGGGCATGCGGGTTCGAGTCCCGCCGGGGCCACGCGACTAACTCCAAGAGGTGATCCGATGGCGACCGGGAAGCAGCAGATGAAAGACCTGGAGGCACTGCGCGATCGCCTCAAGGCGCAGATCGCAGAACTACAGCAACAACTCTCCGGCGTTGAGATGGCTATACGCGTCGTGACCGGGGAGCCCACCCCGCAGGCTAGGCCGAGGGCGCCTCGGTCCAATGTCAAAACCTACATCCTCACCTTGCTTGAGGAGGCTGGAGCGCGTGGCCTGAACGCCGCCTCTGCCGTCGAGACCGCACAGTCGCGAGGTGATCAGTTGGAGCGAGGTAGCGTTTCGAGCCTGCTCAGCCGCCTCAAAAGCGATGGCGTCGTGACGTACGACGGCCAGCTATACCGCCTTTCTAAGTATGCGAGCGGCGCGTCTGGTGAGGCTCCCGACTTCACTAGTCAGAACCCGTTCCACTAAGCTTCAAGGGACAAGCCATCAGGGCACCCCTGTGAAGGCCGCCCTCTGCACCAACGAGCCTCAGAAACTGAAGGTGCAAAGAGCGGGTCATCTCCACGTAGGAGAACTCCATGACTGACGACACCGAGGTCATCTTCACGAAGTCGATCCGCCTCCGGAACGGTAAGCGGATTTTCGCCAGCCAGTACGGCTTGGAGGCATTCAGGATCAGGGTTCGTAAGAAGCCGACCCGTCCGTCTCCGAAGTCTCACTGACCAACTTGGTGGCCTGGGGCGTAAGCCTCGGGCCACTTTGGTTTTGGCGACACAACCCACTTTCGTGGGGCCTTGCCGGGACTTGCCACCAACTCCAGCCCTGACTCTACACGGAACGTGTCTGCGGTTAAGAGAATTTTGCATCAACGCAGGGCGTCGCAACGACCATCAACGCCGCTGCAATTTGCGCCGCACCTACATGCGATATGTTAATCTCTTGCCGATGATGCCTCGCATCGCCCGATCCGCCCGCTCCCTGTCACCCACACCAAGCTTCACCCGGTTGTTGTATCGAAAGTCGAACTCCGCGAGGTAGCAGTGCAGGTGCTGCTTGCCGCAGCGCCGAGGGCTCCGACGTCCGATGTCACGGGGCTATACATGATGGTTAGATCCCAATCAGCTCAGGCCACGGGATCACCCGGTGCACCCTCACGACATCCGCCTCATCAATCGGCTCCAGCTGCTCCGGCGGGTTGTGCTGCTCCAGCCGGAGCTTGCCGCTACCGCGACTGACGAGGCGCTTCACGAAGGCAGGTCCTGGCTCGCCCTCACGCTCACCGCGTAGCTCGACCACGACGTAGTCGCGCGGCGCCGGCCGGCGGTGCGGGTCCACGTAGATCGGACTTCCGTCCTCGTAGGCGGGCGCTACGCTGTCACCGACGAGATAGACGACGTAGACGTCTTTGCGGTTGGCGATGCCGGGCGGCCTCGGCGCATGATCGATCAGTTGGCCGTTGAAGCTGAAGTCGCCGCCGTCGCCGCCGGAGCCGGTGCCGTACACCGGCACGTTCCGCGGTCCCCTGAAAACGCCCGGATCCACCGATTCGGCATGATCGGGAATGGTCGCGTTCGGCTGTGGTAGCGTCGGGACGGGTGTTTGCCGATCACCCGCGGCGCTCGCCACCTCGCCGATGACACGGCTCGGCGGCACCGCGAACGCCCTGGCAGCCAAGGCGATGGTCCGCTCAGTCAGGCCGCGCTCGCCGCGCTCAAGCTTGATGAACTGCCCGCGCGACACACCCATTGCGGCGGCCGCCTCCTCGTGCGTCCAGCCGCGCTCAAGCCTGAGTTCTCGAAGGGCGTTCCCCATGAGGGGAGAGATGACCCGTAACGGGCCTGCTTGTCCTGTCCCTTTCTGGGGTTGACTATCTTTCCCTTTAAGGGAAATATGCTCGCCCATGAAGCTCATCGACTACATGCGCGCCGAAAAGCTGGACGACTTGACCATGGCGCGGCGCGTCGGTGGGATCACCCAGCACTGCATCCGCAAGCTCAAGTACGGCGAGCGCGGCCCGTCGCTCCAGACGGCCATCCGCATCCACGAAGTCACTTCCGGCATCGTAGGTCTGACCGAATGGCCGAGGAAGCGTGTGGGCTGCGCTCCCGATACCACCGAGCCGCGGAGCGTCGCATGAGCACTGCTCCCTCCATGGCGCGCCACCGGATGCAGGCTTCCCCCTCCCCGCTTGCGGAAGGGGTGCCATTCGAATGCACGGAGAGGTTTCGTCCGCTCTCGTTGACGGAGAGGGGGAAAGTCGAACCGGTGGTGTTGGAACGACTGAGGGGTTCGGTGGGCCTCAGCTCCATCGAACCGGGGTCATGCTACTTTTTCGCCCCAGCCGGCGCTCTGCTCCGCCAGCGCCGCGAACGCCCTGCCCATCTCCGACATCGCGCGCGGTACGACCTCCAGCGTCGTCACGTCCTTCACATCGAACGTGACGTGAACCTCCAGGGAGCAGTTCGGCCGGGCGCAGTTGAAGCGGACCTCGAAGGTCTCGACTACGCCGTTGCCGTCGACCTCCATCTCGCGGTCGACGCTTTCCAGCTCGACGGAGAACATCTCCTCGTTCTCGGACATTCCGCCCTCCCCTCAAGCGCCCAATTGGATCAGAGCGCGGCCGATCGCTCCGAGCAACGCCGCCGACTCCGTGCCGCCCGGCGTGCGCCCGTGTCCGTCGAGGCGGTTCGCCAGCCGCTCCAGCACCTCGTCGCGGTCCAGCCCCGGCATCACGGCCACCAGATCCACCATCATGATCGCCAGCGCTTCGCCGAGCGGCTTCAGCCGCGGCGGTGCGCCGTCGGGCGGAGGTGATCCAGCCATGTGGCTCAAGGACTGGATGACCCGCGAAGGCATGTCCGATTCCGAGATGGCCGAGCGCATCGGCGAGATCTCGGCCGAGGCGGTGCGCAAGCTCCGGTTTCGGACGCGCGGTCCCTCCATCCGTGTCGCGGCTCGGATCGAGGCGGTGACGGCCGGTGCCGTGCGTGCCGTCGATCTGGCGCCGGTGAAGCGTCCCGTGCGTGCTGCGGAGGTTTCGGCATGACCGGTCCGTCCGCCATGTTCTCGCCGGCCAATGCCGATGTCGCTTTCGGTGAACCGACGACCGCCCGTTCCTGCCAGAGCATCGCGGCCGTCGGCACCCGTTCCTTCGTGACCACCCGTTCCGTGTCTCACCTGCCGGTCTCCCGTCGCTGTGGTCGATCTGTTTCGACCACGGGAGGGTTTGCGTGTCTGGCAAAAATCTCTTGCAGCGGATGACCGTCGTGAATGCCGCCCTGAGCAATCGAGCCATCCTGGCCCGCGATCTCGCCCAATGGCTGGAGGATCGGGAGGCGTCGTCGGGTGCCTCCCGCACCATCGCCCGTGCGGCTCTGGAGCGGCGTCACGGCATTCCCCGCGGCGTATTCTGGTCCGCACGCCACCGTGTCCGGGAGAGCCTGGGCCGGTGGCTCGACCACCTGATCGAGGCACGCGTCCAAGCTGTTCGGAGTGAAGTGCATGAGCTTGAGACGACGCTGGCGGCTGCTCGGGCTCTTGGTCGACCTGATCTCGAATCTGAGATCGCGGCGGCGGAGGCTGATCTCGCGCATGCGCGGGAACGCCTCGCCTCCATCCGTGACCAAGCCCGGTCCTGAGGAGCGGCCATGACGATCCTCGCCACCTACGCCCGCGCACCGCCGTAGCCGACGCCACCGGCTGATCGCCGGTTCGCCACCCTCCCCCATTCGCCCCGACACGGCGCTCCTCGAACCTCGGAGCTTTGGCCGATGCTGAATCACGACCTCAGACGACCTGTCATCGAGCGGGTGAAGGCCTACCGGACGCACCTGTTCGAGCGGTGGGTCGAGGCCAAGCGGCACGCCGCGCAAAGCGACGACTCCGCCGACCATCAAGCCGTGGCCGAGGCCTACACCCGGTTCATGCGCGCTCACCTCGTCCCGAACGAGCAGGCGCATCTCGAACTGGAAGACGAGGTCGCCCGCCTCACGGTGGAGAATCGGGGCTTGCGCGAACGGCTCGGCGAGGCCGGCCATGCTTGAGGCCGATGATCTTCCCACCGTCGATCAGGAACGCCTGGAGCGCCTTGTCACGTGGCACCAGAACGTCGCCCAGCGCGATGGCAATCTCGCCCTCGGCCTGGAGGCAGAAGGGCTTGAGGAGGCCGCCCGCCGCAACCGTGTGCGCTCCGAGGCTCACCGGGAAACCGCGCAGCTACTGACCCTTCTCCGGCACCGGCCGGCATCGACCGTGGGCGTGTTCCGCGGCCACCTCACGCCGAAGCGGCCAGCCCGCATCCGCGCACCGCCCTGATCGCTCCCGGTACGGCCCGACCAACCTCCCCGCCCCGAACTCTCTCGCCGGCCGCGCTCGCGGTTTCCGGAACGGTGTCGCCATGCCCGATCACAAGCACCCACCGTCACCCGAAAACGAGGACGGTTACTGCCTGCATCCATCCCAGGTGCCGGACTTTCCGCGCACCAGGGCATGGATCGATCAACTGCGCTGGTGCGTCGCGGTGATGGATGCCAACGACCGCGATCTTGGCTTCGCGGCCAGCCTGCTCTCTCACGCTGTCGATCGCGGCGGGCTCACCGACAAGCAGTTCCGCTACGCCTCGCGGCTGGTCGAGCGCGTCCATGCTCTCTGGCTTGCCGATGTCTTAGTCTGCCAGCGCCGCCCTTCTGAGACCGCGCCACAGGCCGCCTCCCTCTCGACCATGATTCCGAAGGGGCAGGCCTGACATGGCGCGAATCCGTTCCATCAAGCCCGAGTTCGCACAGTCGGAAACGATCGGCGCGCTCTCTCGCGATGCCCGCCTGCTGTTCGTGCAGCTCTGGACCATCGTGGATGATGCCGGGAGGGCTCGCGCAAACTCGCGAGTCCTCGCGATGACGCTCTACCCCTTCGACGACGACGCGCTGAACCTCATCGAGGGTTGGCTGCAAGAACTCGAAGGTGAGGGGTGCATTCGTCGATACCTCGTCGAGGGCAAGCCCTATCTCGATATCCCTAAGTGGTTGACGCATCAGAAGATTGACAGACCGAGCAAATCGAAACTGCCCGAATTCGTCGAAACCTCGCGAGGGCTCGCGAATGATCGCGAACGCTCGATGCTGGATAATAGATCTATGACCTTGGACCCTGGACCTAGGACCAGGGAACAGAACCTAGCCGCAGAGACGGTGAACGAGGGAACCTCCCCCGCGTACGTAGGCGCACGCGAGGGGCGGGTTCCGACCGACGACGACCTGAGCGATTTCGAGCCCGCGGCTTGGGACGACCCCCGCCAGTTCGGTCGCGACCGGGCTGTGGGAGGCGCCCGATGAGCCGGGAGCTTCGTCCGCACCAGACCCGGATCATCGAACGGCTGCGCCAGTCGCTCGCCTCCGGTCGCCGCCGTCCGATGGTCCAAGCTCCGACAGGTGCGGGCAAGACCGTGGTGGCCGGTGCGATCGTGAAGGGCGCCCGGTCGAAGGCGAAGCGGGTGCTGTTCGTGGTGCCTGCGATCGCGCTGATCGACCAGACCGTGCGCTCGTTCTACGCCGAGGGCATTCGCGACATCGGCGTGATCCAGGGCAACCACTCGATGACGGATCCGGCCGCTCCGGTGCAGGTCGCCTCGATTCAGACCCTGCAGCGCCGGGCGATCCCGCCCTTCGACATCGTCGTGATCGACGAGGCCCATCGCTGGTTCGAGATGCTGGGCCCGTGGATGTCCGCGGAGGACTGGCAGGACGTTCCGTTCGTCGGGCTCTCGGCGACGCCTTGGACCAAGGGGCTGGGCAAGCACTACGACGACCTGATTCAGGTCACCACGACGGCCGAGCTGATCGAGGCCGGCTACCTCTCGCCATTCCGGGTCTACGCCCCGTCCCACCCCGATCTGGCCGGCGTCCGCACCGTGGCCGGCGACTACCACGAGGGCGACCTCAGCAAGGCGATGAACAAACCCGAGTTGGTGGCCGACGTGGTGACGACCTGGCGCCGGCAGGGGGAGGATCGGCCGACCTTCGTGTTCGCGGTCGATCGCGCTCACGCCAAGCGCCTGCAGACTGAATTCGAGGGATCTGGCATCACCTGCGGCTACATCGACGCCTACACGAAGCCCGACGAGCGCGAGGCCCTGTTCCAGCGCTTCACGGCTGGTGAGCTGCGCGTGATCGCCAGCGTCGGCTGCCTCACGACGGGCGTGGATCTGGACGTGCGCTGCATCGTCCTGGCGCGGCCGACCAAGTCCGAGATGCTGTTCGTGCAGATCATTGGGCGGGGCCTGCGGATGCCCGACCCACACCCGATCTACGGTCCAAAATCCGACTGCAAGATTCTCGACCACAGCGACACGCATTTGCGGCTCGGCTTCGTCACCGACATCCACCACGATGCTCTCGACGACGGTCGCGGGCGGCAGAGGCAGGAGGCTCGGGAGCGACCCGTGTCGCTGCCGAAGAAGTGCCCCTCCTGCACCTTCCTGAAGCCGCCGAAGACCCCGACCTGCCCCGCCTGCGGCTTCAAGCCAGTGAAGCAGAGCGAAATCCGCTGCGAGGAGGGCAACCTCGTCGAACTGAAGCGCGAGCGGGTGAAGGCCAAGGCCGAGGAGAAGATCGCGCTGTTCGGCCAGCTCAAGCTCTACGGGCGGCGCCGCGGCTACGCCCCTGGCTGGGCGGCGCACCAGTTCAAGGAATTCACCGGCGTCTGGCCGAACCGCTACCAGCACGCACCGGAACGTGAACCGGAGCGACGCATCCTCAACTGGTTGAAGTCCAAGCAGATCGCCTCGGCCAAACGGAGGACCGCCTGAGCATGCTCGTGCCGTTGCGAGACCGCGCCCGCGATCGATGGGCGAGCCTGCTGCCGATGATCGGCGTGGACAGCCAGTTCCTGTCCGGCCGCAAGAACGGCCCCTGTCCGATGTGCGGCGGCAAGACCCGCTTCCGCTTCGACGACAAGGAGGGCCGCGGCACCTGGATCTGCAATCACTGTGGGGCCGGTGATGGTATCGACCTCGCCATGCGGGTGCTCGGTATCGACTTCCGCGAACTGGCCGAGCGGCTGGAGCCGCTGATCGACGACGCCCCCGTCATGCCGTCGGCGGCAGAGCGCTCGCCTGAGGAATGTCGCTCAGCCCTGAACCGTCTGTGGTCCGAGGCCCGTCGGATCCAGCCTGACGATGCCGTCGGTCGCTACCTCAAAGCTCGGCTTGGGCTGGCCACGTTCCCGCGCTGCCTGCGGATGGTGGACCATCTCCGCTATCAGGACGACGTCCCATCGTACCATCCGGCCATGGTTGCCAAGGTGTCCGGTCCCGACGGGGAAGCAGCTACGCTCCACCGGACCTACCTGACCCACGATGGCCGTAAGGCAGCGGTCGAGATCCCGCGCCGATTGATGCCGGGCAAAGTACCGGATGGCGCTGCCGTCCGCCTGTCCCCGCCGGCAGAAAGGCTCGGGATCGCGGAGGGCATCGAGACGGCGCTCGCCGCATCGCGCCTGTTCAACATGCCGGTTTGGGCAGCCACGAACGCGACGATGCTGGCGAAGTGGCAGCCGCCGGACTGCACGCGCGAGGTCATCGTGTTCGGCGATGCCGATCGCGCCTTCGGTGGACAGGCTGCAGCCTACGCACTCGCTCACCGCCTCGCGGTCAGGGATCGTGTGGTGTGCGTCGAGCTACCGCCGCAGATCGGCACCGACTGGGCCGACGTGCTGGAGGCCGAATTGAGCGCCAAGTCCGCCCGTCGGTTCGAGATTGTAGCCTGAGGAATTGGTCAGAGAGGCGATATGAACCGAGCGGGCAAGAAGCAGCGTGAGAGAGCACGGAAGCAGCGCAGGGCCGAGCGCAAGGCGGCAGGAGTGCCGGCGGCCAAGGCAAGTGTCGCTGCGCCTGTGCTGGGCGCTGCGGCGGTGAAGATCGATCCGGCCTTGTCCTGGCACATCGCCCGAACCTTGCCGCGCATGGATGAGCGTGCGCTCAAGGCGCTGAAGGAGGCGCAGGTCGATTGGTATCAGCCCCGCACCTCAGAGGTCGTTGTACGCCGAGGCCGGCGCGTGGTGCGCTCCACGCCCCTGCTGATGCGTACGGTGTTCATCGGCGTGCGGGATGTCGATCATCTCGCTCAGGCGCGTTCCCAACCCGGTGTGTCCGAGATCGTCTCGCATCCGGAGCCGGAGAGCGGGCCCGAGGGAAACATCGCGTCCCTGGTCATGCGCCCTGCCCGTCTCGATCCTGACGACCTGCAGAGGCTGGCGGATCGGCTTGCCGAGGCTGAGATCGTTCAGCCGACGGGCATCAGCGTCGGACAGAGCGTACTGGTTCGCGAAGGGCCGTTCGCGAGCTTCCCCGGTATCGTGGACGATATTCTGCCGAACGACCGCATCAGGGTATGCGTAAGCCTCT
Source organism: Methylorubrum zatmanii (assembly GCF_014845115.1). GTDB lineage: Bacteria > Pseudomonadota > Alphaproteobacteria > Rhizobiales > Beijerinckiaceae > Methylobacterium > Methylobacterium zatmanii. The sequence continues at coordinate 13,661 of NZ_NKUI01000051.1, read as the reverse complement.
TCGGGCGCATGTCGCCCATAGTACTGGACATTGCGCAGGTTGCGGGCATCTAGTATATCTCGGAAGTCGCCGCTTAACTCTCCCTGATGGGATCGACGTGGAGCCGCGACGGAGACGGGCAGCACCGCTTCTCCACTTTGGAGGCTGGTCCTCCTGGCTGTGCCCTCTGAGGGCACGACTTCACTTCACCTTTCACGACGCGGCGTAGAGCAGCCCGGTAGCTCGTCAGGCTCATAACCTGAAGGTCGTCGGTTCGAATCCGACCGCCGCAACCATTTCACCAATCGGCCAGCGCAGGGCGCAAGCGGGTCTCCAAAGCCCGCGATCAGGGTTCGACTCCTTGGGCCGGCGCCAATCAGCGAGGTCTCGGCATGGCGGACTGGCAGAACGTCGAGACCGCCCCGAAGGATCGCAAGGTCGATCTCTGGGCCAAGATCTGGCTGCCTGAAAGCGACCGCTTCGTCGGTGACCGTTTCCCCGACTGCCGGTGGGATAGCGGCGACAGCCAGTGCAATCGCTCGGCATCGTGGAGCGGCCTGCCGAAGGGCTGGCGGGCGACGCAGTGGATGGAGCGGCCGGAGGCACCGGAGGGTGCGCCGGTGCGGCAGTGACCGACGACGAGTGGAGGCCGACCGGCCGCACCCGCCTGCGCGGCCTATGGTTCGGCCTACTGGCCTACGAGGTCGAAGAGACCCGCATGGTCAACACGTGGATGCCCGGCGCTCCGCACAGCCCGATGAACTGGCGCCCGACCTACCGGTGGCGTCGGGTCAGGTTCGGCGGGGTGATCGACCTGCAGGGCACGGTGCCGGGCAAGCGGATCGCGGCGCACCTCGATCAGCAGGCAGCGGCAGGCAGGTAGGGGCATGGTGCCCCGCCCCTCGACCGTCAGGGCCCCTGGGGGCTCCGAACGTATACGGGTGGTCGGGGCCCCGACAGTTTCTAGCGCCGAACTCCGAAAACCCGGTAACAGGGTAACAGGTAACAGCGCCCATGGCCGAAAAGAGCAGGGCAAAATTCCTAAGCCAAGCCGAGTTTGCACGAGCCCGCGGTGTGTCGCGGAAGACGGTAACAGGCTGGAAGCAAAAGGGTCTTCTCTCCCTCGACGCTGAGGGGCGCGTTGACGTCGAAGCCACCGAGTGGAACCTCGATCAGCGCCCGGCGACCTATCGAGGCGGTGTTACCCACCGCCCTGTCCGAGGCAGGGACGGTAACAACGCCTCCCACGCCGAGGCCAAGCCGAAGGCCGCTCAGAAACCGACCCCGCAGCCGAAGGCGCGGCCCGCCCCGGACCTATCAACCGAGGAGCGGGGCGGCGAGGACGACGACGGGGCCGAGGTCGATTGGGACGACCCGAACCTGTCGCTGGCCCAAGCCGCGCAGCGGAAGGAGAACTATCTCGGCCTGCTGCGGAAGCTGGATCATGCGGTCAAGCAAGGCTTGCTCGTTGATCGCCCCGCTGCTGAGGCCGCATTTTTCGAGGAGGCTCGCGCCATCCGCGACGCCCTGATCGCGTGGCCGGCGCGCGTGTCGATCGAGATGGCCGAGGAGATCCGGATCGACCCGGCCACCGGCAAGGCCGATGCCCGCGAGCTGACCCAGGTCTTAGCCGCCCATGTCAACACCTTCCTCGCCGAACTCGGCGAGCCCTCAGTGCGCATGCGAGGCGTCGGCCCGCGCGGGTTGGAACTCCATCCAGAAGACGTGGCCGCGCTCGCGGCGCAGACCGGGCGCAGCCTCGCCGCCGTCCTGAACAAGGACACGCAGGGCCCGACCACCGTCGTCATCGGCGATCTCGTTGAGGTGCAGGAGACCTATGTCGCCCGCTCGGCGATCCCGAGCGATGCCGACCACGTGCAGATCGAGATGGTGGCCGACGACGCCCGCGTCTGGCAGCTGCTCGACGAGCAGGTGATCGCACCGGCACCGGTCAACGCCGACAACCTCGCCGAGCCGCTGATCCCGCAGATCTCGGTCCTGCATGCGCGCTGCCAGCGCCTCGAAACCGGCATCGTGGTGGTGTGGGGCGTCTCGACCACGCGCGGCGCCCGCGCCTACGAGGCCGATATCTCCTACGATGCCGGCGGCACCTGGGAGGTGCTGTCGCCTTTGGGCCCGGCATCGAGCGGCAGCGCGCCGATGCGCCAGTGCGATATTCCGGTGACGGTCCGCGCCCGTGCCTTCGGGCGCACGGGGCTGCCGGGCGATTACGTCAGCACGACCTTCACGACGGTGGCGCCTGTCGTCGACGGCGCCCAGACCGAGATCGTGCGGCTGCCGCCCATCGACTATGCCGGCCTGACGCAGGATGTCCGCAACCGGATCGACTACATCCTGTCGGTCGAGGCCTATGCCATCGGCGTCGCCGCGCAGGCTCGCGCCGACTTCCTCGCCGCCGATGGAAAGGCGCAGGATGCCCTGAACCGGGCCCTGGAAAGCCTAGGCAACGATGCGGTCAATGCCGCTGCGATCCTCCGAGAAGAGAAAACTCGAACCGACGAGACGAGCGCGCTCGCCTATTCCCTCGAAGTCGCCGTAGCCAAATCGAACGACAACGCCGCGGCGATCCTTCGAGAGGAGACGGCTCGCACTACCGCCGTGGAAGCGGTCGCAACCAGTTTGGAGTCGGTGCGGGCCCAGACCGCGAGCAACAGCGCGGCGCTCACCGCCGAGCAGACCGCCCGCGCCGATGGTGACAGCGCCAACGCCTCATCGATCAGCGGCCTGCGCGCCGACGTGAACACCCACGTCTCGAACCTCTCCGGCTTCATCGTCGACGAGCGGCAGGTTCGCGCCGATGGTGACGGGGCGTTGGGCCGCCGGATCGATACCATCGGAGCAATCGTGGACGGCTACGCCGCCCTGATCGTCACCGAGCAGCAGGCCAGGGCGGACGGGGACAGCGCCCAGGCGCAACGGACAGACCTGCTGATCGCACAGACCAACAGCGACCGCAGCTTTCTCCAAGGCGTCAGCGCGCAGGCCGATGCAGACCGGATTTTCCTCCAGAACCTGAAGACCCAGACGGATGCGGACCGGGCCTATTTCCTGAGCGAGCAGACCGCCCGCATCAATCAGGACAGCGCCTTCGCCCAACAGATCCAGGCAGTCGTTGCTCAGTCCAACGGCAACACCGCAGCGGTCTCGCGGATCGATAAGTCGATCTCGGACATCTACACCGCTCAGGCCAGCACAAACATCGATCTGTATGCCCGGTCCGACGCGGGCACCGCCTTTGGGCGATTCTCGATGCAGGCGGCCTCATCCGTGCCGGGCGGCGTGACGGCACGGCTTCAGGCGTTGCTCGCTGCGGACCGAAACGGCCAGACCTACGGCGCGGGCATGGTGTTCGATCTGATGAATGATGGCACCAGCCAGATCCGCTTCGATGCGGACAGGTTCTTCATTACCTCCGGCGGCTCTTCTTCTCCAGTGTTCTCGCTCGTCAATGGCGTACTGATGGTTCCGACCATCCGGCTTACCTCTGGCAATTTTCTTCCGGGCAGTGTCTCACAAAGCAATAGTGGCTACACCGACGGCGAAAGTATTGCTCAATTTGGCATCACTACCCGACCGGGTGAGGCTGTTGTCATATTGGCGGAGAGCAAGGGGGCTCCCACAACACCGGTCCCCCCTGGTCAGGAAGGCGTGCTCCGGATCTCGCGCGATGGAACGCCACTGCGGGACAAGGCCGCCAATCTTTACGCACTCAGAGGAACGGACGGAAACATCTCGTTCCAGACCCTGGCGAACACGTCTTCGTACAGAGATTACCCGCCTCCGGGCTATCATGTTTATCAGGTGATAAACACCAACAACCAGCCGGGCGTAGGATATACATACTTCGCGATTACGGGTTCTTAGGAGATGCAAATGCTGACGATTACCGAGACGAAAAAGGTCGAGCTGAACACGCCGGATGACATCGCCCGTCATCTGGAAGGGGTCTTTGCCGAAATGGCGGAGGGCAGCGGGTACAAGGCCGGCGAAGCGGTCAACATCGCGAATCGCGCGAGCCTTCACCCCGATCTGGCAATCGGCGATGTCGGGGTCATGCTCTGTGACCTGCCGCGGCAACCGTGGTCGTGGGTGCTGGTCTACGCCAAGGGCGGCTCACCGATCGCGATCCAAGTGCCGACCGACATCCTCGCCAAGCGTGAAGCGGAGAGCGCCGGCCAATGAGCGACGCTGCCCAGGACACCATCAGCCTGACGGCCCTCAATGGCCGCATCGCCGAACTCGAATTCCAACGCAACCGCGCGCAGACCCGCGCTGCCGTCATCGCGGGCGAGAAGGCCGAGGCGCTGGATCTCGTCCGTATCCTCAAGGCTGAGGTCGAGCGCCTTACTGCCCTCCTGAACGACAGCGGCGGCCCTGCGGCTGCTGTCGCCTCTACCGAACCCGAGACCCCGCTCGCGCCGACCGGCGCTGCAGCGATCGCTCCCTGAGGCGATCCGGTCCGGCCTGAGCCGCCCACCCCCAACACCCGCAACTCTGTCCGACCCGCGCGTGGCTCACCGCCGCGCCGCGCCCGTTCGGCTGTTCGACGCGAGAGCCCTTCATGGCCGGCCTTCCGCAGTTCCTGATCTCGACGCAGACGGACCCCTATTGGGAGATCCCGTTCTTCGATGCCGCCGGCAATCCGCTGTCGGTCGAGGGGCGGGTCTTCGAGGCCTGGATCGCGCCGGCCACGTCGAAGTCGGGCGTGGGCGAGCCCGTCGCTCCGATCAAGGTGCTCACCTTTCAGGACGGCTTGTCGCTGGTGCCGCCGACCGATGGCAGCGGCGACCAGACCGTTAAGAACACCTTCGTGCATCAGGTGTCGCGAGCCTTCGCCCAGGCGAATTTCCCGCGCGGCGAGCTGACGGCCGACATTCTGGAGGTCGTGAACGGCGCCCGCCGCCTGCTCGTGCCGGTGCGCCTGCGCTACGACGACCCGGCTGCCATTCGGGACTTCGTCGCTGACCGGGCCGGCGTCACCTTCGGGGCTGGCAGGCAGCCGATCGTGACGCCGGTCGCCGTCGCGGGCCAGGCGGGCCGGCGTGGCTCCGGGTTTCTCTCTGGGGAAGGTCCGCCAACGGCCGCCGATGGCGAGGATGGCGACTACTGGATCGACACCGCCGCCGACCCGCGCGAACTCTACGGGCCGAAAGGCGGTGGCGTGTGGCCCGGCGAAAGCGAGCCGATCACCTCGAAGCTGACGCCCGAACTGCGAGCTTTGCGCGACGCCGCTCTTGAGGCCTCCGCAGGCGCTGCCGCCGGAGCGCAGGCGGTCGCTGCGGACCGGCAGGCCGTCACCGCCGACCGGCAGGCCGTCGATATCGGCGCCACCCAGGTCGAGAGCGTCCGCCAGAACGTGGTCGCTGCACAGGCGCAGGTCTCGCAGGATGCGGCTGCGTCAGCTGCGGCGCGTGAAGCCGCCGCCCGCGCCAAGGACGAAGCCCTCCAGGCGCAGGCCGCAGCGGATGCGCAGCGCATCGCGGCTCAGTTCGCGGCCGGCGATGCCCGCCAGTACGCCGCCCTCATCGGCACCGCGGCTCTCGATTTCAACTTCGACACCGACCCCTCCTCGCAGAACGATTGGAATTCCTGATGGCTCGCCAGCCCCGCCAGCTCGCCGGCATCGGTGCGAGCGACCTCCCGAACCAGGCTTCCGTGGACGCCTACAAGGGGCCTCCGCGTGAGATCGTCGTCGGGACGGAAACCCTCCATATCCAGGATGGCGAGACGCCCGGCGGCATCCCGCTGGCGCGCCGCAGCGATGTCGCGCTCAAGCTCGACAAAACCCTTCCGCTCGCTGGCGACCTCCTGTCCCGCCCGGCCGAGGGGAAGATCCGCGAGCGCAAGAGCCTGCTCGATTTCATCGACCCGGCCCTGCACGCCAGCATCGCTGATGGGACGATTGCGAGCACTGTCGATCTGAGCGACGCGCTGGCCAAGGCGGCCGCCTATGTCCGCGCCGGGCTCGGCCGCCTCGTCATTCCCTCGGGTGTCTATCCCTACAGCGTCTCGCCGCAATGGGCGGTTTCGATGGGGCGGATCGACATCGAGGGCGAGGTGCGGTTCCGCTACACCGGGACCGGCCGCGCCTTCATCCTGAACCAGGGCACCGCCAGCACGACCGTGCACACCTACAACATGCACGTCGGCAAGCCGTCCGCGCCCCTCATCATCGAGGCCGGCGCGGGCGCGGATCACGCCGTCTTCGCCAAGGCGATCAACCATTCCGAGCTGCATTTCGTCGTGCGCGGCTGCGGCCCGAACTCGGCCGCGCTCTACACCGAGGGGGGCGTCTGCTCGAATTACGGGTTGGTCGCCTCCGTCAACGAGAGCGGCTGGTATCAGGGCGCCAAGCCCGGCTTCGGCTGGATCGCGGCCGGACTGACGGGCGAGGGTGCTGCCGGACAGTGCAGCTACGTCATCCTGAAGGATCCGAAGATCGAGGGCGTCGCCAAGGGGGCGGTGCTGCGGTTCGCCCTCGGCTCCGGCATCGTCGGCGGCACCATCGAAGGGTGCTCGGATTATGCCATCGACATCCTCGCCGGGTGCGATGAGTGCATCATCGAGCGCCACGATCTGGAGGCAAACGGCGGCTTCGACATTCGGGACAACGGCCGAGGAACGCGCATCGTCAACTGCGACAGCACGGCGAAGAACCTGTCCCATCAGACGACGAGCGGCATCCTGATCGGTGGGGCCTCGGTCAGCGCGCAGATCAAGGGTGGACGCCACAACACGGTGATCGTCCTGGCCGGCGCAAAGGGCCTGCGCGCCATGATGTTCGATATCGGCCGCGACGGCGACGGCAACATGTCAATCCAGGGCGGAGCGACGGTTTACCGGCGGGGCGTGTTCAACCGGCAGACACAAGCCTTCCTGCCTGATCTCGATGGCGACGCCTCCAGCGTGAGCGCGTCCGCCACCGGCCTGTCCACGCCCCGCATCCTCGCCGACTGGCTGAAATATCCGATCAGCCTGGAGCGCTTCGGGTGCAAGGGCGATTTCAACGGCACCACCGGGACGGATAATCAGACCCGCCTGCAGCAGGCAATCGCTTCCGGGGAGCAGTTGGTGCTCCCTCCCGGCGCGCGTTACCTCACCGGCGCACCTCTCGCGGTCACCAATCAGGCTTTCCAGATGACCGGCGGTTACCGCTCGTCGGCCCTCGTGTTCGCTCCCGGCGTGTCCGGCGGGGTCATCAAGCAGGACAAGCAGGAAAACGCGACGCACATCGAGAACGTCGCCTTCCTGACCCTCGGGCAAGAGGCGGGGACCGGCCTGTCCGTGACCTATGCCGCCGCCGACAGCGGCAGCTTCCGCAACGATGTGCGCTGTAACCTGAAAAACATTACAGTTCGCGGTGTAAATTACCTTCAGCACGGCTGGGACGTCGGCATAGAGACCATCGACGTTCACAACCTCCAGATGGAAAACCCGAACGTAGTCGGACGCCGGGACTTCGATGCGGACAATGGTGGCCGCCTGTCGTTCGGCACAATGGATCTGGGGATTCGGAATTTCGGTTCCAGCCTACTCAGTATTCCAAGTGATGGTCTGATCTTCAATCCTCGCGTTGCAAACGCCAAACTCGGCATGATTTCCGAGGGACAGGTAGAGGGCTTCCGCGTCTTGGATCCGATCATTATCGCTGTGTGGCAGGCTATCGAAATCAACAACGCGAGTGAGCGGCCGTGGGGGCGCATAGCTGGTGGCCACTTGAGCCCCATTGATCTCGGCATTCGTGTCATCAACTGCCCGGACATGGATATCTCCGACATCCTGTTCATTAAGGGCTCGCCGGCTGGGGTGTTGTCGGACGGGACGCCTGGAACGCTCGCTATCCGGGCGGAGAAGTGCAACGGTATCCGCGTCAAGCGGCTGAAGCTCCAGAACTACTCCACTGGCAAGAGTGCGGGCGGTGCGTGGAACGGGATCGAGCTGAAGGATTGCCAAGTCGCCAGGATTGCGGAGATCGAACATTTCAAACCCACGACCGGCTTGAAGCTGCTCGGGACTACCGACCGCTGCAAGTCCAAGGAATACGAATGCCTGAGTGACTATGAGGGCGAGACCGCTCGCGCCGAGTATGTCGATCTGTCCAGTGGAACGCAGAACGTTCGCGTCGAAGGCAACCTGCCGGCTGGGCGCGCCAGCAACGCCGGCGCCATCAGCGTGTCGGGCACGGTCAACAACAGCGTGAGCATCTTCGTGCCTGGGGCCGAGGTCGGGCAGCGCTACCGCATCGACGCCCATGTGCAGCTGCAGGTGGGCGGCACGGCCGGGCAGGCGAACCTGTTCCTGCAGAACGATGGCGGCGGCGCAGGTGGCGGCTTCGACGACAACGCTTCCTACATCGCCGAGCGCCGGGACGTGGCGGCGAACACGACGCAGGAGATCCACCTGACCGGCGTGTACCGGGTGACCGCTCGCGGCTCGATTGTGATGAAGCTCGGTCTCCAGACGCTCTCGACCACCGGCACGATCTCGGCCGGCCGCGCGCAGATGAGCGCGACTCTTCTCTAACTCGCAGCGCCACCCGGCCCGAGCCCGACACCTTCCCTCGACAATCGGAGAACACCATGGCCGCCGCCAATTTCGAGCGGGCGCTGGCGCTCGCGCTCGCCCATGAGGGCGGGTACGTCGACCACCCGAAGGACCCGGGAGGGGCAACCAATCTCGGCGTCACCATCGGCACGCTCTCGGACTGGCTCGGCCGGCCCGCCAGCAAGGCCGAGGTGAGGGCCCTCACCCGGGCCACGGTCGCGCCGATCTACCGCAAGAACTATTGGGACCGCGTGCGCGGCGACGATCTGCCGGCCGGTGTCGATTACTGCGTCTTCGACTTCGCGGTGAACTCAGGTGTCGGGCGTGCGATCCCCTCGCTCCAGCGAGCTATCGGCGTCGCGGATGACGGCAGGATCGGCCCGCTCACCCTGGCGGCGGTGAAGGGCCGTGCCGCCGATCAGGTCATCGAGCGGATCTGCGCGGATCGTCTGACCTTTCTCCGCAGGCTCTCGACCTGGGGCACCTTCGGGAAAGGGTGGTCGCGGCGCGTGGAGGGCGTGCGGGCCGAGGCCTTGGCGATGGTGCGCGTTCCCGTGCCGGTGCCGCCTCCCATCACGACCGGTCCCGCGTTCGCCCCGGCGCCGCGCAACCCCGGCTCTCCGGCGGCACCAATGCCGGCTGCCACCGACACCAAGCCGGGCTTCTGGGCCGGCGCGCTCGCCCGGCTCCGGGCCGCCTATCCTCCGAAGGGGTGATCCACCATGGCCGCCGGTATCCTCGCCTCCGTCGCAGCAAGCCTGCTACCCGACATCATGCCGACCATCGGCAAGATCCTCGACCGGGTGATTCCTGATCCGGTCGCCGCGCAGAAGGCGCAACTCGACATCGCCCAGGCCCTGGCCGACCGCGAGCGCGCCTGGGCCGACATGCTGGCCAAGCAGAACGAGCAGCAGGCCGCGATCAACCTCGCCGAAGCGCAGAGCCCGTCCTTCTGGGTCTCGGGCTGGCGCCCCGCCGTGGCCTGGATCTGCGTGTTCGGCTTCGCCTATTCGTTCGTCCTGGCGCCGATGGTGGCGTGGGGCGCAGCGATCCTCGGCACCGCGCTCGGCATCGCGTTCCCCTCGCCGCCGACGCTCGACAACGGCTCGCTGCTCGCCCTGCTCACCGGCCTGCTCGGGCTGTCGGGCCTGAAGACGGCCGAGCGCATCGGCGGCGTCGATCCGAATGTCGGCGTGAAGCTGCTGCGGCGCTGATCCGTGACCAGCATCGACATCGCGAACCTCCTCCACGAGCACGGTCTTCAGGGCGCGCTCGCGGTAGCGGGTGTCGTCATCGGCTTCCTGTTCATGGAAGTGCGCAAAGCGACCGAACGGTATCTCGGCCTGCTGGAGCGCGTCGTCGCCGTCATCGAGGCGAACAAGGCGGCCGCCTCCGACAGCGCCGAGGCATTGAAGGACAACGAGCGCGCCGTCGCCTCGCTGTCGATGGCCATCCAGACCTTGGCGCGCGAGACCGAAGGTGAGGCGCGCGAGGTCCGCCACGGCATTGCCGGGCTTCAGACCTCGGCCAACGCCGTGGCGGAGGCGATCAAGGATCTGATCCGGGGGCGCGCATGACCGGATGGAGGCGCCTCATGTCGTGGCTATTGCCGCATGCCGATCCCGCCGCTGCGCACCGCCGCCTCGATGCCGCGGTGAGTGGCGCCCTGAATGCGAGCGAGGAAACCGCGCGGGCTGCCCGCGATCTGCGGGCTTCGACGGATCGGACGCGCGAATCCGCCCGTCAGATCGAGGAAGGCTCTCGCCGCCGCATCCAGGCGCAGGAGACCCGCCGCCAAGCCCGGGCGGCCACCGCCGCAGAAGACCGGATGATGGATTATTTCGAGCGCCTGCGAGCCGAGACCGGCCGGGCCAGGAAGGGTCACGCCTGATGCGCCGCGTGTTCGAGTTCTTGACGGCGTGGGCGCTCGCCGCCGTCGCGGCCACCTATGTCATCCTCGTGCTCACCACGCCGTTCCACGCCCGGGGGACCGGCCTGCGTGCCGTGTTTCTGGTGCTGGCGTGCTGGGGATTGGTGGCCTACTGGCGCCCGGCCCGGCGGGCGGTCCTGTCGCGCGGCTGGCCGCCGGGCGAACTGCTCTACGCCCTGATGGTCTGGCTGGGCTGCGCCTCCTACGTGCTCAACATGGCGGTGGCGACGCTGTGGCGGCTCTCGGGACAGCCGGCCTACATCATCAACAACGCGGTGTTCGATTTCTGGATCGTGCTCGGTATCTGCGCCCTGGCGATCGGCGTCACGGTGCCGGACCTGTTCGGAAAGGACGTGCCGCCGCGCGACCGGATCCGGCTCGGCACGGCGTGGGTCGGGATGGCCGGCTTGGTCGCGTATCTCGTCCTGGCCCAGCCGAACCTGCGCCCGTTCGCAGAGGCGATCCGCCCCTACATCGACATGGGGCACGATTACCGCGATCCGGACTGATCGCGACCCGCAGCGCCCGGCGATCGAGCGTACACGCCCCTGGATCGGCGACCGGTGGAAGACCGGGGCGCTGCCGTTCGGCGGGTCCGTGCCGGGGTGAGCCTGAGTCAGATGAAAAACCTATGATAATTTTATGTTGATTGTAGTCAGTTTGGGTATGCAACCAAATGGAGAGGCGGCAAGCTTGGCCACGTCGAGGGGGCGCTTCGACTGGGACGAACCATGCCACACACGGAATTTGAAAAGGGGGGATCCGGCGCGCGATCGAGTGATCGGTATGGGCGAGCCCTGTCTGTAGCCGTCGCTGGCCTTGAAGCCATCCGCGATGAAGGGCCCGAATCGGATCCGGCGTATCCCAAAAGCGGAGACATCGAGGCTCACGACATCTGGGGGTTCGACTCGGCGTCGTATGAGCGCGCGCAGACCGCGCGGGAGACGCTAGAGAGCGTTGCCGCGATTATGGAAGAGGGGCAGCCGACGCCGATTTGAGTACCGCAACAGCGCGGCCCGGTTTGCCGGTGCCGGGCTTTTTCATTTCTACCGCCTGTTAGCTGCCGACGCGCCGCCGTATCACGCAGCGCGTCCGCTCCGGTTCGCTGTCCGCCAGCACGGTGAGCCGCCGCCGGCCCCGGTCGGTATTGCCGATGTGCCGCCGCCGTTCCTGCATGGGCCTCGCGAGGCAATCGACCTGATGCGCGAGTTGCGCGATCTTACCCGCCGACAAACCGGGGACACGGGACGCATCGCGGAATGCGTTCGCATCATCCGTGAAGAGACGAAGCGCCAGACCGAGCTGCTCGGCCTGATCGAGCGTGAGCAGGCGATCGAGAACCGGGCTCATCATGATAGGGACCGGCCGTGAGCCCCTGCTTCATCGCCATCACCCCGGCCGGCATGCTCGGCTTGTGATGTGCGGCAACGGATGACCCGCCCGACGTAAGTCGAGGTGGGTCATCATTCGTTAGGTGCTTGATCCTGGATCAGCAGCCGTCATCACTCTGCGCTTGCTTACCCGGCAGCTGATTAGCGCCGACGTTGTTCATCGCGCCAACCGTCTTCGGCGCGCTCGGCTGCTCACCGTCGGCGAGGTTCTTGGTCGACCGGTCCGCATCCGAACTCGAACCACCACCCGCCTGCTGTCCCTGGCTACCGCTGCCGGACTGCCCCTGCTGAGCCATCGTTCCCTTACCCTCTGCCTGCCGGGTCACATCAGCAGGTGAGGTGGCGCGATTGGCAGCCATATTGTTCATTGCACCGACTGTTTTGGGGGAACTCGGCTGCTGACCATCGGCGAGGTTTTTGGTCGAGTGGTCAGCGCTGGAGCTTTTTTCGTTGGCGGCCTGCTTGCCCTGGGTGTTGCACGGCGCTGCGAGTGCAGACGCGGCCGTGAAAGCAAGGATTGCGGTAGCACTGAGTAAGGTTGACATCTTAGTCATGCGTTCCTCCGCAGATTTCTGGCTTCTATAGGAAGCGCAAGCCGTAGAAGGTGGTTCCTCACGCGCACGTGAGGTGACGAGCGGGAGGCCTGCTGAAATGCACCTTCTTTGTCCAGGCGGCTCAAAGGCGGCGGACCCTCGTGCCGGCTTCCCAACCCGACGTCGGCTCGGCAATAGAGCGGACTCGTCCCAACATCGGAGATTGGTAGCGGACGGGGCGCTTCCGCTTGGCGGGCCAGCGCCGGGTCGAGCGGCTTGGTGCGATTTCGGACGGAGCCTGAACAACGGCTGTCGGGCCGCATTGCCACACAGAGCGGTCTTCCGTTCCTCCCAAGACTTGCCCCGCCCGGTCCGCCGGTGCGGGGTTTTTCGTTTCAGCCCCCACGCGCCGCCGCAAGCATCCGCCTCCGCACCTCAGCGATGCGGTCGTCATCGCTATCATCGATCATGACCAATCCTGATCGTCGGCGAGAAACCAAGCCATAAGGAACTCGACCCCCTGTTCGCGTAGGCCAGCCCTCCCCATGAACCGGCCGTCTTGGTCCTCTATGCGCCAGAGGCCAGGGTGCTCGTCACAGGCAATAACCCGGCCGGCCGTCTCGCGATCGACTAGAACCGTGAAGCAGCCCGGCGGACCATCCTGTTTGAGGCGGTAGGCTTGCACCGCGACCTCCCTCAGGCTGCCTGCAGCGTCTCGGCGAAGTCGTCCGGCACATCGCCGAACCGGCCGAGGATCGTCGCGCTCTCCAGCTCGCCTGTCTCGTCGTCGGCCACGATCTGGATGGCGGCGGTGCCCGGCAGACGACCGGCCATCGCTTCAGCCCGCTTGAGGGCACCGCTGCTGGTCGGCGAAACCTGTTGGTCTCCAGGGACGAGCCGCTTCCGCTTCAGCACGAAGGTCTGCACGAGATAGGTCGTCTTCATCGCCATAGCGCTCTCCTCAGGCTGCCAGAGCCGACAGGCAGCCGATCTCGTTTGCTATCTCGGCGAAGCTGAACGTCATGACATGCTGACCGTAGGCGTCGTGCACGTCGACGATCCAGGCCGACCAATCGACCGGGGCGGTGCAGCCATGCATCAGCTCGGCTGCTATGTCCGCACAGACCGGGCGCAGGTTCTCCTCGGTCACGGCTCGCCCCTGGAGGTCGAAGACGACGTCGCGACCGTCTGTGGAGCTATGCAGGATTTTAGGTGACGGAGGCGGTCAGGCGGCGCGGGGATCTGGGCTCGCGGTGACCCTGG
>NZ_NKUI01000050.1 GCF_014845115.1 Methylorubrum zatmanii | reverse complement strand
AGCAGCGCCAGGGCGAACAGCGACTGCGCCGCGGTCAGGAAGAACTCCTCGGCCTGGCGCGCGTCGAGCGGCAAGGCCGTCAACGAACCCGCGCCGACGCTCATCGCCAGGGGCAGCATGCCGACGAGCAGCGTCCACTGGTTGATCTTGTCGCTCACCAAGGCGGCGAGGCCGCTGGCGGCGCGCCCCGCGACCACGAACAGGATCGCGACGGTGACGGCCGGGGCCTCGCTCGCCAGCGGCGCCAGCCACTGGATCAGCAGGAACTCGTTGAGGCCCAGCAGCCGGCCCGAGCCGACCATCGCCTCCGCGAAGGGCTCGGCCGAGACCAGGATGATCCCGCAGGCGACCACCGTCAGCGCAGCCATGGACGCCCACTGGGCGGCGGGCGTCAGCGCGTTGAGGGCGGCGGCCGGGCCGGGCTCCTCGCCCTCGTCCTCCTCGGCCTCGGACCCGCCGCGCACGCGCCAGACATAGGCCGCGAAGATCGCGACGAGCACGGCGAAGTCGAGCAGCGTGATCGTGTCCTTCAGCACGATCAGGAAGGCGTAGAGGCTGGCGACGAGCAGGACGACGATCTCGACCGCGTTGCTCCGCGTCAGCGCGATGGCGCGCCCGCCCCCCTTCAGCCAGTGCAGCGCGACCAGCAACGGCCACGCCAGCCCGACCAGGAGGCGGTTGGCGCCGGTCATGTTGGCCGCGGCGTAGTGGACGTACTGGGAGTCCGGGCCCGCCTTGCCGGCCTGGTAGGCGTAGTAGAGATCGACCGCGTATTCGGGCAGCACGGTCACCAGGGCCACGACGGCGACGATCAGGCCCAAGGAGACGTGGCGTTCGGCCGCCTCCGCGCCCCACGAGAGCAGGAACCCGGCCGACAGGATCGCGGCGCCGAACGCCACCATCTCGCCGATGGGACCGACCTGCAGGCCGGTCAGGCGGATCCCCACACCCGGCAGGGCTGCCAGCACCGCGAGTGCGACCAGCATCAGGAACCGTCTCATCCCTCATCCCCCGTCACACCATCCTCCCCTTCGGCCTTGCGGCGCCGACCGTCACCCGAGTTGCCGTCCCGGAGAGTCCCGGATTTCCGCCCAAAAACGGGCGGCCCGGCGCGGGACACCTCCGTTCCGCACGGCCGACCGCCGCGGCGCGGAGATCTCGGCCCTTGTCCGTCATGCGTGCGCCGTTCGGCCGGCGAGTCAGCGGCACCAAGCCGTCCACGCCCGGAAGCCGGGGCTCGGGAGGCAGAGCTGCCGTCAAGGACCGGCTCTCGGCGTGAACACCCTCGCGCCCGCCATCCAGCGCTCAACGGTGTCCTTGTCGTCGCTGATCTGGGACAGGGCCGACACGAGGCTCACGTCGTCGTGTTGAAGACCGAGTTCTCTCGTGATCGCGTTGATGCCCGCCCGATGGGCGCATCCGACAAGTTGGAGGACGCCATAGGACTTCATGTAGACGTCGGCTTTTCCGGAAACCGCCGATTTCAAGGCGTCTTCGCACAGCACGGCATCGGAGGACAGCAACGTACGACATGCGAACGGTCGCACCGCGTAGACCGAGCAGGTTTTCTCCTCGCTCAACAGCGGGCACGGCAGGCCCGCGCGCGACCGGCCGACGACGCGGAGGGGAGCCGGTCGATGCGCGGGTGCGCCCGACGGCCGGCCTTCGGGGCCGTGCGCCGCGTCTCTCCTGCGCGCGATCAGGATCGCTTCCGGGATGGACACGTCGACATCCTGGTGGCAGCACCAGGCGCATCCCGTCCTGCAGGCGACCGGCAAGCGTCCGCCCGGAGCGTCCGCGACCAGGCCGTCGACCGCAGCGTCGCCATGCCTGAAGACGACGCCTTCCAGATAGTTCAGAAGGGCTTCGATCTTCGCCGCGGTGCTGCCTTCCGCGGACCGGCACCTCGTCAGGCCGCCGTCCCTGACGTCGCGAGCGATATTCGTCGCAGCTCCATAGATCAGTGGATCCAAATTCGTCGGCATCCCCATCGGAAGCGGGACTTGGATGGGGTGTCCCTGCCGGGATGGAACCTGTTCGGATGCTCGCCGCCGGCTTGATTGGCGGCCAAACGCTCGTCGCTCCATTGCGAACCTCGATACGTACCCATGATTTGGCTGAGCGGTTCGGGTTGTCGTCTGCATGCCGCAGAGACCGACGTATCGAGGTCGTGGTGGTTTACTCGGCTTATCCAGGTCAGCCGAAGGCAAAGCCGCCGCATCCGGCGGAACGCCAAGATGGCGGGCAAGCAGATGCCGTCCGGGACATTCGAGCGCCGGGCTGAGACCCGAGCCGCAGTCGCAGGTGCCACCGCACAGGCCCGGTCCAGGCAAGGAGTCCTGGGAACAGCCCGGAGGCTCGCGGCTTCCGTCGCGCAGCACGCCGGGCAGGTCCGCGAGAGCGATGGTAGCCTGCCTCTCGGCCGGTCCGCCCGTGGCCGCGGTCGCGAGACCGACCAGCCCCAGGATCAGCGCAAGCGCGATCATGCACGCGCCCAGGCGGAGCGGGCGGATCGCGGTCGGCACGGAGATGCGTCCGGTTTTGCGCATGGCTCTCAGGGATCGGGCCGCCGGTCACGCGAAGTGGTTTCGGGCATCCGCCCGGCCGTCGCCGGCTGACCGGACGGTGCGGCCCAGGCCGGAACGGTCCCGGGCGGCCTGTCCATGCCCCTCGTCCTGCAGCGAAGGGACTTCGCGGCCGCGGGAGACGCGGGCGTCGGGTCCGCAAGAGCCGCTGCGATCATGAGGCGCTCCCTCTGCCCGGCACCGGGGGCCAGGCCGGAGGGCCGCCTTCATGCACCCTGTAGCCACTACAGGGTCAAGGCCATATCGCGGGTCCCTTCGCCGACCGTCGGCGGTCTTGCCAGCGCCGCGGGGAGGCGCAGTTGGCCCGGCCGAGGCGTCATGCGGCCGACCGCAACCGGGACCCAGCGCGGGCCATCGTTCGTCGCCTCCGGGCCGGGGGAGGTGCACGCTCGTCCCGGATTGCCGGGGCTGCGTGCTCGTGCGATGCTCCGCGGGAGGCGGGGGGAGGTCAGCGAACCTGTGGCGATCGCGCGTTTCCTGGTGCTGTCCGTTTTCGCGTTGGCCATTGCCGTCGCGCCGGCGGCGCAATGCACGACGCCGAGACACGCCTCCCTCGCTGACCTGACGGTGGCGGAGCCCCCGGCCTATCCTCACGACGGTGGATGGAGCGTTGGCATCGTGCCGGCGCCCGACGATGGCGACGTCGTCGGCGCGGGGGCCGAGGCGATCTCCGCGGCCGCCGAGGCGGCCGGTGACATTCCGGACGACGTGGCGCCGAAGCCTTCCCACCGGCACCAGCCCCAGCAGAAGCGCGCCGCCTCCTGCCCGGCGACCTGTTCGCCCTTGGCATGCCAGGCCGCCGTGCCCGCGCCGCCGGCCTCCGGTGCCATATCGGGGCTTCGGCCGGCCGAGCGGCTCCGGGCGCTGCAGGAGGATGCCGTCGCCGACCCGCACCTCCTGCGCATCGAGCGGCCGCCGAGACGCACCGCCTGACGCGGGCGGCGCCCGGACACGGCCGCCCCGAAACCGCGTCGCCGAGCCGGTCATCCTGAGCTGATCCCGGCCGACGGCCGGCCGTGCCCTGGTCGACGCCTCCGCGTCGCCGGTGCAACTCGGGCGCGCCGTCCCTCCCATGCCCGCCAGCCCCGCTCCGCGGCAGGCCCGCCCCCGTCCGGGACCTCCCTGATGTCGACGGCGGCGGGACCGGTCATCGGCCGCCGCGGGCAGGGGCGCCGTCGGCAAGCTCTGTGGGGCGATGCCAACCGCCGTGCCTCCGGATTGGGAGCCCGGACGCCCGCGCCGGCCCGTTACCGCCTCGTCCGCGAGGCGGCGTCATTGTCGGAGAGCGAGGATCCAGCCGATGCCGCGGTACTTCTTTGATTTCAGCGACGCCAACGGAAAGGTCTTCGACCGGGACGGCCTCGACCTCGCCGACCGAGAGGCCGTGCGGGAGGAGGTCAGCGCCACCCTTTCCGAGCTCGCCAGGGACCTGCCGCCCGGCGAGGACCGGACCACGCTGATCGCGCGGGTGCGCGACGAGGCCGGGGGCGTCCTGCTGATCGCAACGCTGTCGCTCGTCGTGGAGTGGGTCACCTAGGCCGATGCGAGCCGCCGAGGGACCGTGCCGTCAGCCCTTGCCCCGTCTCGCTCCGGCCGCGGGAAACGGATGCGCGACGGCGGCTCGGTTCGCGCTCACGTGCCGGGAGGTCAAGGCGGCACCGCGCCCGCTGCCGCGCGGGGCCTGCCGCGCGCCCCCGGGCCGGGGTTGGCGCAGCTCCGGGCGCGAGCGCGGCGCCGCATCGCTTCGCCCGGCTGCCGGAGGCCCCGGTCCCGCGGCGCGTGCGCGGCGGCCCTGGCCGCCCGGCCCGAGCCTGCGGACGGGAATCCCCCGGTCGTCACCGGCCGGGCCGGGCCGGCGGAGCCCCCGGCGAGGCCCGGACGCGAAACGGGGACGTGACGCGGGCACGCACGCATCGGCGCGGGCAAGCCTGACGGCCCCCACGGGATGGGATCGATCCCGGCATCGGAGCGCCCCGTGGTGACGCCAGCCTTCATCCACGCCCTGGCCCACCGGATCACGGGGCTCGACTACCCGCACGGCCACTGGTGGATCGACCTCCTGGCCGTGCTCGTCTTCGTGGTCGCGCCGGCCTGGACAGGATGGCTGATCGTCCGGTTCGGCCTGCGGTGGGCGGGGCTGCGGCGGCGCCGGCGGGCCCGGCCGAGGCCGATGCCGCCGACCGCGGTCGGCGCGTCCGAGGGCGAGCGGGGGTGGCGCCTGGAGCGCTTCATCGTCCGGGCGACGCTGCGCTTCCAGCTGCGCCTCGTGCTGCTCTCGCTGCTGACCCTTCCGGCGGCGTGGCTTCTCCTGGAGATCCCCAAGCACATCATCAACCGCGCCATCACCGACGCGGACGGGGACGGCCATCCGGAGATGACCGTCCTGGGCCTCACCCTCTCGCAGGTGGAACTCCTGTTCGCCCTGTGCGCCAGCTACCTTGCCGTGCTGACGCTGGGCGGGCTCGCCAAGTACGCGGTCAACCGGGCGCGCGGGCGCGTCAACGAGCGCCTCGTGCGCCGGCTACGCCTCGCCATCGTCCGGCGGGCGCGCGGGGAACGCTCGCCCGAGCGCCGGGCCGCGCTCGCGGCCGTCGCCGTCCAGGAGGTCGAGCCCATCGGCTACTTCGGGGCCAGCCTCGTGGCCGTGCCGCTCGTGCAGGGCGGCACGCTGGTGACCAGCGTCGCCTTCCTGCTCCTCCAGAACGCCGCCCTCGCGCTGGCCGCGCTGATGATGCTGCCGGTGCAGCTCAGCGTCCTGCCCCGCCTCCAGCGGCGCCTGAACGGCAGGGTGCGCGCGCGGGTCCACGCGACCCGGGCGCTCGGCGGCCTCCTGACCACGGAGGAGGCCGCCCGCGCGCCCGCGGCCGCGCCCGGCCCCGCACGCGGGTCGGCCCTGCTGCGGCAGATGCGGTTGGCGGAGGAGCTTGAGCGGGTGCGGGTCGAGATCAACGACCTCAAGGGCCGGCTGAAGGGGCTCTACAACTACACCTCCAACCTCACGCCGTTCTTCTTCTTCGCGATCGGCGGCTACCTCGTCGTCCAGGGCCGCCTCTCGCTCGGCGCCCTGGTCGCGGCGCTGGCGGCCTACAAGGAGATCGCGCCGGCCCTGCGCGAGCTGTTCGACTTCGCCCAGAACTGGTCCGACGCGAGCGCGCGGTTCGAGGAGGTCACCAAGGCGGTGAGCCGTCCCCGATCGGACCAGGGGCCGCGTCTCACTGACGCGCCGGGGCGGTCGATCCGGACCGCCTGAGCGCTCGCCCGCGCCCCGTCGCCGGCGCGGCGGGCTCGCCGGGAACGCGACGGGCAACGGATCGGCGTCCGGCGAAGACCGGGCTCGCGGCTCCCCGCGCGGCCCGCTCGCCGAGCCGTCGGAAGCGTGGCGGTGGTGCGGCCCGCATCCCCGCACGTCGGGGCGCGTAGACTGCTTTCGGTTAACCAAGGCCAGAGATTGCGGTGGGGTGAACTGCTTTCAGGCAAGACCGAATCTAGCCAGTCTATTTTACCATTGGTATAATTCAGCCTTCCTCAGAGAAGGAAGCTCCAGCGGCCCGCAACCGGAAAGGATGCCGCCATGGTCTATGGGTTCTTCGCGGACGATGCGTCCGGATACCACGCGGCGTTGCTGGCCGCCGCCGCCCTCGCGCGCGTCGAGCGCCCGGCCACCGTCCTGGCCTACCCCGGGCACGCGCCCGGCCCGGCCGCGCCGGCCGGCCGGCGCCCGCCCGCCCTGGTCGCCCACGGCGCGGCGGCGCAGCTCCAGGGCCTGCTCGACCGCGCGGCGGCAGCCCTGGCGGGCGGGTCCGAGGTCTTCCTCGTGCTGCCGCTCGCCGCGCTGGACGAGGACCGGGTCCGCGCCCGCCTCGGCGTGGCGGTCGTGACGGGCATGAGCCCGCTCCACGCCGCCCGGGCCCTGCGGGCCGTCGCGCACGCGGCCGCCCCGGCCGGCCGGCGCCCGCCGCCCCCCTGGCTGCTGCCCTGGTCCGCCGCGCTCTCCGGATGCCGGCGCCTCGAAGGCAGGCTGCGGACGCTCCCGGTCCGCCTCGCCCCGCCCGGTCGCGCGGACCTCGCCGCCCTCGCGGCCGGCACGCCGGCCGCCAGCCTGCTGCGGTCGGGCACCCTGCTCATGGCCGTCCTGGAGGCCGCGGCGGCCGACCCGGACGCGCAGCGGCTCGACGCCGCGGCCCTCGGGGAGGCGCTCAGCCCCGCCGGCTCCCCCGCGGACCAGGCCACCGCCGAGCGCCTCAGGGACCTCGCCGAGAGCTTCGCGCGCCTCGGCGGCGACGGCTCCCGAGCGGCGCGGGCGCCCCGCCGCGCGCCGCCGCCGAGGCGCCGCAGGCCCGGACCCCGCGTTCCCGGCCGACGCCCCGCCGCCTGCCAGCCCTGCGCGGCGATGCCGGGGGCTCGGTGAGCCGGCAACCCCTCCGACCTGCGCCACCCCATCGATCCTGCTGCGACGGAGACGACGATGACGACATTGGCGAACACCCGCGGCGCCCCCTCCAGGGCAACGCCCGGGCGCGCGGCGAATCCCAGGCCCCGCCGGCCCGGGCCGGCGCGCTCGCCCGGGCCGGGCCGGGGCCGCCCGGACCGCGCCCGGGGCCGCGCCGGGCGGCTCGCCGGCCGTCTCGCCCGCGACCCGGGCGCGGCCGTCGACCCGGCCTCGCCGCGGGACCGCGGGCGGACCGGGCCGGACGACCGCGGCTTCGCCGATGGCGCGGCGCTCGCCGCGCCGGAGGCGTGGACCCTGCTCGACGGCGCCTTCGACGACGCCAACGAGGACCTCGCCACCTTCGTCCGGCTCGCCCGCGAGACCGCGTCGCTGCCGGGCTCCTGGGCGTCCTGGGACACCGGCGAGGCGACCTGAGGCGCGCGCCGGTGCAGGGGATGCGGCACGGCCCGGGCGGCGCCGATTGTGGCTTGCTCCGTGGCCCGCACAATGGGGCGTGCGCCCGATTCCCGGGCGCCGTCCGCGGCCCGGATCGAAGCGCCCTGGATCCATCGCGCCGGCCTGGCGCGGTCCCGCGGCCTATCGCCCGGCCGGACGCTCGCGTTCCTGGGCATCCTCCGGCCATGCACCCCGCTCCCGTCGTCCCGGCCTCCCGCGCCGGAAGCAGCCCCACGCAAACGGACGCGGGAGAGCTCGCGACGGCGTGGCGAACCATCGCGACGCTCTCGCACCCGGCCACCCGGCACACGGTCGACGCGACGATGGAGAACCTGCACGCGGCGTTCGTGGCCGGCGGCATCCGGGCGACCCGGATCGCGGCCCTGAGGCGGGCGATCCGGAAGGATCTCCGGCAGGTCTGGGACGACGGGATCGTCCTCCCCCTGGCGCGGTCGCGCGCGGCGGCCGACCGCGCGCTCCTGCGCGCGCTCCCCGGGGCCTTCGCGCCGGCGGATCACGCGCAGGTGCGGGATGCCCTGCTCAGGGCCGCCCGCTGGATCCCCGAGGATGGCGCCTCCGCCCGCGCGCATGTCGAGCGCGCCCTCCGCTTCCTCGATTGCCTGCCGGCGGTCCTCCGGGCCTCCGACGAGCTGGAGGCGCTCGCGTTCACGGTCGCGCCGGAGGCGCGGCAGGCCGCGGCGCTGATGGCGGATGCCGGCGAGGCAAGCCGGGCGGCGCAGGCCGCCTCGGCCGGCCGGCGGCTGCGGGCGGCCCTGGCCAAGGGGCTGCCGCCGCTGGTCGAGGCCGTCGCGGATGCGCTCTACCGAGAGGCGCTGGGCGCGAGTGCCGGACAGCGCTTCCGCCACGCCGCCGCGGTCCTCCGGGCGCTGCCGGCCCCCGGCGCCCGGAGGAGCGACCGCGACGGCCCGGCTTGGCGGCGGCGCCTCGCCGACGCGCTCGCGCGGGACATCGTCGACGCGGAGCTCGGCCCCGCCCTGGGTCGCCTGCTGCGCCGGCATCGGGGACTGGCGGTGGGTCCGGCGTCCTACGCCGCGGGCGAGGGACTCGACGGGGCGGTGGCGATCACCGTGACGCGCACCGCTGTCCGCCTCGTCCTGTCGGCCCGCTTCGACCTCCGGGCCGGCGGGATCGAGCTGTCCGTCGCGGCGGTCCTGCCGGGCGGCGGCGCGGCGCGGGTCTCCGACGCGGCGGCCGACACCCTGCTGGACGCCTCGGTCCCGGCCGAGCTCGACACCGCCGCGCACCGGGTCATGCGCCGGCTGACCCGGGGGGACGACCTGCCGGACCTGCCGCTGGGCCTGTCGGGGGAGGGGGACCTGGTCGTAGGCGGCCTGGCCGGGCGGGCCCCGCGCCCAGGCTTCCTGGAGCGGCTCGTCGCGATCGCGGACGCGGAGGGGGCCGGGCTGCGGATCGCTCCCGCCGACGACGCGCAGCTGACGGCGGCGCTGGCCGCGCTTGGCTTCGCCTGGGCGGAGGGCAGGGGGCAGCCCTTCATGTCGCGCGAGCCGGTCGGTCCGGCCGCGGCCTACCGGGCGGGGTGACGCCGAGTCACCCGGCCAACGGCCGGAGCGCGCCGGCACGCCCGGCCCGGGCTCGCCGCCCGCGGGCGCGCCCGGCCAGCTCTGCGCGGCCGGTCCGGACGGGAAGCCACCCGGCCGGAAGCAGGGTCGGTCAGGCAGGACCCCGTTAACCAGGCGCCTTGCGGCCGGGTCTCACCCGGTTGCCACGGGGTCCGCGACCGGGTAGGATTTCAAAATCGGCCTGGGCGCGACCGCCCGCGGGCCTTGTGGGGGATGGTCGTGCTCACCGAACTGCAACAGGCGCGGGAGAGGCTGCGCGAGCAGGCCCGGCAGGCCGAGGCGGAGATGCACGAAGCCGTGCGGTCGGCGATGCTGGCCGGTGCCGCGAAGCTTCGCGAGATCGCCACCGAACTGGCCGGCATCGACCACCTGATCGGCACGTTGGAGCGCTCCGGCCTCGCGCCGGCCGTGGCCCTCCCGCGGGCGGCCGCGGATGCGGATCGGCCGGGGGCGGAGCCCCTGCAACTGCCCGCGGTCACCGGCCCGGTCGCGAAGGTGATCGTCACGGCGTTGGCGAAGGCGGGCCCCCGGGGGATGTCCGGCGCCGAGGTGAACGAGGTCGTCCGGAAAGCCGGCTACCAGCTCGACGCCTCGGAGAAGTCCAAGACCAAGCTTAAGCGCGATGGGAAAATAATCCACGACCGGAAGGCGAAGATGTGGTACGCGCTCGGCCAGTTCCGGGCGCAGCCGTCTCAGGGCGAAACCGAGTAAAGTCCCGTCCCGGGACTTCGAGGGAGAGTAACAATGCCCGGCCAGATCAGACCGGTTCGCGTCCGCCGTGGGCGGTCGCGCGACCCTCCGCGACCGGCTCCGGTCGCGCCCCATGAGTCATGACAAAGGCGCACGGCCCGAGGGCCGCACGCCTTGAGATCACCTGCGTCTAACCACCAAGCCACCGCAGGTGTATCGCTCGACCGCGCCGGGAAGGGGAGTGGAGTGGAATCCCCGGCCCAAGCGACGTCCGAGCCTTTTCGACCGCGACCGTGAAACTACCGCACCGACCGGATGAGGCACACGCCGAGGCCCGACACGTATGCCAGCTCCCGCGCGTGAAAGCAAGGGCCTGCGCGTGTCGCCTCCTTGGGGTGTCCCGGCCGCCTGATGCCGCCGAGCCGGGGCCGTCCGACGGACGCCCTCGACCGGGCCACCGACCTCGCGACCCCAGGAGAACGCCCTTGACCGATCAGTACGGCGGCGAGCCGCCCGCCGGCGACCGCTTCGTCGATCCCGCCTTCGACGCGTGGGACGACGACCTCGGCCTCCTTCTCGGCCACCCCACCGGCAAGTTCACGCCCGAGGCCTGGGACGACCAGGCGCCCGAGGACTAGCCCGCACGACCGGCCCCGGCCCGAGTGCCGGGGCCGCCTCGCCCAGCTTCCATCAACGCCCGCCACGGGCTTTCAGAGGACCGCCGCGGTCATGACGCAGCTCGAACTTTTTCCCGTCCAGAGCGACTCCCTCGCCCCGGCGGATCCGCCGGCCCTCTCGGAGCTGACGGAGGCGCAGCGCGCCCGCGCCGGACGGCGCCTGGCCTATGTGCAGGCCCTGGAAGGCCTGCCGGCCGGCGCGTGCGGCGCCGATGCCGTGCCGGCCGCCTTCGCGGCGGTCGGCCGTGAGGTGGACGACGTCAAGTGGCCGTCGCTGCGGCAGGTCAGGCGGTGGCAGCGGCTGCTCCGCACGAGCGGCGGGCAGGTGGCCGCGCTCGCCGACCGGCGGCGGTCCGTGCCGGCCCGGCCCCGCTGGGCCGCCTGGATCGGGTCCGTGGCCGACGAGGCCGCCGCCCAGGCCCGCCTGCGGCCGGCGCCCTCGCTCTCCCTGTTGACGCAGGCGGCGCTGCAGCGGTGCCGGGAAGAGGCCCTGGCCCGCGGGTGCGCGCCCGACCAGGTGCCGGCGCCCGGCACCCTTCGCCGGATGATCCGCGCCCGCATGCGGCCGCCGGCGCGCGGATCCGCGGCGCCCGCCCGGCAGGTCTTCCGGTTCCTGCACATGTCGAGCGGGCACCCCTTGGGCGAGGTGGTCGTCGGCGAGGAGACCCTCGACATCGCGCTGCCGGAACTCGACACGGATCGCGTCCACCTGCTGACCGCGCGGGACGCCTACAGCGGCGTGACGGTCGCGGCGAGGCTCTCCACGACGGAGCCCGACGGCGACGCCGTCCTCGGGCTCTTCGGTGCCCGGCCGGCCGCAGCCACGCCGGAGCCGCTCGGCGTCGCCCGCCTCTGCCTCGGTCTCCCGGACGCCCTCCTGCTCGACCACGCCCCCCGGTTCCGCAGCGAATCGGTCCTGCGGTCCGCGGCGGCGCTCGGGATCGAGCTGCGCTTCGGCCCGGCGGCCTCCGCGGGCGGGGCCGCGCCGGCGGCGGGCCTGGGGCAATGGCTCGCCGCGACCGGGGCCGCGGTGGCGACGGCCGACGGCCTGATGGCCGCGGTGCAGGATTGGCTCAGCCAGCACGACCTCGGCCGCTCGCGCCGGGACGGGCGGACCCCGCTGGACCGCTGGCAGGAGGGGGTGACGCGGTATCCAATCCGCCTGGGGGCGGCGGCCGCGCCCGCGCGGATGCCCGGCGCCGGGGCAGGGGCCTGATGTCCCGGACCCTGCGAAGCCGGCATGTCGGCAAGCCGAATCCGTCCCGCCGGATCGTCACCGGACGGCGGGACTGCATCACGGGCGAGATCCCCTCCGGCAAGCCGGGCATGGGCCACCGCATGGTGGCCTACGAGGGCCTCCTCGCGCGGGATTTCATCCTCCTCCTGGAGCAGGACGACGCCGTCCTGCGCTACCAGGAGGAGCCCGTCCCGTTCCGGTGGCACGACGGCGTCCGGTGGCACACCTACACGCCGGACTTCGCCGTCGAGATCGACGACGGGCGGCGCCTCTGCGTCGAGGTCAAGCCGCTGAAGCGGGTGATCAGGCTCGGCTGGGACGAGATCCGGCCCCGCTTGGCGGCGGGCGCCATCGCGGCCGGCTACCACGGCTTCGAGCTCTGGACCGAGGTCGAGATCGACGCGCTCCGGGTCGCGAACGCGGCGCTCGTCGCGAGCGAGCGAAGCTTCGTCGTCGACGAGGCGGAGCAGCACACCATCCGCGTCGTCCTGGACCGCTTCGGCGGCGAGGCCCGCGTCCGGGAGCTCCGAGCGGCCTCGGGCCTCGGGACCCGCGCCTTCCGGGCCGTCGTCGCCCTGGTCGCGCGCGGGGAAGCCGAGCTCACCGAACCCGGCCGACCGTTCGACGACCACGCCCTTGTCCGCCGTTCCCCGAGCCGGAGGTAGCCCCATGACAGGAGATCGGTCTCAGATCCGCACGCACCGCGGCGCGGTCGCGCTCGTCGACGGGATCCCCCACGCCATCGCGCGCGCCGCGGCCGGCGTCCTCTTGCGCCGGCTCGGGCCCGATCCCGTCACGCTTTTCCTGAGCGAGGCCGCGATGCTGGACCTTTGCCGCAGCGGGCGGCTGCGCGTGTCCGAGCCCGGGAGGGGGCGGCGTTGAACATGGGCGCTTGCCAGATCCGCCTGCAGGAGGGCGCCCTCGTCATCGTCGAGGGCGTCTACCACAAGGTGCTCTCGCGCGACGCGAGCGGCGTCACCCTGCGCACGCTCGGGGCGAGGCCGGTCTCGGTCACGAAGAGCCATGCCGAGCTGGCCGACCTCTACTTCGGCGAGCCGAGGCGCCTTCAACTGGTGGAGGACACGACCGCGGGCCTGCCCCAAGGCGTCCAGGACAACCTCCTCCGCACCATCGACACGTTCGATGTCCGCCAGCAGGACGCGGCGCTGATGCGCCTCGACTACATGCAGGCCTGCGACCGGTGCTTCGCCGAGCGGACCCACAAGAAGGTCCTGAAGGGCTACGCCGAGATCGCGAAGCTCGTCGCGGCGGAGCGTCGGCAACGGGTCATCGAGAACGAGGGCTCCCATCCCGACGACGTGCCGCTCGAACGGGTGAGCGGGTCCTCGCTGAAGGGTTGGTACGGGCGCTGGCGCAAGGGGGGCAGGGCCCTCGCGGCGCTGATCCCGTTGCACGACCAGAAGGGGCGGGCGGGTTTCCGCCTCGACCCGGAAGTCGAGGTGATCCTCGCCGAGCGGGTGCGCGAGGACTGGCTCATCCGGAACGGCCCCCCCCTCAGCCACGTCATCCTGTTCATCCAGGGCCGGGTCGAGCGCGAGAACAAGACGCGCGCCGTGCCCCTCGATGTGCCCGACGCCATGACCATCCGGCGCTGGGTGAAGGCGAACGTCAGTCGGTTCGACGAGATCTATCACCGCCAGGGCCCCGCGGAGGCGGAGCAGGCCTTCCGGCACGTCAAGAAGGCTCCTCAGGCGACGCGGCCGCTCGAAATCGTCGAGATCGACCACACGCCGCTCGACGTGCTGGTTCTGGAAGGCGACGGCACCCCGGCGCGGAACCGGCGTCGGAAGGACAAGCGCACCAAGCGCGTCTGGCTCACGGTCGCCATCTGTGCGGCCACCCGGATGATCGTCGGGTTCCATCTCAGCGAAGAGCGCCCCTCCTGGACCTCGGTGATGCATTGCCTGCGCATGGCGGTGCTGCCGAAGGACCTGACCCGCGTCCGCGTCGAGACGTCCTGGCCCGTGTTCGGCGTGCCGGAGGTGGTCAAGCTCGACAACGGACGGGAATTCCACTCCCGCTCGATGAAGGCGGCCGCCGGGCAGCTGCGGTTCGAGCTTCGCTACATGCCCCGGCGCAAGCCCCACCTGAAGGGCAAGGTCGAGCGGGCCCTCGGCACGATCGCGCGCGACTTCTGCGCCTACCTGCCGGGCCGGACCTTCCGGGACGTGCGCGAGCGGGGCGACTACGACAGCGTCGGGCAAGCCGCCCTGACCCTCGCCCAGCTCATCGAATTCTTCACGATCTGGGTCGTCGACATCTATCACAACCGCAAGCATGGCGGGCTGCTGGGACGCACGCCCCTGCAGCGCTGGCAGGACCTGATCGGCTACGGCACGCGCCTGCCGCCGTCGGCCGACGACCTCGACCCGCTCATCGCGCTCGTGGTCCCGAGGACCATCCAGCGGCACGGGATCACCTTCCTCGGGCTCACCTTCCAGTCGGACGAGCTGAAGGGCGTCCGCCGCAGGAAAGGCTTCCACTTCGGCGAGGAGTTCCTCGTCAAGGTCGATGCGTCCGATCTCGGCCACCTCCTCGTCCTGGTGGACGAGGAGGCCGGGTGGATCAGGGTTCCCTGCGACGACGCCTTGGCGGACGGCACCTCCCTTGCCGAGTGGCGCGACGTGGTCCGGACGGCGCGTCGCATGACGCTGGAGGGCCAGCGCGTCGCACGCGCGACCCTCGTCCGCGCGATGGAGCTGCTTCGCGCCGAATGCCGCAAGGCCGGCGTCAAGCCGCAGCGGTTGGCCAGCACCGACGTCGACTGGTTCCGCGAGCACGCGGACGACCCGATGTTCGAGGTGGCCTGGGACGTCGCTGACGAGAACGCCCACGAGGCCGAGCGGCTGCGGACCCGGCGCCCGAGGAAGGCCGCGCCGTCGGCCGCGGCCGACGGCCAGGCGGCGCCTGCGCCCCGCATCGGGCAGGGGGGCCGCAAGACCGGCGGGCGCCCGGTCCGCGCGGCGCAGGACGACTCGGTCGCCGCCGAGCCGGCACGATCACCGCCCGTCACCGCGGCGGCGACCGTGCCGGCGGCGACCATGCCGGCGGCGGCGGCCGACGACATCGGGTTCGATGCAGACGATCCCGATAACTGGACTGCCGAGTGAGGACCATCGCATGCTGCAAGCCCACGAAGCGGACATCTTCCGCCCCGACGTCACGGTCCTCGCCCCGCAGGAGGCCGTTCCCGCGCGCCGGGAGCGGTTCGCCACCCGTCTGAGCCCCCAGGATCTGGAGCGGCGCGCCTGGAAGAGACGCGTGAACACGATCCACGTGAACACGGACGTCGTCGTCAAGGCGGTCGCGCGCTTCGACCAGATGCTGGCCGACCTCGCCGACGACGTCGAGGGCCAGTGCCTTGTCGTTCCGGCTCCTTCCGGGGCCGGGAAGTCGCATCTGCTCGCCCGGCTGCAGATGCGCCCGTCCCTGGTGCCGTTCCGTGACGAGGTCGGCCCCGTGCGCCCGCTGGTGTTCATCAAGGCGCCCAGCCCCTGCACCCTGAAGACGCTGGGGCTCGCGCTGTACGTCGCCCTGACCGATCTGGAACTCAGCGCCACCCTGAAGGAGCACGACATCTGGCGCAGGGTCCGCCACCAGATGCACGCCCAACTCGTGTCGGTCGTCATGGTCGATGAATTCCACCACGCCCTCCGCGGGCGCACCGGCGACGAGCGGCGGGCCTTGGTCGAGACGCTGAAGAACCTCGTCCTCCCGGACCCGAACGACCCCCTGCGGCCGCCGGGGGCGGAGATGCGCCCCATCTCGCTCGTGCTCTCCGGCATGCCGTGGCTGAGGCGGGTGCTCAAGGAGGACTTCCAGTTGCTCCGACGCTGCATCTTCATGCCCATCAGGCCACTCGGCCACTCGGCGGCCTGTGTGAAGAAGGCGACGAAGTTCCTGGAGCTGATCGAGCCGCGGCTCGGCTTCCCGGCCCCCTCCGGCCTGTCCGAGCACGACATGGTCCAGCGCATGCTCAAGGCATCGGCGGGATACACCGGCCGGATGATGCACCTCGTCAAGAAGGCGGCCTTCCGCGCCATCCGAAGCGGCGCGCCGAGCATCAGCCAACTCGACCACCTAGCATTCGTCTTCGACGAGATCTTCGAGCTCGGCCCTCACCGGAACCCGTTCAGGGTGCCCGACATCTCGACCTGCCCGAAGCTGAAGGAGATCGAGTTCGACAAGCTCACCCGACTGATGGGAACCGCGCAAGCGGACATCGACCCGGACGACGCGTAGGAGGACGTCGGTGCGACTGACCATCATCCCGCCCGTCGTCGAGGGCGAATCCGCAGCGGCGCACCTGCTGCGCGCCTTCGACGTCAATGGCGAGCCGTGGAGCCGGGAACGCCTGAGGAGCGCCGGCCATGCCTTGAGCGACATCCTGCAGGGGCGCGCCGCCAAGCCCCTCGCGGACCGGCTCGGCCGTGACGGTGAGCCCTTCCTGCGATGGACCCCGGCGGAGGTCACCAAGCGGAGGGTCGTGATCGCCGGCGAGGAGATCCACCGGGACGACTGGACGACGAACGCGCGTCGCTGGTGCCCGCGCTGCTGGGACGACGACCTCCGCCGGCCGCGGTCCGGACGTCACGCCCATTGGAACGTTCACCGGCGCTTCTGGTGGGACGTGGCTGCCGTCCGCACCTGCCCGGTGCATCACGTCCTGCTGGCCGCGGCTTGCCCGACCTGCGGCGTGGACGTCACCTGGGAAGCCGGCTCGCTGACCCGGTGCAGGAACGGCCACCCCCTGCTGGCCTGCGAGGGCGTCGAGGTCGCGCCCGGCACGACCCTGGCGGACGCCTACGTGGTCGGCCGCCTCGGCGGCATGCCGAGGACGGAGGTCCCCATTCTCGACGGGCTGACGCTCGCAGAGGCTTGCGACGCCATGGAGCGGCTGGGCGTCGCCCGGCACGGGGGCGCCGACGGGGCCTTGTCGAAGTTTCCGGCGGAACGCCATCCCGAGGTGCTTTCGGCCGGCCTCGCCATCGCGCGGGACTGGCCGCGCGCCTTCGAGGCCCTGCTCGACGGGATGGCCGGAGCCGACCATGTCGGCCTCGGGGCCTGGGGCGCCGAACAGGTCTATGGCTACCTGTACCTGTGGGCGAAGCGACTGCCGGCGGGAGGGAGCGGTGACGCGGTGCGGGCGATCCTCTTCGCGCATCACGCGGCACGGGGTCCGGTCCACAAGACCTCGGTGGTGATCCGGCATGCCGATGTCCCCCTGGTCAGCCTCGCCGAGATCGCGGCCCAGTGCGGGCGCCGGCCGGAGTTCGTCGCCGGCTACGTCAAGGCCCTGGGTGCGTGGCCGGAACGGACCAAGCGGGGCACGCCCATCGGCATCACCCGCGAGACCGCCGCCGAGATCCGCGCGCTCCTCGACCGTGCGGTCCGCGCGGACGACCTGCCCGCCGCGCTCGGGCTGGCCAAGCGACAGGCCAGGATGCTGGTGGCCGCCCGCATCGTCCCGCCAGCCGAGATCCATCGTCGCGCCGGCATCAAGGCCGAGGTATTCGACCGGGGTGCCATCGACGCCGTGCTGGCCCGACTCCGCGGCCCAGCGCCGACCGTCGAGGCCGCTCCCGCCGGCCTCCTGCCGCTCGCGCGCGCCAGCCAGCACGGCAAGGTCGACGGCGTGCGCGGCACCTGCGCCATGATCTTGGCCGGACAGCTCCGGGTCAGGGCGGTCCTGCGGGACGCGCCCGGCCTCGCGGGGTTCCTCCTCGACCCGGAGGACATCAGGGCCGCGCGCCGGTCCCGCGGGGGCGGCGGCCTCACCCTCGCAGAGGTCGGCCGGCGCATCACGGTGCCGTCCGACGTCGTCGGCCTGATCGTCCGGCAAGGCCTGCTGACCGGGACCGCGACCGCATGCGGGGAGATCCTCGTCCCGGAGGATGCGTTGGCGGCCTTCGAGAGCGAGTACGCAACCACGGGGGCCCTCGCCAGGGACATCGGATCCGGCATTCGGTGGGTGCGGGAAGCCCTCGACCGGGCCGGCATCAAGCCGGTTTTCGCGACCGCCGGCCGTAAGGTCACGACGGTGTGGTCCCGGGAGGATGTACCGCGGGACCTCCGGCGCCGCATTCCCAGGACGCATGCGCGCCCGCTCTAACGGAGGTTGCGCCTCGGCGGCGGGATACGTGAGCGGACCGTGCGGGGCTGCCCCATCCGAGAGCCCGCGGCGGGCGCACCGGGCGCCCGGGTCCTGCGACGCGGCGGCCGCCGCCCGGGAACCCGAGAGACGCAAGAGGATGGCGGCCCAAGGCAATTTCGCAGCAGCGTGCTGCAAGATCGCGGGACCGGCCCAATACTCGCCGAAGCCCTCCCGTGCTTGAGGTCTCGTCGCGGGAAGCGTCCTGCGCCGAAGTCCGTCCCATTGTGCTCCTACAGCCGGGGAACGGGCTCGGCCCCCCAGCGCCGGCTCTCCTGCTTGTCGGCGATGGACCGATGGCCCCCAGCTTGCGCCGCGTTCAGGCTCCTCACGATGTCGGGGGCGCCGGCATGGTGTAATGACGGCGTGCCCGACCGTTCGGCCGGTCTCAGGGCACGGCATACGCTCGCGAAATCACGGCCCTTGTGGATGTTGGTGACACCGCATGTTTGACTGGCTCCGATCCCTCCTGCGCCGTCTCTGGCTTGGCCGTTCGGGCGACGCGCCTCGAACCGAACGTCCCGTTGAACCGCGGCACCGACAGGTCACGATCCGCCGCTACGGCGGTGGGGACAGGCCGCCGCCGCTGCACTGGAAGGCCTGCCACCCGTCGACGGTGAGGCGCTTCAAGGCCGAGATGACCTGCTCGCAGGGTCACGCGCTCGTGCTGAAGGACCACACGGTCACGGCGGAGGGCCGGGTCCTGCCGAGCGTCGTCTGCCAGGCTCGCGGCTGCACGTTCCACGAGTTCGTCCGCCTGGACGGTTGGGCGGCAGGCGAGCTGCGCTGAGGCGCGGCGGAGCTCAGGCGGCGAGCACGTCCTCCTCGCCGCCCAGGGTCTCTGGCCTGACCTCGCGCCCCTCGTCGTCGAACGCGTAGAGGAGGGCGATGCGGCGGCCGGTCCAGACGTACCGGTAGTGCACCGTCTGGATCGAGCGGCCGAGCACGCTTGCCCTGAGCACGGCCAGGCACGTCGCGCTTGAGCGCTCGGGAGGGTGGTAGAGAACCCCGTCGGCCTCGGAGGATACGCGGGCGCCGATCTCGCGGCACGCCTTCGCGTCGAGATCGGCCGGGACGTGGCGAAGGTCCACGAAGCGTCCCTCGGCCGGCGTCCGCAGCATGCGCATGTCGAGGCCGATGGGCGCCTCACGGGTCCGGGCGAGAAACCTCTCGCGACGCGCCACCGACACGGCGAGCGCGGTCTGGCGGTCCGCAGCCAGTTCCAGGCACGGCCTCAGGTGATCGAAGAAGCGGCTGCCCTCCGGGTTGCCGTAGGCGAAGGGCGCGTGGTTCCAGTTCTGCAGCCTCGGGGCATCGGCCGGGACCCCGGGTCGGAGCCGCGCGAGGCGGTCAATCGAGCGGAGGCGCGGGTTCGTGATGTCCTCGACCGCGACGAGGGCCTCGACCCTGCCGTCGGCCACGAGCCCGTCATAGACGGACACGGGCGGAAACCGGGACGGGATCAAGCGGAACGCGTCACCCTTCCACGTCGTCAGGGAAAAATCTTCAGCCGCCACGCTGAGCATCCAGGTAGATGCGGACCTTGTACAAGTCCGCGAATTTCCCCGAGAGCATGACGTCGAGCGCGCTCGCCCCATCGAAATACTCGTTCGGCGCCCTGATCCACTCGTCCCCACGCTCGTCTACGGTAAACAGGATGCGCAGCGCCTTCCAGATCGAGAGAAGGTGAGACACCCGCTCCGTCGTGTCCGGCGGGATGCTGCCCCCTTCCTTCTTCCACTTGAAAAACGTCGACCGCGCCGGCGAACCGAGAAGCGCGATCTGCTCGTCGGCGCTCAGGTGCCACCTGTCGGCCATCGCGAAGAACGCTTCGAGCTCCACAGGGAGCCGCGACGACCCAGCCTCGTTCCGGGCGCCGTGGGCAGAATTCGTCATCAACCCCTCCCTGGTCCAGAATCGGACTTGACGGCCGACCTAGTCCAGATACATACAGTCCCAGCCGAGACTGAAAGCGTCTTTTAGTCCAAGTCCGTCGTCCGTCAAGAGTGTGTACGGGAACGTCGGCGCGCGCCAGCAGGTGGAGACGAGGATGAAGGTTATGGATAACGCGCGGGCCCGCAGCTTCGTGTTCCCGGTGAACGGCACCCCGGTTCGCTTCGACGACGGCGAGGTCACCGGGCGTGAGGTCCTCACCAGGGCCGGCCTCTTGCCCGCGAGCGAGCACCAGCTCATCCTGGTCCGGGGCGGCCGCACCCACCTCGTGGGCACGGACGACAAGGTCGACCTCGTCGCCGAGGAAGGCGGCGCGTTTCGCGGCTTCCGCAGCGACCGCAGCTTCTCCTTCACGGTGGACGAGGTCGGCCAGGTCTGGGGTGACGGCCGGATCGAGGTCGACGAGCTCCTCGCCATCCTGCACGTCCCGGCAGGCCACGACCTCGTGCTGGAGCGCGAGGACGAGCCCGACAAGATCCTGCGGCCCGGCGGCGCGGTGTCGTTCGAGACTCGCGGCGTCGAGCACATCGTCTCGCGGCGCGCGCAACGGCCGGACTTCGTGCTGGTGACCGTGTTCACCACGAGCGGCGTTTTCCCGGCCGAGGGGGCGGTGCGGGTTCCCGCGACGACGCCGGTCGCGGACGTGCTGGTCCGCGCCGCGCGCAAGCTGGAGCTCGGCGACACCGCGACGTGGATCACGACCGTCGGCAACCGCGACATCGATCCGTCCGCCTCCTTTGCCGGGAACGGGCTCTCCGGCGAGGTCGAGATCGAGTGGGGGCCCCGCGAGGGCGGTGGGGGCGCCCGTGCTTGAGCTGCTCTCCCGGGCCGCGTTCGAGCGCGACGTGCGCCGCCTCGATTCCCGAACCGCGGCCCACCGCAACTGGACGGTCCTTCAGGCGGAGTATCCCGTGCTCGACGTGATCCTCGGGCATCCGACCGCCGCGCCCCTGAGGCTCCGTTTCACCTGCGTCGATTGGGACGACCTCCCCCCGTCGGTCGAACTGCTCGACGCCGCCGGGCAACACCTCTCGCAGGCTCCCCCCGGGGCCGGCGGCATCTTCCACCCCAGTCCCCATCCCGTGACCGGCCGCATGTTCGTCTGCATGCGCGGAACGCGCGAGTACCACACCCACTTCAGCCATGTCGGCGAGCGGTGGGACGGTTACCGCGGCCAGTCCGGCCTGGATCTGCTCGGCATCCTCGACCAGATCTGGCGCTGCTGGAAGAGGGCGGTCGGATGACAGCCGTCGCTTGCACCGCCGCCATCCTCGCGGAAACCCTCGACCGCCTCCGCGTCGGGGGGCGGCGCGGCGAGGAGCGCGCCGTGCTCTGGCTCGCGCGCTCGGCCTCGGCGGCGCCGACGCCCGTGCAGGAGGTCTACGAACCCGAGCAGGCCACCGCCGAGGACTACTTCCACCTGCCGCCCGCGAGCATGCGCGCGCTGATGGGGCACCTTCGCGCCCACCGTCTCAAGATCGTCGCCCAGGTCCATACCCATCCGGGCAGGGCGTTCCATTCCGAGGCGGACGACGCCTGGGCCATCGTCCGGCATCGCGGGGCCCTCTCCCTGGTGCTGCCGCGCTTCGCCGCGACGGCGACGCCCGGGACCTTCCTGGAGGAGGCGATGGTCTACGAGCTCTCGGACGCTGGACTGTGGGAGCATGTGCGCCGGCCGGGCGAGCGCATCCGCATCGAGGTGACGCCATGATCACGCCCGCCCAAGAGAACGCCCGGATGCTGGCCGCCATCCTCGGAAGCGACGAGGACGACGCGTCCGAGCGCCTCAACCGGGCGGTTCTGGTCACCGCTCCTCCCGGCGGCGCGGACGCCGCCTGGGCGGCGGAAGTGGCGGCCCTGCTCGCGCGGACCGTCGGCGTGGTGACCTCGCCGGCCGAGGAGGCGCAGCTCGAACTCGTCATCGGCGAGGCGGCCGCGCGGACGGACCTGCCCCGGCTGCACGCCGCCATCGACGCCGGCGGCGCCACCGTCGATGTCCGCCCCGTCGGGCGGACGGGCGGCCCGCCGCCCCATCCCCTGCTGGCCGCCGTCGCCGCATGCCCGGCGGCCGCCGCGACCCTGCGGATGCTGCTCGACGACCCGGCACTTCCGGCCGTCGCCTACCCGCTCCGGCTGGACTTCGACCAGCTCGGCGTGCCGGACGCGGCGCTCGCGACGACCGTCGATCTCTCGGACGCCGTGCTCGTCGGCGCCGGCGCCGTGGCCCACGGCTTCGTTCGCGCCCTGCGCCACCTGCGCGCCGTCGGCCGCCTCCGCATCGTCGACCCGAAAACGGTAGGCTCAGGCAATCCCAACCGCTGCCTCTACCTGGGCGACGAGGATGTCGGCCGCGACAAGGCCGTCGCGCTCGCCGAGCGCGCCGCGGCCGACTTCCCCGAGCTCGCGTTCGAACCACTCGTCCAGGACTTCTCGGCCTATTGCAAATCCGCGGGGCCGCCCGCCACGGCCATCGTCACGGTCGACAGCAGGCGCGCGCGGCGCGGGATCCAGAAGGAGCTTCCGGGCCGGGTCCTCGACGCGTCCACGACCGACGTGCGCGGCGTCGTCGTGCACTCGCACCGGCAGCCCACGCAGGATGCCTGCATGGCCTGCATCTACCGTCACGTTCCCGACGAGCACGCGCGGGAGCGCTCGATCGCGGATGGGCTGGGCGTCGACCTCGCCGCGGTCAGGGAGGGTTTCATCTCGGCCGAGGCCGCCGGGCGGATCCATCGGGCCCATCCCCAGATCGATCCCGCGGGGATCGTGGGCACGGCCTATGACAGCCTCTTCAAGCAGCTCTGCGCCGCACAGACACTGCTGACACCGGAAGGCAGGCAGGTGCTCGCCCCGTTCGCGTTCGTGTCGAGCATGGCCGGCGCCTTGCTGGTGGTCGAACTTCTGCGCTCGAACGCGGGGGCGGCGGCGACCAACTATTGGGCCGTCGATCCCTGGAAGGCCCCCATCGGGCGGCGCCGGCTGCGGCGGGCGCGCGATCCGCACTGCGAGTTCTGCTCCAAGCCCGAATCGGACGCGGCGGCCGAGCACC
Organism: Methylorubrum zatmanii; assembly: GCF_014845115.1. Taxonomy (GTDB): domain Bacteria; phylum Pseudomonadota; class Alphaproteobacteria; order Rhizobiales; family Beijerinckiaceae; genus Methylobacterium; species Methylobacterium zatmanii. The sequence goes on along the minus strand of NZ_NKUI01000050.1, from coordinate 29,924 downwards.
TCTGGGGCCGGAACGCGGCGGGGTGACCTGCCGACGCCGTGATCGCTCGGGCCCGCGGGACCGTTTTCCGGGGCGGCGCGCTCCGGGCGGCGAGGCGCCCGGAGCGTCGGGCGGCCCCTGAGCGAGGTGGTGTCGAGGCCGATCTCGGCGGCACGGCGCGAAGTGCCGCGACGCCGGCGGATGAGGCGGAAGAGCCGACGGCAGGCGGGCCCTTCGCCGGGCTCCGGGGCGGACCTCGGGGCGGGCGCCGAGCGGGGCCGGTCACGGCAGGCCGTCCGGGTCGGCCCTCCCGGGAAGGGGCGGCGCCGGAGCTGATAGGACGTCCACGCCCATCGAGCGTCGCCCGTCCGCGGGCCACGCCCAGACATGGTCCGGCAGCCGGGCTCGCTCGAAGGACAGGCTTCCCGGGAAGTCAGGACAAATTGTGTTGAGAGCGTTCCTTCGGCGAGGCCGGAAATCGGGACAAGCTTTCGCGATAGCTTGGCCCGCCGGCCCACGCCGGATCGGCCGTTCCAAGCCCCGGGCGGCGAGCCCCGCCCAGTGGGCGAGAGCGCTGGCCTGGCGATCGTAGAGCCGCCACCGTGGTGGCGAAGGCGCGGACGGGGGGCGAAGCCAAGGGCCGGGCTGATCGACCGCTACCGTCGCTTCGTCCGGCATCATCGCTCCGCCTCGCTCGGGAGCGGCGGAACGCCCACGGCATCGGACGCCACGCGCGGTCACAAGCCATGGACATCCGCGGACGTGTAACCACCGCGATCCGCGGGACGAAATCCAAAGAAAACGGCGAGACGTACGCGCCCCATCGTCGATTGCGGAGGTGAATATGAAAACGATCCTGTTTGCCGCTGCTGCGAGCGCCGCTCTTTACGCGTCGGCCCTCGCGCAAGGGGGTGCCCCGTACAATGCCAGTGGGCAACAGGCAGGGGGCCCGCGTGCGGGGATGGAGCGGCGTCTGGGAGTGTCGGTCAGCACCCCGACCGGGAGCCTTCTGCCGACACAGCGAAGGAGCGATGTTCGGAGCCGCTGCAGGCCGGATGGCAAGGGCCAATATGCCGGCGGCTACCGCGGCGAGTTGGCGCGCCGTGGATGCGCATAGCGAGGCTCGCTTGCCGAGAGGAATTCGGTCTGGTGCGCCGGGTGCATGGTCGGGCATCCGGGCGGCGACGCCGGCGCCTGACACCGCCCGATGAGGTGGGTCGAGTGCGGGCATGAGCCCTTTCCGCGACGACCGCCCGATCGGCCGGTTGCGGCATCGGCACGCGCGCACTTTCAGGGGTGAGCTGCGCGACGCTGATGTGCCAGCCGAGGTGACCCGGTTCGGCGAACGGGACGGCGTCGAGCTTCTCTCGCTGTCGAGTGCCGGGCGAGGATGGCCACGTGCACCGGCTCGTCACCTATCCAAACAGGGCGCACTCCATCGTGCGAGCGCGCCGCCATGGAGCCCGCGCAGGGCTTGATGGTCACCGCGGACCGACGGGATGCCCGCCCTTGGGAGCCGACGCCTCGGGGCATCCCTCGGGGAAGTTGCGCGGCAATCCCTGGCCCGCAGGGACCGGGTCGGCTATCCCCTCGCGCCTCACTGAGAGCGACGCGATGGCTGCCGATTTCCACGACTGGGACAAATCAGACGCATGGCAAACCGACCACCCGGTCATCCGGGCATTCGGCCGCCTGCGCACCACGGTCGCCCTTGGGAAGCTCGCCGGCATCGCATGCCTACCCGCGAGGTTGAGCCCGCGGCAGCGGGGCGTCCTCCTGGCAGCCCTGGAGCGGTTGTACGCCGGTGGCGTCCGGCCGAGCCTGGCCGAGGACACCCGGCGAGGCCTGGGAGCGATGGCATCGACCGGCGAAGTGACGTCGCGTGGCGTCGGCTGGCGTCAACTTGCCCCGACGCTCGGCCTCGGGGCGGGAGCGTTCGATCCGGATCGAGCCGCGGAGGAAGGGCGGCACCATCTCGTCGCACAGCTGCTCGCGATGTCGCCCAGATACTGGGCCGACCCGGTTCAGGCCATTCTGTTCACGGCCCTGCAGTACGGCTTGGAAGTCGCCCTCCGTCGCGGACGCTGCAAGCCCGAGCCGCTCAAGACGGAAGCGGTGCTCCATTACATCCAAAGCGCGGTCGAGCACCGTGTGATCCCGGCCATGGACGAGGCGGGAGCCGGCCTGCCGGAAACATACACGCTCGACCTCGGCACCGCCTCCATGCTGGAGGGCCGGGATCTTCTCGCGGCGGACCTCGCGGTCGTCGCCGGCGTGCACGTCCTCGGGCGCCCGATGTACCGGATCGTCCTCTTCCAAGCCAAGAACGCGACCGCGACGGGCTTGACCGACGTCGGGAGGAACGAGGGACGGCAGCTCGACACGTTCCTCTCGACCGGGATGGGCTGGTACCTCTTCTACCCGGCCTGGGCGAGGAAGGGGGCCTTCATCACGACCGTCAGGCCGGCGACCGAGGTGTTCCACGATGTCTGGGCCCACGGTCAGGCGCCGGCCTTCGGGCAGGTCGACGCCTATGGCGGCGAGCGCTCGCCCGGGTGGGATTTCGCGTCGTTCGTCAGCATCGCCATGTCCTCCGGCCGCGACCTGTCGTTGGGGCGTCTCTTCCCGGACGCCGAGACCGCCGCCGAGGCTCTCTCGGACGACCGCAGGCAACCCTTGGCGGCCGACATCATCGCCATCGACCGGACGGGAAGGCTCGCGCTCCGCGACTTCATCGATGCGACCGCCAGCCTGGGGTACGGGGACGGACGGGTCTCGTCCTTTCCGTCCAGGCGTCATGCCGCGCACCGCCGCGACGAGGCGGGAAGTCCGGGCGACCCGTTTGCGCCCGGTTGGTGAGACCGTTCAGTCCGGCAGGCCGAAGGTCATCTCTCGGGCGAGGCAACCCGCGCGCAGCGAGGTGAGCCGGTCGCACGATTGGGCCAGCGTGCGGAGGACGTCCAGTTCCTGCGCGGGCGGCAAGAGATCGACGACCAGGCGCTCGACGTCGCGGTAGACGTCCTGCGACATCCAGGCGAGAAGGAACTCGGCCAAGCCGCGCCGCAGGGCTCGGTCGTCGCCGACGACCGCTCGGATCCGCCACTGCCACAGGCCCTTCTCCGCGTTGCCCAAATGGCGCCACACGGCGCGGGCGCCTGGGATATCCATGGGCAGGTCGGCAAGCTGGGCGTGCAAACGGACGATCATTTCCCCTGACGGAAGATCCCGTAGCGCCAAGACGAAGGCCTCCTCTCGCTCGGCGTCGGCCAACTCCGAGCGGACCGCGCGACGCCGGCGCGCGAGGTGCAGGAGGCTCAAGGCAGCGAACACCGCGCTTGCCGGCTCCGAGCCCTCCAAGGCGCGGACACCCGAGACGATTGCCGCCATGAAGGCCTCTGGATCGTCCTCGAAGAGCGGTTCGAGCCGAACGAGACGCCGGATGTCGTTGGCTTTCCAGGCGCGTGCGCCGGCGATGGCCCGCAGCCATTCCGCAGCGGCTGGCATGCCGCCAACCCTGTCCCGCAGGTCGGCACGGCCCTCAAGCTTCCCGAGCAGCGTTGGGAGCCACCTCTCGTCGGACAGAACGTCCCGGAAGGCGGCGAGGTAGTCTCCCGGGGGCGGTGCGCAGCGCTCGAAGAGGCGGGCTACCCCCCGTTCGATCGCGGGAGCAAGGATTTCCGCTTGAGCGAGGACGGCGGCGTCGAACGCGGTTCGGTCGCCTTCGACCATGGAACGCAGGCTGTGGAGCGCAAAGGCGTCGTCCCTGAAATCGAAGATGAGGTCGCTGACCGGCGCGGTCACGCCGAAGGCCAGCGCCGCCGTACCGTCCCCGCAGACCCGGAGCGGCGCGCCGTTCAGGAACGACAACAGGCGCCCGGGTTCGCCGCGCGCGCATCGAAAGCCTTGGGCGACGAACGCGGCGGCCTTCCCTCGAAGGTATGAGGATACTGGGTCGGAGGGCGCCCAGTGGCGTTGGATCTCCTCCAGGCACCGGATTGCCCGACCGCATCCTTCTTCCAGCGGCCAGGCGCCGTGCTCGATCGCCAGGATCGACAGCAGCGTGAACAAGGCGTGCTCGCGCTGCGTCAGCGGCGGTGTTCCGAACCGGTCGAACATGCCGATCCGGTCCCTCTCGCTCGGGACGTTGTCGCGTATCCAACGGTCGAAATCCTCTGCGACATCCGCCTCACGGAGCGGTTCGGGCAGCGCAAGGCGGGCAAGCCTCTTGATCGGGTGCGGGTCACCGTCGGTCGTCAGGTCAAGAGGTTGTACGCGCACGTGCTGTCTTCCTCTGCGGCTCCGGCCGTCGCGAATCCGCCACGTCGGCATTGTCCTTGCAGCCTTGCCGAAAGCAAAGTGGGGCGGACCGATAGGGCGGGCCCGCGAGAGCCATCGGGATGGCAGCTTCACCCGAAGTCGATCCCGCCCGCCGGTCGATTCTGGCCCCAGTTCCGGTTCCCGCCCCCGCAGGCGCAGGCACGACGGCCTTTTCGGGTTCGTGAAGCGGGGTCAGTCACGGCTCCTGTCCCGACCGAGCGCGGCCGACAGATCGCTTCCGCGCCTGGCTCCTGGGCTCGCGGACGCTCGTGGAGGCGCGTTCGACCCAGCGCATCCCGTCCGTCACCGGAGGCGGGCCAGACGGGGGCTGCCAGAGGCGTTCGGAAGGCCCCGTTCACGCCCTCCGTGCAGCCGCGACGCGCTGGCCTGATCGCGACAAACCCCACGAAGTTCAGCCTTCTCTGGCAATCGAGACAAACTTTGTTGAGAGCGCGCCTTCAGCGCACGCCAAAATCAGGACAGGCTTTCTAGAGAATTTATCCCGCCGGAGGGTGGGGGGCACGCCCGGCTTCTCCGATCATTCTTGCGCGGCCCCCATCCCGGCGGTTGGGTTGCTCAACCAGGCCGGCGAAGTGCGAACGAATTGTCATGGGGCCGCGTCCCGGACGACGTCGCGGAGCCTGCGGTCCCGCCGCGGATGCGCGACAAGGTTCGACGTTGTGGTTGAAGCCGACCCAGCTCGTCGGGAGATGTCGAGGCCCCGATCGATCCGGCGCAGCGAGCAAGTTCGGGCCGTGGCGGTGTCGAAACCGGTCGCCCTGGGTGCCGCAATCCGTCCCTGGCGTCCCCTTGCACTCAGATGGCCTTACGCTGGCGTGAGTGCAGCCTCATGGGAGCCCGCCAACTCCCCAAGCTCCGCCCCTCATCGGAGCGCAGGAGAGCCCTACGTTGTGCTATCGTGCCGAACGCATGAGCGCGCGACTAGGAGGGCTGCAGAGGCCGATTGTCATCAAAGTCAAAGTTCTTTGAGAGCAGCAGCACGCAAGGGCAATGTTCTAAGAGAGTCGAGTTAAATTCGATTGAGGAGGTCCCTCGGGCGGCCCCCGAAATCAGGACAAACTTCGTTGAGGAATTACACCTCCCGAAGGGGAATGAACGGCTCATTCTGCGACGGGATCCGCTTGATCGGAGCGGGTCCCGTATCAACCAGCCCGCGCGGCGTCTGAGCGAAGCTCGAATCCGCCATCCCGAAGGGATCGACCGGATTGGGTCTGAGAGGAAAGGGAAGAGCCGACGCTCCGCGTTCGGGGGATGCGAGCCTCGGTTCAATGCTTCGGTCGTTCCTTCCGTCATTGCGAGGCGGAGCCGTGGCAATCCGGTGCGGCGCGCTGTCCGGATTGGGTGGCCCCTCTGGATCGTTTCGCTGGCGCTCGCGATGACGGTGTGCGGCAAAACCCGAGACGGTTGACTGAAAACCGTACCAAGCGGCGCAGGATCATGCCCGCGCCGCCAGCAACCCATCCGGCAGGCCCTCGAAGGATTCGATCAGGAAGGCGCGGGCGCGGCTGACGCGGCTTTTGACGGTGCCGACCTGGCAGCCGAGCCGTTCCGCCGCTTCCTCATAGGTGAAGCCTTCGGCGCCCACGAGCAGCAGGGCCTGACGCTGGGGTAGCGGAAGCGTGCCGATCAGGTTCAGCACCGTCCGCAACCCCGCCGCATGCTCCTGATCGGGATGGGCCGTCAGTGTGCCGGCATGGACGCCATCGGCATCCTCGACCTCGCGGCGCCCCTTGCGGATCTCCGTGTAGAACTGATTGCGCAGGATGGTGAAAAGCCACGCCGTGAAGTTCGTGCCCGGCGTGAACCGGGTCCTGTTGGCTCAAGCCTTGGCCATGGTCTCCTGAACGAGGTCGTCGGCCCGGGTCGGGTTGGCGGTCAGGGAGATCGCGAAGGTGCGTAGCATCGGCAATGCCTTGACGAGTTCGTCGCGAAAGAGGGCCTCCACTTGGCCGCCATGGGCGGCGAGTGCGTCCTCGAACTGTCGCAACAGGTCGGCGAGCCGGTTCGGCAGAGGCGCCTGCCCCGTGAGATCGAAGTAGTCGCGCAGGGCGAGCGACAGATGCCGGGGCACAGCCCTTGCTGCTTCATCCCGGTTTTCTGCGGGATATTCTGGCAAATGGGTGTGAGTCAGGTCGTCGGCCATCCGAAAGGGGACCTCAGGCTACGCAGAATCGTTCGTGTGGTGTCGATTCGGTAGCAGTCGAAAAATGAACTGGTTCTAAACGGGAAGCGGAACCGGTCGGCTTCTGGCCGCCGAAGCCCTGCAAATTGGCTGTGCAGACCAGGGAATTTGTTTCTAAATTTTTCCCCTTTACTGCCAACCAAGTTCCGACCTGAGTTTTGAGGTCAAGCTTCCCAACGAAGACGCTCGTTTTATGCTTCTGTATCGGCGGATATATCCGGTGCGTGCCGTCGCTCATGTCGAGTGTGCCGATATGCGTCCAAGGGTGTGAGGATTGCTCTCGACCTTGCGCCGTTTTGGCGGTCGGCATGCAAGCCCGTCCCGTCGGACATCCCCTTCTGAGCCGAGCGCTCTAGCTTCCCATGGCGGCGCACAGGCTTGCGCCGGACCGAGAGGGGACTACCGAATGCTGGAAGAGTTCAAGAAATTCGCGTTGCGCGGCAATGTGGTGGATCTGGCCGTCGGTGTCATCATCGGCGCCGCCTTCGGTGCCATCGTCAACTCGTTGGTGCAGGACGTCATCATGCCGATTATCGGCGCCATCACCGGCGGTCTCGATTTCTCGAACTACTACATCCCGTTGTCGTCCAAGGTGCAGCCGGGCATGCCCTATGCCGAAGCGAAGAAGGTCGGAGCCGTGGTCGGCTATGGTCAGTTCCTGACACTCGCCGTCAACTTCACCATCATCGCCTTCGTACTGTTCATGGTGATCCGCGCCATGAATACGCTGAAGTCGAAGGAGGAGGCCAAGCCGCAACCCGTCGCCGAGGTGCCGACCGATGTGAAGCTGCTGACGGAAATCCGCGACCTTCTGGCCAGCCGCAGAGCGTAAGGCGCTGCTACCGTTGGGTGCTGTCGGTGTCGTTCGGCCTGACGCCGAAGGCATCGAGGATTCGGTCGAGGGCATGCTCGACCGCTTCCGTTCCCTCTTCGTGGGTCTTCAGGCGGGTTTCCAGACGACGGATCTGCGGCTCGAACTTTTCCGGCACGGTCGGTTCGTCGCCGAGAAAGCGGGGCTCCGGCGTTGCTTCGGTGAGAACGCCGCGCAGTTCGTGGCCGAGATGATCGCGAACCGATTCCGGCAGCGGTGATGTTTCGGGGGATGCCTCGGGGGTGGTGTTCGGGCCGCTCATCGCCAGTCCTGGTCAAGCGCGAAGGTGTCTGCCACCTTTAACGAGCGAACAGAAAGAGCGTTGCCTGGCTCTTCTTCAGCTTAGGCGGCTGCCGGTTCTCGAGGGAACGGATACTCCGGGTCACGAACACTGCGCATCGCATTCTTGCGTCTCGGGCAGGCCCGGCTCATGGCAAACGGCCCCGGCATGGGATGCCGGGGCCGGATGGCGCCGCCCTTCGCGGGCGGCGCATCGAGGGGATGGGTTAGTCGAGCACTTCGATGATCCGGTGACGGCCGTCGACCAGCACCGGGCGATCGTTCACGACGGTATAACGGGTGCCACGGGCCACGCGGTACTCATCCGGAACCTCGTAATAGGTCACGCCCGAGGACGGCAGGGTGGATCCGACGACGACGCGGCCGTCGTAATCGTAGGAACGGACGTTGCGCTCGCGGACATAGGAGCGGAAGCGCGGACGATCATCGACGCCGAGAATGCCGCCGATGGTCCCGGTGGCCGCGCCGACGGCACCGCCCACGATCCCACCGATCGGCCCAGCAGCGTCCGCGCCTTCCTGGGCACCGCGCTCGGCGCCGCGGAGGGTGCCCTGCGCCTGAGCGGCCGCGGGCAGGGCAAGGGCGATGGCCGAAGCGGCGAGAAGGGTTTTCATCTTCATTCCAGCATCTCCGTCATTGGGACGTCCGCTACGAACTCAAGCGCAGCGAAGCATGGGCCGGTAACGTCCGAGCTGCGAATTCGGATGCATGAAAAATCGAGAAAGGCCGAGATTATCCCGTGATGCTCGATTCGGAGGCAGATCTTTCGAGATCTGGCGGCGCTATGCGCTAAATCCTTTTGGGTCCGGCCGGTGAGCGCTCCGACAGGAACCGTCCGATGCGCACCAGGGTGCGGGCGATGTTGTCGGTGGAGTGCGCGTAGGGCAGGCCGGGCAGGCGGTTCACGCCATCGACGACAAGGCTACGGCGGCGGTCGAACTCGGCGACCATGTCCGTGACGCAATCCTGCGGGCCATCGAGGGCAGCCCATTGGCGTGACGGCGTTGACGCAGTAATGCGAATTGACCGCGAGCTTGCGGCCAGCCAGACCCGCCATATCGCCATCAATAGGGTGACCTTGCCGCCCGGCACGATGTCACCGAATCGGGTGAGACCTCGACACCCTGGCGCCGGTGGATGTCCCGTGTCACCGCCTCCCGCAGCGGCGGGAGGCCGAGGGCCCGCGTGCAGCCGTGGTGGCCGTCGCGCAGGGCCTTGATGTCCGCCTCGACGATAGGGGCGGCGACGGGAAATCCTGCTGGCCGAAAGGGGGAACGATGTGCGGCGCGACCCCGTCCCCCCTCCGGCCGGCGAGGACGATCAGCCGTGGGAACGCTCGGCGAGGCGGCTGGCGGCGAAGGAGATGCCGCCGGCCACGGCGAACAGGATCGCGAAGGTCTTCACGGCGGCCCAGAACAGAGCCGGCTCGATTCCGGTGTCGGTGTAGAGCAGCGTGCAGATCGCCCCGATGGGGAGCAGCAGCACGACGAAAAGCGGCACCAGCGGGTTCATTCGACGTCACTCGCGTTCGAAGGGACCGCGACGCGGCCCGAAGAATAATGCGAGGTGGTCTTAGCATCGCCGTTCCGCCGGAGGAAACTCCCGCCGGCTCAGAATCTCGGCGCTCCGGCTTCGCGTTTCCAGAAAATACGATGTCAGGCCGGGATCCGCACCGTCGCCCGCAGCCCGCCGAGCGGGCTGTCGTGGAGCGCCACGTCGCCGCCATGGGCGCGGGCGATGTCGCGGGCGATGGCGAGGCCGAGCCCCGAGCCGCCGGCATCCTGGCGGGCATCGTCCAGGCGCACGAACGGCTTGAACACCTCGTCACGGCTCTCCGGCGGGATGCCGGGCCCATCGTCGTCGATGGTGACGAGGAAGGAGCGATGCTCTCGCCTGCCCGAAATCGCGACGGTATCGGCGTAGCGCGCGGCGTTGGCGGCGAGGTTGAACAGGCAGCGGCGCATCGCGTCGGAGCGCACGGTGACGAACGGATCGCCCTCGATCTCCACCGCCTCGACATGGGCGCCGAGCCGTTCCACGTCGCTGCGCAGATCCTCCAGCAGGGTCCGCATGTCGGTTTCCGTGGCGGTCTCGGCGGAATCGCCGCGGGCGAAGGCGAGATAGCCCTCCAGCATCCGGCTCATCTCGTCGACGTCGCGCTGGAGATCCTCCACCTCCGGCGTCTGCTCGACCAGGGCCAGCGAAAGCTTGAACCGGGTGATGATGGTGCGCAGGTCGTGGCTCACGCCGTTGAGCATCGTCGTGCGCTGCTCCATCGCCCGCTCGATGCGGCGCTTCATCTCGATGAAGGCATGGCCCGCCTGCCGCACCTCGCGGGCGCCCCGGGGCTTGAACTCGATGTCGCGGCCCTTGCCGAACCCTTCCGCCACCGCCGAGAGGCGCAGGATCGGCTTGATCTGATTGCGCAGGAACAGGATCGCCACGCCGAGCAGCACCAGGGAGGAGCCGGTCATCCACAGCAGGAAGATGTGGGAGTTCGAGGCGTAGGCTTGGTTGCGCCGGGCGGTGACCCGCAGCACGCCTTCCGGGATCGCCACCCGGATCTCGATCAGGTTCGAGCGGCCCACCGTGTCGATCCAGAACGGCCTGCGAATCTGGCGCCGGATCTCGTCCGAGAGCACCTCGTCGAGGATCGAGAAGAAGGGACGCGGCCCCGGACTTGGCAGCTTGGCCCCCTTCAGGATGTCGACGTCGAGGTTCAGCCGCTCGCCGGCGATCCGCGCCAGCGTCTCGCCGTTCTTGTCCTGCGGATAGGACTCGTAGATGTCCATCAGCGCGGCGACGTCCGCCGTCACCGCCGCCGAGAGACGGCGGGTCACGAGCTGCCAGTGCCGCTCCATGAAGGTGTAGGCGATCACCGACTGGAGCAGGACCATCGGCGCGATGATGATGATCAGCGAGCGGGCGTAGAGGCCCTTGGGCAAGGCGTCGCCGATGGTCCGGCTCACCCGCCGCCAGATCTTGCGGACCCGGCCGAACGTGCCGAGGAGCGCGCCGGCTCGGCGGGATCCGGTCGGGGAAAGGCCGGCGGGACCCGCCATGGGCATTCTCAATCGATGGCGAGGCGGTAGCCGACGCCGCGCACCGTGTGCAGGAAGCTCGGATTGGCCGGATCCGGCTCGATCTTGCGGCGCAGGCGGTTGATCTGCACGTCGATGGTGCGCTCGGCCGCCAAGCCGCCATTGCCGGCCAGGGTCTCGCGCTCGACATTGCCGCCGCGGGCCTGGGCCAGGATGGTCAGGATCTCGCGCTCCCTCTCGGTGATCTTCACCGCCTCGTTGTCGCGCCGCAATTCGCCTCGGTCGGCCCGGAAGGTGAAGGGGCCGAAGCTCACCGAGCCCTCGCCGGAGAAGCGCGCCTCCGCTGCGGCGGTGTGGCGCCGGATGATGTTGTTGAGCCGCAGGATCAATTCGCGCGGCTCGAAGGGTTTGGGCAGGTAGTCGTCGGCGCCGATCTCCAGCCCGGTCACCCGGTCGTTGGGATTGGAGCGGGCGGTCAGCATCAGGATCGGCACCCGCGAGGTCTCCCGCACCGATCGGGCATAGTCGAAGCCGCTCTCGCCGGGCATCATCACGTCGAGGACGAGGGCGTCGAATACGAAGCATTGACCGCGCAGGCGCGCCTCGGCCACGTTCGCGGCGGCAGTGACGCGAAACCCCTGCTCGGAGAGAAAGCGGGAGAGCAGCTCGCGCACCCGCCGGTCGTCATCGACGAGCAGGATGTGGGGCGCATGGTCCGGAAGCTCCGGCCGCGGCCTGAGGGCGGGGCCCGCCGTCATCAGGCGCGTCCCGTGGCGCGGCGCGCCATCAGGCGGCGGATGGCGGCGCGTTCGTTGGGCTCGATCATGGCGAGGAGGAAGTCCTGGGCCGAGGCCGCCCGGGCATCGCGACCGCCCTCGTCGCCGGCATCGGCCGGCGCATCGAGGGCCCGCACGATCCGGCGCACCTGCACGCGGGTGAGATCGGCGGTCAGCGCATGGCCGCTCTCGGTGCAGAACAGGAGCCGCTGGCGCCGGTCGCTGGTGCCGGTCTGCTGCTCGATATAGCCCTGATCGATCAAGTCCTTCAGCACCCGGTTGAGGCTCTGCTTGGTGATGCGCAGGATATCGAGGAGTTCGGCGATGGTGAGGCCGGGGTAGCGATCGACGAAATGCAGCACCCGGTGATGCGCCCGCCCGAACCCATACTGCGCCAGGATCCGGTCGGGATCGCCGACGAAGTCGCGATAGGCGAAGAACAGCAATTCGATCAGGTCGTCGCTGTCGCCGCCCTCGGCGGAGCGGGCGGGAGCGGAGAGCTCGCCGGGAGCCTGCGGCGCCGGGTCGGCCTCTGACGTCATCGCACGATTCACGTCGTGAATACCTCGGTCGGCGGCGGATCGCGGGGGGGCGGAAGATAAGTCAGTGTTGTTGACATATCTCAGCCCCGTTGGTACCCGTCAACCCTGCCGGTCCAGCCGCCGCTGCCTCGTTCATGCGCCCGCGCGCCGGTCCATACTCCATCCTGCGACCCCGTTTTCGCCGAGGCCGCGCAGAGGAATGTCAAGAGATGTCCGTCATCCCGTTCGACGAGCGCGAGGGCACGATCTGGTTCGATGGCGCCATGGTGCCGTGGCGCGAGGCGAAGATCCACGTGCTCAGCCACGGCCTCCACTACGGATCGGCGGTGTTCGAAGGTGAGCGGGCCTATGGCGGCCGGATCTTCAAGAGCCGCGAGCATTCCGAGCGCCTGCGCCGCTCGGCCCAGCTCCTCGACTTCGAGATTCCGTTCTCGGTCGATGAGATCGAGGCGGCCAAGGCGCATGTTCTGGCGACCAGCGGCCTGCAGGACGCCTATCTGCGCCCGGTGGCTTGGCGCGGCTCGGAGATGATGGGCGTCGCGGCGCAGAAGAACACCATCCATCTCGCCATCGCCGCCTGGGAATGGCCGAGCTATTTCGATCCCGAGACCAAGATGAAGGGCATCCGCCTCGACATCGCCGATTACCGCCGGCCCGATCCGCGCACGGCGCCCTCGACCTCGAAGGCGGCCGGCCTCTACATGATCTGCACGATCTCCAAGCACCGCGCCGAGAACAAGGGCTATGCCGACGCCCTGATGCTTGATTGGGAAGACAACGTCGCCGAATGCACCGGCGCCAACGTGTTCTTCGTCGCCGACGGCGTGATCCACACGCCCCAGGCCGACCGCTTCCTCAACGGCATCACCCGCCAGACGGTGATCGAGCTGGCCAAGCGCCGGGGCATCCAGGTGATCGAGCGGCGCATCCGTCCGGAGGAGATGGCGGGCTTCTCGGAATGCTTCATCACCGGCTCCGCCGCCGAGGTGACGCCGGTGGCCGAGATCGGACCCTACCGCTTCACGCCCGGCAGCCTGACCAAGGCGCTGATGGACGATTACCTCGCCGAGGTGCAGCCGCGGGCGGCGGCGGCCTGAAGCCGGGTTCATGGGTTCCGGGCGCGACGCGCGTCCGGAACCTCGCCGCCGATCCCGCGTTCATGGATGAACTGCCTGGAACATTCCGTGAACGAGTGGGTGTGTCGATGACGCGTCAGACGACCAAGGACCAGAAGGCGGCCGAGAATCCCAAATCCGATCCGACCGATGAGTCGAACCGGATCAAGGATCCCGATGAATGGACCACTGGCGCCGAGCCGATGACAGGCGCGCAGGCCTCTTACCTCAAGACCCTGTCCGAGCAAGCCAAGGCGCCGGAGGCCTTCGAGGCCGATCTCGATAAGGCGGAAGCCTCCAAGCGCATCGATGCGCTGCGCAAGGAAACCGGCAAGGCCTGACTGACCCGGCCGGCGGCGGCATGCCGCCGGCCCCGCAGTCCGAAGGCCCCGTGGAGGCGCGGCGTCGGGCGCGGTAGCGCGGCGCCTCAACGATGGGATTTCGAACGGGAGCAAGGTTTGAAGCTCTCCGATCCAAGCCACGTGATGGCGGGCCGGAGAGCGGGGCATCGGTCAGGAAAAAGATCGTGAGGCCCTTAAGCTCGTTGCAAGTTTGGATCGGCAGGATCGGCCGATTGCAACGGTCCCGGAGCGATGTGCCGTGGGTTCGCTCTCTTCCGTCCGGCGATTCGCGCATGTCGCCACGTCGCTCCGCAGGGCCGCTCTCGGCTTTTCCCGGGAGGAGGGCGGCGCGACGGCCATCGAGTATGGGCTGGTCTGTGCCTTCGTGGCGCTGATCACGATCGGAGCGATGCGGATCCTCGGAGCCGCGATCATCGAGGCGTTTCCGAAGGCGATCAATTTCCCCACGTCGGAATAAGGCTGCGCGGCGGTTCGCTCGCTGTCACGGTCGGTTGTCCGCGCAACCACTCTTGGAACGGGGCGTCCGATCGTCAGGTTTTGCCGTCCGGCCGCCGTTTCGAGCGGAACACCGCCTGCTCAGGTTCTGACGAGGCCGGCGGCGGGGCGGGCGAGGGCGAGACGGCGCCCGACGGGGCGGAATCGGATTTCGACGGGCTCCAGAAGGCGTTGAACACCTCCTTCATCGCCTTGACGTTCTGTTCCTGAACTTCGGCGCCGGTTTGGAGCATCTGCTGAATCACCTCCATCGAGGCTTTGGACGCGTCCGGCGCCGGGGACGCCTCCACCTTCCGCCGCGCGGTGCGGGGCTCCGGCCGTCTCGGCGTCGGCGACGATGCGGGCGGTGCCATCTGGGCGGCCGCCGCGCTCAGCCCGTTGAGCCAGTCCGTCCACAAGGTGCCGACCGGATAAGGGGAGGGCGGTGGCTCGGCGGCGGTGGCTTGGGCGGGAGCGTTGAGCAGCAGGTGCACGATGCCGGCGACGATCATGCCGGCCATGATCGGCAACATCTGGCGCAGAGCCTGGGCACCGACGCCGCTGGCCGCCGCCGCTTGTTGGATCACCGCCGGGCCCAGCAGGGGGGAGCCGAACAGGCCCGTCAGCAGATCGGGTGCGCCGGTCGGCTGCGCCGACCCCGGCTGGTTCAGGCCGAACAGCCGGGCGAGGCCCATCGGGTCGGTCGCGGCGTTGCGCTGCAATCCCATGGTCAGGGCCGGCAGCAGGGCCTCCATGGCCCGGCGCGTCTGCTCCGGCGTGAGACCGAATTGCTGCCCGAACGCGCGCACGCTCGCGTCCCCCTGGCCCTGCAGGATGTCGAACATGGTGTACATGGCCGGGCGCCTCGCGCGAACAGCATCGTTTCCGGATGCCGGACGCTTCCGGGCCTCGTCATGACAACGGCTGCATGACGTGCCCCAATCCCCGTCCCGGACGGCGCGTCCCGGTGGACCGTCGACGCTCACACCCGGAGGCTCGCCGGAACGGCCTCAAACGGTGAGTGTGTCGCATCGGCGCCGACCTGGCCAGCCGAAAGCCCGGCTACCAACCGATTTCTCCGGAAGTTCCTGCGGATCGTCACCGGGCGCTATCGAGAGCATTCCCTTGCAGCGACATGCCGCTCGACGGGGCCGCCTGCACCGCTTCGTCGGCCGCCGATCCGTCGAGGACCGGCTTCGCCTCGGGCGGCACGCCCCGCTCCAGCCGTCCGACGGCGCGGAAGGCGAGGGTGAGCCCGGTCAGGCCGAAGGCGATGGAGCCGATGCCCGTTCCGGCGATCACCCCCTCCGGGCCGTACCAGGCCGCTCCCGCCAGCGCCGGCGGGATCGTGCCGAGCGTGGCCCGGCCCCAGTTGAGCAGGGTGGAGACGAAGGGAAAGCCGAGATTGTTGAACGAGGCATTGGAGAGAAACAGGAGGCCGTTGAAGAACCAGACCGGCCCGCTCACGAGGCAGAAGAACACGAACAACTCGGCCGCCACGCCATCGAGCTCGAAGGCCCCTGCGAGCGGATGGCGGGCGAGCACGAGCAGCAGCCAGACCGTCAGAACGTAGACCGCCGTCACCAGTGCGCCGCCGCGCAGCACCGCCCGCATCCGGTCGAAGCGTCCGGCGCCCCAGTTCTGGCCGAGGATCGGACCGATCGAGCCGGACATCGCGAACAGCCCGCAGAAGGCGACCGGTGCGAGGCGGTCGATCACGACGTTGCCGGCGATCGCCGGAGGGCCGAAACCGGACAGGGCATGCGCCACGAAGGCGCGGGCGACGGAGGGCGCGAGGTTGGTGAGCACGGCGGGCAGGGCGATGCGCACCACCAGGGGCAGGTCGCCGAGGATGGCCCCGAGGCTCGGCGCCTGCAGCAGCCGGTAGCGCCGCACCCCCGCCCAGCCGACGGCGATGAAGGTCACGCGGGCGATGCAGACCGCCAGGGCCGCGCCGTCGACGCCGAGGCCGAACCCGAAGATCAGCAGCGGATCGACGAAGATGGTGACGACGGCGCCGCCGAGGGTCACAAACATCGCCTCCCGAGCCGCGCCGACCGCTCGCAACAGGCCGGTGAACAGCATGCCGGGCCCCAGCAGCAGGTTCGAGGGCAGGCTGATCCAGAGATAGCGCTTGGCCACCTCCAGGGTGTGCCCCTCGGCGCCGATCGCTCCCAGCAGCGGGTCGAGCAGAGCGAGGAGCAGCGCGGCGAGCAGGCCGGCGGCGATGAGGCCGTGGACGGTGATGGAGGTGGCGATCCGGCGGGCGCCCAGGGGATCGCCCGCGCCGATTGTCCGGGACACCAGGGCGCCGGCCGCGATCATCAGGCCGATATTGATCGCGACGGCGAAGAACTGGACGATCGAGGCGAAGCCGACGGCGGCGGTGAGGGCCGGATCGGCGAGCTTCGAGACGTAGAACAGGGACAGGAGATCGACGGCGAAGATCGCCACCAGCCCGACCGAGCCGGTGGCGCTCATCACCAGGACGTGGCGCAGGATCGAACCCGAGACGAAGCGCGCCGCGCTCGCCGCCTCGCCGGCCCTTCCGCCGGAGCGGGCCTCAGGCATCCGGCTCGGCGTCCTCGGGTTCGAGGGCGCGGGCGGCCGATTCATGGGGCTGCGACTCGATCAGGCCGCGCGTCTCGGCGCTGAGCGCCCGCGAGGGGCTCTTCGGGGCCGTGAGCGGCTCCGGCCGCACCTCCGGCGCGCCGCGCAGCCAGCCGCTGCCGTCCGGCATCGCGCCGGCCTGCTGCAGCACCAGCCGGGCGACGTCGCGCTTGCGCACATCCTCGACCCGGCGGGCCGCCGCCTCGGCGGGAAGGCCCAGGCCTTCCAGGGTGGCGCGGCCGAAGCCGAGGGCGGATTCGACGGTCTCGCGGAGCTGGAAGTCCACGTCCCGGTGCATCAGCTCGATGGCATGGGTCCGGTCGTAGGCCCGCACGTAGCTGCGCACGTTCGGGAATTCTTCGTGGACGATGTCGACGATCTTCAGGGCCGCCTGCGGGTCGTCGATGCAGACGCAGATCAGCTCCGCCTTGGCGAGACCGGAGGCGCGCAGCACGTCGAGCCGGGTGCCGTCGCCGTAATAGATGCGGAAGCCGAAACTCGTCGCGGCGCGGATCTGCTCGACGTCCTTGTCGATGACGGTGATGTTGATGCCCTCCGCCAGCAGCACCTGCGCCAGGATCTGGCCGAAGCGGCCGAAGCCGACCACCAGCACCCGGGTCTCGCCGGATTCGAGCGCCTCGCCCACGTCGGAGGGCGGCTCGGCTCCTTTCGGGCGCCGGGCGATCACGGAATCGAGCCCCTTGGCGGCGATGGGCCCCACCAGCATGGTCAGGGCGGCGAGCGCCACGCAGAAGCGGGTCACGTCCGAGCCGAGGATGTGCAGGTCGCCGGCCGCCGGCAGGATCACGAAGGCGAATTCGCCTGCCGGCGCCAGCACCGCCGCGCCGCGCAGGGCATCGAGCCAGGGCGAGCCGAACAGGCGGAACAGCCCGGCGATCAGCGCGATCTTGACCGCGATCGCCGCCACCGTCGTGGCGATGAGGACCGCCCAGTGGTTGGTGAGCAACCCGCCGTCGATCGACATGCCGACACTCATGAAGAACAGACCGAGCAGCATGCCGCGGAATGGCTCGATGTCGGCCTCCAGCTGGTGGCGGAAATTCGACTCGGCCAGCATCACGCCCGCGAGGAAGGCGCCCATGGCCATGGACAGCCCGGCCTTCTCCATGACGAGGGCGGTGCCGAGCACGACGAGGAGCGCGGCCGCGGTCATCACCTCGCGCCCGCCCGCCGCCGCGAGCAGGCGGAAGAACGGATTGAGGCCGTAGCGCCCGACGACCACCACGCCGATCACCGCCACCCCGGCGCGCGCGGTGGAGCGGAGGCCCTCGTCGAGCCAGCCGTCTTTCGGCGTAGCCCCGGCCGAGGCCAGCAGCGGCAGCAGCGCCAGGATCGCCACCACCGAGATGTCCTGAAACAGGAGCACGGCGAAGGAGCGTCCGCCATAGGCGCTGCCGAGGTCGCCCCGCTCCTCCAGTAGCTGCAGGGCCACGGCGGTGGCCGAAAGCGCGATGGCGATGCCGACCACCCCCGCGGCGGCCGGCGTCAGGCCGTAGGCGAAGGCCGCGCCCGCGATCACCAGGGCGCAGAGGGCGAGCTGGGCGGTGCCGAGGCCGAAGATGTCCCGCCGCATCGAGACCAGCCGGGAAATCTCCAGTTCGAGACCGACGATGAAGAGCAGCAGCACCACGCCGATCTCGGCGACGCTCGCGGCGGTCTCCGGCTCGGCGATCAGGGAGAAGCCCGCCGGGCCGATCACCACGCCCGCGACGAGATAGCCGAGCACCGCGCTCTGGCCGAGCAACCGCACGAGCGGCACGCCGATCACTGCCGCCGACAGGAAGGTCAGCACCGGCGGCAGAAAGCTTGCGTGGTCCGCGGCACTCGCCATGAAAGCCCGATGCCTCGCTGGTTCCGTGAAGGGGATGGCCTCCCCTTAGCCCGCCAGTCCCGTCATCGCGAGGGTGATTCGCGTGTCGTTCGTCACATGGCCGGTTACTCGGCAGGCCACTTGACCGATCACGGCGTCGGCCTCGGCCAAGGGGCGTCGAGGCCACACCGAGCCCTGCGTCGGACGCTTGAACAGATGGTGGGGGTCACGCAGCGCGCCGAATGTGCTATCTGGCGTGTAAGGACAGGTTCAAACCTGTTGCGGCTTTCGGGCTGGCCGCAGTTGACAGACCCGGCCATCCCTCTCCACATCCGCCGGATCATGAGCGCCGACACCATCAACCTGACCGCCGACCCGAACCGGGTCCCGCAGCCGGCCGTGACGGGCGAAAAGCCGCCACTGGAAATCCTGCTCTGCGCCCCCCGCGGCTTCTGCGCGGGTGTCGTCCGTGCCATCGACGTGGTGGAGCGCGCCCTCGCGATCTACGGAGCGCCGGTCTACGTGCGCCACGAGATCGTCCACAACAAATACGTGGTCGAGACGCTGAAGCGGAAGGGCGCCGTATTCGTGCGCGAGCTGGACGAGGTGCCCGATAGCGGCGCGCCGGTCATCTTCTCCGCCCACGGCGTCGCCAAGACCGTGCCGCAGAACGCCGATGCCCGCGGCCTCACCACCATCGACGCGACCTGCCCGCTGGTGACCAAGGTCCACCGCGAGGCCGAGATCCATCACAAGCGCGGGCGCCACGTCCTCCTCGTCGGCCATTCCGGCCACCCGGAAGTAGTCGGGACCATGGGCCAGCTGCCCAAGGGCTCGATCACCCTGGTCGAGGACATCGACCAGATCGACGCGCTCACCCCGCCGGCCGATCAGGAACTCGCCTGGGTGACGCAGACGACCCTGTCGATCGACGACACCAAGCACATCGTCGAGGCGCTGAAGGCGAAGTTCGCGGGCATCCACGGCCCGCACAAGGACGACATCTGCTACGCCACCACCAACCGCCAGGAGGCGGTGAAGGAGGTCGCGCCGCGGGTCGATGCGCTGATCGTGGTCGGCTCGTCGAATTCCTCGAACTCGCAGCGCCTGCGCGAAGTGGCGGAGCGCGCCGGTTGCCCGATCACCCGCCTCGTGCTGCGCGCCGAAGAGATCGACTGGGAGGCGTTCAAGGATGTGCGCCGCCTCGGCCTCACCGCCGGTGCCTCCGCGCCGGAGGTGCTGGTGGAGGAGATCATCGACGCCTTCGCCGCGCATTTCGACGTGACGGTGGATCAGGTCTCGGTCACCGTCGAGGACATGTCCTTCCCGCTGCCGCGCGAGCTGCGCAGCGAGGCCGCCGAGTAGGGCGGTCTGCGCCGGCCGCTTCGAGGCGGCCCGAACGATCCCAGGGGCGCCACCGGCGCCCCTTTCTCTTGCGCGAACCGACGAAGCGGCATCCGTGGCGGTCTACACCGACGTTTCCGACGAGGCGCTGCGCGCCTTCCTCAGCGAGTACGACCTCGGCGAACTGGTCTCCTACAAGGGGATCGCGGAGGGCGTCGAGAACTCGAACTTCTTCCTGCAGACCGGCACCGGCACCTACATCCTCACCCTCTACGAGAAGCGGGTCAGCGAGGCGGACCTGCCGTTCTTCATCAACCTGATGGGACATCTGGCGCGCGCGGGTCTCGCCTGCCCGCTGCCGGTGCGGAACCGCGCCGGCACGGCGCTCGGGCGCCTCTGCGGCCGCCCGGCGGCGATCGTGACCTTCCTGAAGGGGGTGTCCCTCAGCCATCCCAGCGCGGAGCATTGCCGCGCCCTCGGCGCCGCCCTCGCCGGGCTGCACGCCGCCGGCCGCGACTTCCCGATGGTGCGGGAGAACAACCTGTCCGTCGCCGCCTGGCGCCCGCTCTTCGCCCAGGCGGAGGCGCAGGCCGATACGGTGGCGCCCGGGCTGGCGGCGCGCACCCGCGCCGACCTCGATCTCCTCGAAGCCGCATGGCCGCAGGGCCTGCCCTCCGGCGTGATCCATGCCGACCTGTTCACCGACAACGTCTTCTTCATCGGCGACGCGGTGTCGGGCCTGATCGACTTCTACTTCGCCTGCACCGACGCCTTCGCCTACGATCTGGCGATCAGCCTCAACGCGTGGTGCTTCGATGCCGACGGCACCTTCCACCGGAACAAGGCGGGGGCGATGATCGCGGGCTACGACGCGGTGCGGAAGCTGGAGCCCGCCGAGATCGCCGCGCTGCCGGTGCTGGCGCGGGGCGCGGCCATGCGCTTCATGCTGACCCGTCTCGTCGATTGGCTGAACGTGCCGCCGGGCGCCCTGGTGCAGCCGAAGGATCCCCTCGAATACGACCGGCGGCTCAGCTTCCATCGCAAAGCGACGGATGCGCGGGATTACGGCTGGGAGGGGTAGAACCCCGCTTCGACCCTCCCCTTGCGAGGGAGGGTCGTAAAAGGACGGTCAGAGGACCTTGAGCAGGGCCTCGGCGCCGGAGATCTCCGCCTTGGACGGCGAATCCTCGACATTGAGCAGCCGCACCACGCCGTCCTCAACGAGCATGGAATAGCGTTGGGAGCGCGGCCCGAGGCCGAAACCGGAGCCGTCCATCTCGAGGCCGATTGCCTTGGCGAACTCGGCATTGCCATCGGCCAGGAACTCGATGCCCTCGGCCCCGCTCTGCTGCTGCCACGCATTGAGCACGAAGATGTCGTTGACCGAGGTCACGGCGATCGCATCGACGCCGCGGGCTAGGATCTCGTCGCGCTTGGCGACGAAGCCCGGCAGGTGGTTGCGGTGGCAGGCCGGCGTGAAGGCGCCCGGCACCCCGATCAGTACGACCCGCCGGCCCTTGAACACGTCATCGGTGGTCCGGGCCTGGGGACCGTCCGGCCCGCCTATCCGGAAGGTGACCTGGGGCAGGTGATCGCCGACCTGTATCGTCATCCGTGGTCTCCTCGCATGTGCGCTGAACCGTTAGCCTCGCCCAGGGCCCCTGTCGAGGCAGGCTCGCCCGACGCGCGGCTTTGGCTTATGGATCAATGCCTGCAGGGCGATTAGAGTGCTGTGCAGAACGCCCGGCGACGGGCTTTCCTTCTCGCGGACAGACGGGATGGCCCGCATGTCGTGAGGCTCACTCAGCACAGGCCCATGCAGAGACCCACCCCCTCGCTCAGAGATCCGGCCTATCTCGACGGCCAATTCCTCGTGGCCATGCCGGGCATCGGTGACGAGCGCTTCGCCCGCTCGGTGATCTATCTCTGCGCCCATTCGGCGGACGGGGCGATGGGCATCATCGTCAACAAGCCGCTGACCGATCTCAGCATGCCGGACCTGCTGATCCAGCTCGACATCGCCAGCGAGGACGATGCGATCCGCCTGCGCGAGCGTGTCGGCCACATGCAGGTGCTGATGGGCGGGCCGGTGGATGCGAAGCGCGGCTTCGTGCTGCACACCGCCGACTTCCACATCGATCAATCGACGCTGCAGATCGACGAGGGCGTCTGCCTGACCGCCACGGTCGAGATCCTGCGCGCCATCGCCGACGGGCGGGGCCCCTCGAACGCCGTGCTGGCGCTCGGCTATGCCGGGTGGCAGGCGGGCCAGCTCGAGAACGAGATCCTCGCCAACGGCTGGCTCAACTGCCCGGCCGACCCGGAGCTGATCTTCGATCCGGGCCTCGGCACCAAGTACGATCAGGTGCTCAAGGCGATCGGGATCGATCCTGCCATGCTTTCGGCGGATGCGGGCCGGGCCTGACCCGGCCCCGCCGACACCGACGTGCTTCCTACACCCGGCCGTGCACGAGGTCGTGCATGAAGCCGAGCTTCCTCACCACCGCCGGCGCGAGCACGAAGGGGTAGAGGTCGCCCTCGCCCATGGCTCGGCTGACGCTGTTCATGGCGAAGACGAAGGGCAGCCACGCATCGACGATCTGCTCGATGGTCTCGGCCTGATAGGGGTCGAAATCGACATGCGCGGCCAGTTCGCCCTGGACGTCGGCCTTCGGCTTCACCTGCATCCCGAAGGCGCTGGCCATCTCCAGCGTATCGACGATGTGCAGGTAATGTGCCCAGGTCTCGGCGAAATCCTCCCAGGGGTGGGTGGTGGCGTAGGCCGAGACGAAGTTCTCCTGCCAATTCGGCGGCGGCCCCTGATCGTAGTGGCGCTGCAGCGCTTCGCCGTAATCCTGAGAATCGTCGCCGAACATCGCCCGGCACGGCTCCAGCTTGCCGGCGTCGCGCACCAGGATGTCCCAGTAATGGTGGCCGACCTCGTGGCGGAAATGGCCGAGCAGGGTGCGGTAAGGTTCGCCCATGGAGGTGCGGCGCTTCTCACGCTCGGCGGGATCGGCCTCGATGAGCGCGATGGTGATGATGCCGTTCTCGTGTCCGGTCATCACCTTCGGCGCGCTGGCATCGGGCGGGTCGGCCAGGAAGTTGAAGATCAGGCCGTGCTCGGGATCCTCGGCGCGGGTCTTGAGCGGCAGGTTCCAGCGCAGCAGCGTGTAGAACAGCCGGTGCTTGGCGTGCTCCATCTCCCGCCAGCGGTGCAGATTCACCGGGTCGCTCACATCCGGCACGATGCCGTTATGGCGACAGGCGAGGCAGAAGGCGTCGGTCGTTCCGGGCGGCACCAGCCAGTTGCAGGTGTCGTGCTCGGCATTGGTGCACAAGAAGCTCGGCCGGTCCGGCGCCGCCAGCGGCGTCCAGGCATTGTTGCTGCCCGTGGGCTCCAGGGCCGAGATCCGCCCGAGCTGCGGCAGGTAGGCGAGCCGATGGCCGCAGCGCCCGCAGCTGCGGTTCTCGAAATACAGGACGTTGTCGCAGGATTGGCAGCGGAAGAGTTTCATCGGGTCACAGGCGGTTGGCCTTCCGTCCGCCGGCGGCACGGCACCGGTGCCGGGGCGCGATAAGGAACGTTCGGCCGAAGAAGGGAGGGGATCGCGGCCTACAAAGTCGCGGCCCGCCTCACCGTTCCGTGAGCGCCGACATTTTTCTCAACCGGCTTTCACGCCGGCGGCGCCTAGCCTCAGGCGGCGGCGAGCGCCTCGGTGATCGCCGCCAGCGCCGCCTCGGCGCCGGCGCCGTTCGGGCCGCCGGCTTGGGCCATGTCACGCCGCCCGCCGCCGCCCTTGCCGCCGAGATGGCCGGCGCCGGCCCGCACGAGGCCGACCGCGTCGTAGCGCTCCGTCAGATCCTCGGTGACGCCGACCACGAGCCCGGCCTTGCCGTCGGGGGCCACGCCGACGATGGCGACGATGCCCGAGCCGAGGCGGCTCTTGCCCTCGTCGGCGAGACCCTTGAGGTCGCGCATCTCCACGCCCTCGACCACTCGGGCCATCAGCTTCACGCCGTTGACCTCGCGGGCCTCGTCGCCGCCGCCGGCAGCGCCGCCCATGGCGATCTTTTTCCGCGCGTCGGTCAGCTCCTTCTCCAGCCGGCGGCGCTCCTCGATCAGAGCGGCGAGGCGGTCCGGCACGTCCGCGACCGGAGCCTTGAGCAGTCCGGCGAGCTGGCTCAGCGTGCGGCTCTCGGTGGCGCGGTGGCGGCGGGCGGCGTTGCCGGTCATCGCTTCGATGCGGCGCACGCCGGCGCCGACCGCGCTCTCGCCGAGCACGGTGATCTGGCCGATCTCACCCAGATGCGACACGTGGGTGCCGCCGCACAGCTCGATCGAGAAGTTCGGCAGGCGTCCGCCCTCGACCTCGCGGCCCTCGTCATCGACGGGGCGGCCCATGGAGACGACGCGGACCTCGTCCCCGTACTTCTCGCCGAACAGGGCGCGGGCGCCGGACTCGATCGCCTCGTCCACCGCCATCAGCTTGGTGACGACCGGCGCGTTCTGCAGCAGGACGGCGTTGGCGATCTCCTCGACGCGGTTCAGCTCCGCCTCGTCGATGGGCTTCGGATGGCTGATGTCGAAGCGCAGACGCTCGGGCGCCACCAGCGACCCCTTCTGCGCCACGTGATCGCCGAGCACCTGCCGCAGCGCCTCGTGCAGGAGGTGCGTCGCCGAGTGGTTGGCGCGGATCGCGGCGCGGCGGGCGTGATCGACCTTCATCTCCACGGCGGCGCCGACGGCAAGCGTGCCCTCCTCGACGGTGACGTGATGCACGAACAGGTCGCCGAGCTTCTTCTCGGTGTTCGTCACCCGCGCCTTGAGACCGGGACCGCTGATCGTGCCGGTATCGCCGACCTGACCGCCGGACTCGCCGTAGAACGGGGTCTGGTTGACGACGATGAGGCCGCTCTCGCCGCTCTTCAGGGCCTCGACCTCACCGCCCTCGCGCAGGGCCGCGCCGACCACGGCTTCCGCAGCCTCGGTCTCGTAGCCCAAGAATTCCGTGGCGCCGGTGCGCTCCTTGATGCCGAACCAGACCGTCTCGGTGGCGGCCTCGCCCGAGCCCTGCCACGCGGCCCGCGCCGCCTGCTTCTGGCGCTGCATCGCCGCGTCGAAAGCGGCGGTATCGACGCCGATGCCGCGCGCCTTCAGCGCGTCCTGGGTCAGGTCGAGGGGGAAGCCGTAGGTGTCGTAGAGGGTGAAGGCGGTCTCGCCGGAGAGGTTCTGGCCGGCGCTCAGGTCGCGGCTCTCCGTATCGAGGATGGCCAGCCCGCGCTCCAGGGTCTTGCGGAAGCGCCCCTCCTCCAGCCGCAGGGTCTCGGAGATCAGCGCCTCGCTGCGCACCAGCTCGGGGAAGGCCTGACCCATCTCCCGTACCAGCGCGGGAACGAGGCGGTACATCACCGGATCGCGGGCGCCGAGCAGTTCGAGGTGGCGCATGGCCCGGCGCATGATCCGCCGCAGCACGTAGCCGCGGCCCTCGTTGGACGGCAGCACGCCGTCGGCGATCAGGAACGAGGTCGAGCGCAGATGGTCGGCGATGACGCGGTAGGAGGCCCGCGTCTCCAGCGTCGGGGCACGGGAGACGGCGTGGGCCACCGCATCGATCAGCGCGCGGAACAGGTCGGTGTCGTAGTTCGAGTGGACACCCTGGAGGATGGCCGCCATCCGCTCCAGGCCCATGCCGGTATCGATCGAGGGCCGGGGCAGCGGATTGCGCACCCCCGGCTCGACCTGCTCGTATTGCATGAACACGAGGTTCCAGAATTCGAGGAAGCGGTCGCCGTCCTCGTCGGGAGAGCCGGGCGGGCCGCCGGCCAGCGTCGGGCCCTGGTCGATGAAGATCTCCGAGCATGGGCCGCAGGGGCCGGTATCGCCCATCTGCCAGAAATTGTCGGAGGTGCCGATCCGGATGATCTTGTCGTCGCCGAAGCCGGCGATCTTCTTCCACAGGCCGGCGGCCTCGTCGTCATCGGCGTAGACCGTCACCAGCAGGCGCTCGGGCGTCAGCCCGAATTCCTTGGTGATCAGCCTCCAGGCCAGTTCGATCGCATCGGCCTTGAAGTAGTCGCCGAAGGAGAAATTGCCGAGCATCTCGAAGAAGGTGTGATGCCGGGCGGTGTAGCCGACATTGTCGAGGTCGTTGTGCTTGCCGCCGGCGCGGACGCATTTCTGCGACGAGGTCGCCTTGACGTAGGGACGCTTCTCGACCCCGGTGAAGACGTTCTTGAACTGCACCATGCCGGCGTTCGTGAACATCAAGGTCGGGTCGTTCTTCGGAACCAGCGAGGACGAAGGCACCACCGCGTGCCCGGCATCCCGGAAGTAATCCAGGAAGGTCGATCGGATCTCGTTGACGCCGCTCATCGGATAGGCTCGGAAATCAAGTCGCGTCGGGGGGCCGGCTGAGGACAGCACGGCACAAGTCTCGCGCCCTCATACGGGCCGAAGCTGTGCGAGTCACGTCGGCTTGTCATGCGCAGGGCCGACTGGCTCCGGTCCCCGCCGGCCGGCCCTCAATTCGGCGAGGTAGCTGCGCAGCAGTGCGACGCGGCGCGGCCTGAAGCTGGTGCCGGTCGCCCGTACCTCGCGGATGCGATCCAGGCGGAACATGCGGTAGGCCTCGCGCAGGCAGCACCACGCCAGCAGCGTCATCTTGTTGTCGAGATAGACGATGGAGAGCGGCAGGATGGTCCGCTCGGTCACCGTGTCGTCCTTGTCGGCGTAGCGAAGGGCGAGCGCCTCCTCGCGCCAGCACCCGGCCCGGATGGTCTCCATGTCGGGAATCGTGGGGAAGCGCCGGTCGAACCGGTGGACCAGGGAGACGGCGTGGAGCAGGTGCTGTTCGGCGCGGTCCGGCAGGGTCGCGGCGACCTTGGCCAGGACGGAAGCCGCCGCCTCGGCCAGGGCCGGGTCGCCCATGTGGCGAACTTCCGCGAGCCCCAGCACCAGCGCCTCGATCTCAAGCCGGTCGAAGCTCTGCGGCGGCAGCGCGACGTCCTCGATCAGCCGGTAGCCGTAGCCGCGCTCGCCCTCGATCCGGGCTCCGGCGGCCCGCAGACTGTCGATGTCGCGATAGAGGGAGCGCAGCGACACGCCGGTCTCCGCGGCGAGCCGCGCTGCCGTGGCCGGCTGGGGCAGCATCCGCATGGTGTGCAGCAGACGGAAGAGTCGGTCGGTCCGCGCCATCGCCCAACTGACGGAAACTGGCAGGTGAGCTTGGCTATACCGTCTCCCGCCAACCCGCCAGCAGGAGGCCCCCGATGATCACCCTGTTCCACTCCCCCCGGAGCCGCTCGACCCGCATCGTCGCGCTGCTCAAGGACCTCGATGCCCTCGACGACGTGACCATTGAGGTCGTGTCGATCCCGCGCATGGACGGATCGGGCCGCCGCGATCCGCGCAATCCCCATCCCGACGGCAAGGTGCCGCTCATCGACCATGACGGCGTGCTCGTGCGGGAATCGAGCGCGATCATCCAATATCTCGCCGAGTTGTTCCCGAAGGCGGGGCTCGCCATCCCGGCCGGCCACCCGCAGCGCGGCGCCTATCTCGGCTGGCTCGCATGGTATGCCGGTGTCGTCGAGCCGGTCCTGACCTTCGAGGCGGTGGGGATCGACCACCCCGCCCTGGCCCGGACCTTCCGCACCGGCGCCGAGGTCAAGGCCCGGCTCGCCGAGACCCTGAGGGACAAGCCATACCTGCTCGGCGACCGCTTCACCGCGGCCGATCTGCTGCTGCACTCACCCTATGCCTGGTTCGGCAAACCCGGTGTGCCGGAGATCGATGCCTGGGTGGATCGCTGCATGGACCGGCCCGGCGCCCGGTTCGCGGCCGAGTTCGACGCCCAGCATCCGGCCTGATTTCCGGTCTTCAGCCAAGAAAAAGCCCGCTGCGATCGCTCGCGGCGGGCTCTTTCGTGTGTGCGGAGCGGGGAGGCTTACGCCTCGCCCTCGTCCAGATCCTCGGCGGTCGGCTTGGCGTTCTCGAGGATGCGGTCGGCGACGAGCCCGGAATTCTGGCGGATCGAAGCCTCGATCTTGGCCGCGATATCGGGATTGTCGCGCAGGAAGCCCTTGGCGTTCTCGCGCCCCTGACCGAGGCGCTGGCTGTCGTAGGAGAACCACGCGCCCGACTTCTCGACGATGCCGGCCTTCACACCGAGATCGACCAACTCGCCGACCTTCGAGACGCCCTCGCCGAACATGATGTCGAACTCGACCTGCTTGAAGGGCGGCGCGACCTTGTTCTTGACGACCTTGACGCGGACGTTGTTGCCGATGGCCTCGTCGCGGTCCTTGATCGTCGAGACGCGGCGGATGTCGAGGCGCACGGAGGCGTAGAACTTCAGCGCGTTGCCGCCGGTCGTGGTCTCGGGCGAGCCGTACATCACCCCGATCTTCATGCGGATCTGGTTGATGAAGATCACCATGCAGTTCGAGCGCGAGATCGAACCGGTGAGCTTGCGCAGGGCCTGACTCATCAGACGGGCCTGGAGGCCTGGCTGGCTCTCGCCCATCTCACCCTCGATCTCTGCGCGGGGCGTCAGCGCGGCGACCGAATCGACCACCAGCACGTCGATGGCGCCGGAGCGCACCAGCGTATCGGTGATCTCGAGCGCCTGCTCGCCGGTATCGGGCTGCGAGATCAGCAGGTCGTCGAGGTTGACGCCGAGCTTGCGCGCATAGACCGGATCGAGAGCATGCTCCGCGTCGACGAAGGCGCAGACGCCGCCTTTCTTCTGGGCCTCGGCGATCGTGTGAAGCGCCAGGGTGGTCTTGCCCGAGGATTCGGGGCCGTAGATCTCGATCACCCGGCCGCGCGGCAAGCCGCCGACGCCGAGCGCGATGTCGAGGCCCAGCGAGCCGGTCGAGACGGTCTCGACCTCCTGCACCTTGTCGGCTTTGCCGAGGCGCATGATCGAGCCTTTGCCGAAGGCCCGCTCGATCTGCGTCAGCGCAGCCTCGATCGCCTTCGACTTGTCCTTGTCCGCTGCTGCCATTGTCGAGGATTCCACCATCTTCAGCGCAGGCTGGGCCATCGCTCGGCATCCTTATGCATGGGAGGGGCACGGCGCTCAATCCGCCGCCGTCGCTGGATTTTGTACCTGTTTTGTTCTTTTGGCGCAAGGCTCGGATGCAGGCCTTCGGCTCACCCCTCGCGCTTTCTCGCCCCACGAGGCATCGACCCGTCGCGACAGCCGTCACTTTACGTTGTACGGTCGAATCCGTTATTCGCGTCGGCAAGGTCTGCTCAATGCGCCGAAGGCTCTTGCCGGTAAATAAAATTTACTCTTCGTCGATGATGGTCTCGACACCGGGCTCTTATGATAAACGATTTAAATAAGGTTTATCGATCATGAGCAAGAAAAAGCGCCAAATATGGTTGGCGTGAAGCGGCACAACCTCCTGAGGCTGCGGCCTTACAAACCATCGTGCCATTCGTCGGGCGTCGTCTAGCCGCGCGTCGCTCCCCTTCTATTTAATGAGCGCACGGTAGGGCAGCTACTATGCCGAACGACCTCGACGAACTTCGTGAAATCGAGCGGCTTCTGCGTGAAGCGGAGGCAAAATTGGAGTCCGTCGGCACGTTCCGACAACGGACGCTGCTTCAGATGGCGCTGTTCGAAGTTGGCCGCCGTGTCCGCGCATCGGGTCGGGAGGACGAGCGGCCAAAAGATGATCGGTCAACAGCCGCACCGCCGCGCGATGAGCACGGCCGCTGATAGTCCTGGCCGTGCAGGCTCTCACCATCGAAAGATTTCGGAATCGAGGTCAGGGAACACCGCGGGCGGCGCGCCACGCCTGGAAGGCCCGCTGACGCTCCTCGAAGGCGCGGCGCAGGGTGGTCCCCGCCTCGCCCCTGTAAGCGGGCAGGATCAGCTCTCCGTCGTCGATCTGGCGGCCCAAGGCCTCCGCCACCTCGTGGCGCCACTCGGCGTCCGCGATCGCGAGTTCCACATCCGTCCGAATGGTGCGTTCATCGTCCATGACAGAGGCCCGGCACCGCTCGTCACCATCGACGAATGCGCCACTTGTTTGGGTTTCCAGGGCGCATCCGCGACCAGTCAAATTAACCTACAGCATATTGACGCCCGCGTCATTTGCCTCCCAGGGGCGAATGATACGGAATCCTGTACCTGAAGGCTGG
>NZ_NKUI01000005.1 GCF_014845115.1 Methylorubrum zatmanii | reverse complement strand
CCCCCCCCCCTTACGCGAAATCAGGCGGCGGTGGCGTTCTCGATCCCCTCGAAGCGGATCTGGTAGGCCTCGCCCCACAGGGTGGCCGCCCGCTCGTGCCAGGCGGCGTCGAAGAACAGCTTGGCGCAGAACGAGCTGCGCCAGATGCACACCGCGATGATGCGCTCGTCCAGAACACGGATGTGGCGGCTCTCCAGCCCGCCGGCGATGCCGAGGCGGGGCAGCATATCGATGCTGGACGTGCCGAATTCATTCTCGCCGGGGAAGACGATCGGGCATTCGACGACAGTCAGATGTTTCACGGGGCTTTCCATGCCGGGCGCCTTCCTCGGGTTTTTCTTGCGGCCTGTCTGGGGTGTTCGTTGCACAACGCTTGTCGAGTGATACCTGCTCCTTTCGGAGCCATCTCAGTCTTTCAAGCTTCACGCACGATTGTCGATGGCCTTATCGACGTCCTGCCGCGTCACGGATGCGGCAGGACGTCGGGCTCGCCGCCCGCGCCTCGCCGGCACAATCCCAGATACTGAGGATCGCGCTGATGCGGCAGGATTCCATGAGGGCGATATGATCGACCTTCCGCTCGCAGAAGGTCTGCATGCGTTCCTGGGCCGAGGCGCCGATGTCGACCGCCGGAAAATCGCTGTCGGTGATGAGCCAGACCGAGCGATTGTAGATTTCCGGGCCTTCGGCAGCCACGGCGCGGAAGATGTCGCGCTGTGTGAGCAGACCCGTCACGGTGCCGTTGGTCTCGTCGTCGATGACGACCAGGGCGCCGGTTCCCGGTTGTGCGAGGAGCCGCGCGGCCTCCGCCACCGAGCGATTGCGATGGATGGTCTGGACACTCGACGCGTCCCGGTTTCGGCGCAACGTCTCGAACACGGCGCTCCTCCCTCGGCGTACCTCTCGGCCGGGGCCGCCTTGGAAAGAAGGTTGGTATACAACATACCTATTGTCAATTCCGGTTTTTGAATTATGGTGCCGACATCCCGGTCGGTCTTGCACAATCAAACCGCCGGTCGTCACCGAAACCCGCGCGGCAGGGCTGCCCCGAATGCGCTGGCATGCTTGGCACTGGCTGGCGAGCGATCCGCCGCGAAGGCGCCGGGGCGTCGAGACTGCCGAGTGACGTTCTTCTATTTGAAGAGTGCTGTCGTCTTTCATCGGCAGTTGCGTAAGTTGTCTCCATAATTGTCTTGATAATATTGCGGTTTCCGCCTTTTCGGCAGGTGCTTTGCGATAAGACGATCAAAAAGCTCGAACAATCGAGCTGTCTATGGAGAGACGCCCATGACCTCGTCCCCAACCCTCGCGACCGCGCGCCCGGTAAACCGATGGCTGCAATTGCTGTTCGGCATCGTCTGCATGTGCATGATTGCCAACATGCAGTACGGCTGGACGTTCTTCGTCAATCCGATGCAGGAGCGGCACGGCTGGGACCGTGCCGCGATCCAAGTCGCCTTCACCCTCTTCGTCGTCACCGAGACCTGGCTGGTGCCGATCGAGGGCTGGTTCGTCGATAAATACGGTCCGCGGGTGGTGACGCTGGCCGGCGGCCTGATGTGCGGTCTCGCCTGGGTGATCAACGCCTATGCCGACTCGCTGACCCTGCTCTATGTCGGCGCCGTCATCGGTGGCACCGGCGCCGGCGCGGTCTACGGCACCTGCGTCGGCAATTCGCTCAAGTGGTTCCCGGACCGGCGCGGCCTCGCGGCCGGCCTCACCGCCATGGGCTTCGGCGCCGGCTCGGCGCTGACCGTGGTGCCGATCCAGGCCGTGATCCACCATTACGGCTACGAGTCGGCCTTCCTCTGGTTCGGCCTCGGCCAGGGCCTGATCGTGATGCTGATCGCGCTGTTCCTGGTGGCGCCGAAGAAGGGCCAGGTGCCGGAGATCGCCCGCGTCAGCCAGAGCAAGCGCGACTTCACCCCCGGTGAGATGGTGCGTACCCCGATCTTCTGGGTGATGTACGCCATGTTCGTGATGATGGCGGCCGGCGGCCTGATGGCGACCGCCCAGCTCGGCCCCATCGCCAAGGACTTCCACATCGCCGACGTCCCCGTCAGCCTGCTCGGCATCACCCTGCCGGCGCTCACCTTCGCCGCCACCATCGACCGGGTGCTCAACGGCGTGACGCGCCCGCTCTTCGGTTGGATCTCGGACCATATCGGCCGCGAGAACACGATGTTCCTGTCCTTCGGCATCGAGGGCGTGGGCATCTATCTGCTCAGCCAGTTCGGCCAGGACCCGATCATGTTCGTGATCCTGACCGGCCTCGTCTTCTTCGCCTGGGGCGAGATCTACTCGCTGTTCCCGGCGACCTGCGGCGACACCTTCGGTTCGAAATACGCCGCCACCAATGCCGGCCTGCTCTACACCGCCAAGGGCACGGCGGCGCTGATCGTGCCCTATACCAGCATCCTCACCACGATGACGGGCAGCTGGCACGCGGTGTTCCTGGCCGCTGCCGCGCTCAACATCATCGCCGCCTTCATGGCGATCTTCGTCCTCAAGCCGATGCGGCAGGCCTATACCAAGGCGCCCGTACCGGTGGAGCCGAAGCCGGCCACGGCCCATTGAGGCTGCCCGGGCCGGGGGCATCCCCGGCCTCCCTCTGAAACGAGGCAGCGCGCGCCGCGGCGGAGACGCCCGGCGCGCGTCGTCGTTCGGCCGGGCCTCGCAGGCTTCAAGGATGGGAGCGCGACGTCATCGCGTTGATTCGTTTGAGAAGCCGTCCAGCTCGTCGCGGCGAGGCTTCCGCCAACGCCGTCCCGACGGCACGGCTTGAGTCCGAAAGGTTGTGTTCCGGCCGGGCTTGCTCACGCCGGCCATGACACCGTGGCACCGATGCTCCCGGCCGGCGACGAGAGCACAGGGGTTGCCGCAGGAATTCCATAGGCGGGTGCTAAATCACTGTCTCGAAAGAAGTTTTGTGTCGGCCCGCTATCCGTTCGCCGGTTGCGGGAGCCACCGCTCGCGCCTCGAAGCCCGTGTTCCGAGGGGCTTGATGCCACGCAGAATAGTACGGCATCGGCGTTTTTTTGCGTCTGGTATATTGTGTGCCAAGAGACATTGTGCATGATCCGGCGCCGAGGGGACCATAACAAAGACGGGAGAAACACCGGGATGGAACACCAACCGAGCCCGAGCGCGCGCCAGGACGCGCCGTCGGCCAAGTGGTGGCAGCTCGCCTTCGGCGTGCTCTGCATGGCCATGATCGCCAACCTCCAATACGGCTGGACGCTCTTCGTCGATCCGATCGACGCCAAGTTCCATTGGGGACGCGCGGCGATCCAGCTCGCCTTCACGATCTTCGTCGCCACCGAGACGTGGCTCGTTCCGATCGAGACCTGGTTCGTGGACCGGTACGGGCCGCGGATCGTCGTCTGCTTCGGCGGCGTCATGATCGCCCTGTCCTGGGTGCTGAACGCCCACGCCGATTCGCTCTTCCTGCTCTACGCCGCCGCCGTCATCGGCGGCATCGGCGCCGGCTCGGTCTACGGCACCTGCGTCGGCAACGCGCTGAAATGGTTCCCGGACCGCCGCGGCCTGGCTGCCGGCGCGACCGCCGCGGGCTTCGGCGCGGGCGCTGCGGTGACCGTGATCCCGATCGCCAAGATGATCGCGTCGAGCGGCTATGAGCAGGCCTTCCTCGTGTTCGGCCTCGGACAGGGCATCATCGTGATCCTCCTGTCCTTCCTGCTGCGCAAGCCGTCGGTGGCCGTTCCGATCAAGCGCAAGAATCTGCGCCTGCCTCAGACCAAGGTCGACCGCACCCCGCGTCAGGCCGTGCGCACCCCCGTCTTCTGGGTGATGTATGGAATGTTCGTCATGGTCGCCTCGGGCGGCCTGATGGCGGCGGCGCAGATCGCTCCGATCGCCCACGACTTCAAGGTGGCGGACGTCCCGATCAGCCTGTTCGGCCTGCAGATGGCGGCGCTCACCTTCGCGATCTCCCTCGACCGCATCTTCGACGGGTTCGGCCGGCCGTTCTTCGGCTGGGTCTCCGACAATATCGGTCGCGAGAACACGATGTTCATCGCCTTCACCGTCGCCGCGACCGCCTGCATCGTGATGCTGGCCTACGGGCGCAACCCGTATGTCTTCATCCTTGCGACGGCGACCTATTTCGGGGTCTTCGGTGAGATCTACTCGCTGTTCCCGGCGACCTGCGGCGACACCTTCGGCTCGAAGTTCGCGGCCAGCAATGCCGGCCTGCTCTACACCGCCAAGGGAACGGCGGCCTTCCTCGTCCCCTTCGCCAGCCTCATCTCGGCGGCTTATGGCTGGTCGGCGGTGTTCGGCCTCATCATCGGCCTCAACATCGTGGCGGCGGCCCTGGCGGTCTTCGTCCTGAAGCCCCTGCGCCGACGCTATCTCGCGGCGGAAGCCGAACGCTACGAGGCCATGCAGGCCGAGTCCGTCCGTCTCGCTTGAGATCATTCCGCTCGAAGATTGGAAACACGCGGACGAAACCTGCGTGTTTCGTTTGACCACCTCTCTGGTATTTGGTATACCAAAGCCACGCCAATAGGATCGACCGCCGGAACACGCGGTGATGGCCCCCTCAGGCATCGATCCGACCAGGTGACTGCCGGCTCGTCCGAAACGACGACGCGCTCGAGACCAGCGCTTCCCAAGCAGATTGCGGAATGCCCGAAGAGGCCCCGCGCGACGAAAAATCCAGACAAAAGGGAGAACGCCGCATGACCGTCCAGGCCCAGAACATCGACGCGATCACCGCAGGTGCGGTGCCCCACGAGGAGGCGGAGCTGACGGACGGCTTCCACCTCGTCATCGACGCGCTCAAGCTGAACGGCATCGAGACGATCTACGGCGTGCCCGGCATCCCGATCACCGATCTCGGCCGGATGGCCCAGGCCGAGGGCCTGCGCGTCGTCTCCTTCCGCCACGAGCAGAATGCGGGCAACGCGGCGGCGATCGCCGGCTTCCTCACCAAGAAGCCGGGCATCTGCCTCACCGTCTCGGCGCCGGGCTTCCTCAACGGCCTGACCGCGCTGGCCAACGCCACCACCAACTGCTTCCCGATGATCCTGATCTCCGGCTCCTCCGAGCGTGAGATCGTCGACCTGCAGCAGGGCGACTACGAGGAGATGGATCAGCTCGCCATCGCCAAGCCGCTGTGCAAGGCCGCCTTCCGCGTGCTGCACGCCGCCGATATCGGCATCGGCGTGGCGCGTGCGATCCGCGCCGCCGTCTCCGGCCGGCCCGGCGGCGTCTATCTCGACCTGCCCGCCAAGCTATTCTCGCAGGTCATCGACGCCGATCTCGGCGCCCGCTCGCTGGTGAAGGTGATCGATCCGGCTCCGGCCCAGCTTCCGGCCCCGGCCGCCGTCGCCCGTGCCCTCGATCTGCTGAAGTCGGCCGAGCGTCCGCTGATCATCCTCGGCAAGGGCGCGGCCTATGCCCAGGCCGACGAGGCGGTGCGCGCGCTGGTCGAAGAGAGCGGCATCCCCTACGTGCCGATGAGCATGGCCAAGGGCCTCCTGCCCGACACCCACCCGCTCTCGGCCGGCGCGGCGCGCTCCACCGCGCTGAAGGATTCCGACGTCGTCGTGCTGGTGGGCGCGCGCCTGAACTGGCTGCTCTCCCACGGCAAGGGCAAGACCTGGGGCGAGCCGGGCTCCAAGCGCTTCATCCAGATCGACATCGAACCGCGCGAGATGGACTCGAATGTCGAGATCGCGGCCCCGCTGGTGGGTGACATCGGCTCCTGCGTCGAGGCGCTGCTCGACGGGATCCGCAAGGATTGGAAGGGGGCGCCTCAGAACTGGCTCGAGACCATCCGCACGAAGCGCGAGGCCAACATCGCCAAGATGGCCCCGAAGCTGATGAAGAACACATCGCCGATGTGCTTCCACTCGGCGCTGGGCGCTCTGCGCACCGTCATCAAGGAGCGGCCCGACGCCATCCTCGTCAACGAGGGCGCCAACACCCTCGATCTCGCCCGCGGCATCATCGACATGTACCAGCCGCGCAAGCGCCTGGATGTCGGCACCTGGGGCGTGATGGGCATCGGCATGGGCTTCGCCATCGCCGCCGCCGTCGAGACCGGCAAGCCGGTGCTGGCGGTCGAGGGCGACTCGGCCTTCGGCTTCTCCGGCATGGAGGTCGAAACGATCTGCCGCTACGACCTGCCGGTCTGCATCGTGATCTTCAACAACAACGGCATCTATCGCGGCACCGACACCGACCCGACCGGCCGCGATCCCGGCACCACGGTGTTCGTGAAGGATTCCCGCTACGACAAGATGATGGAAGCCTTCGGCGGCGTCGGCGTGAACGTCACCACGCCGGACGAGCTGAAGCGGGCGGTCGATGCGGCGATGGATTCCGGCAAGCCGACCCTCATCAACGCGGTGATCGATCCGGCCGCCGGCAGCGAGAGCGGCAATATCGGCAGCCTCAACCCGCAGAGCACCCTGAAGAAGAAGTGAGGCAGGCTCTGCCTCGCCTCCCTGCCTGAACCGGATCGCGGTGCCCGAGAGGGTGCCGCGATCCTTTTTCGTTCGGCGTTCTCCCCGCCCTCGGCCCCGGGGGCAGGGAGGATCCTTCCAAGGGGATCTCCATGGCCTCTTCCGCCTTCGATCCGACGCTCGCCCTCGACCCCCATCTCGCGGGGCGCCTCGATTTCCGGCACCGGCTGCCCACGCAGCCGCCGCTGC
Organism: Methylorubrum zatmanii; assembly: GCF_014845115.1. GTDB lineage: Bacteria > Pseudomonadota > Alphaproteobacteria > Rhizobiales > Beijerinckiaceae > Methylobacterium > Methylobacterium zatmanii. Next base: position 35,004 of record NZ_NKUI01000005.1, on the reverse strand, counting down.
CCCCCGGGCGCCACGAACTCGGCCTGTTCCCGGAGCGCGATGCCACGCTCGTCGTGCCGCCCGCCATCGATCCGCGCCGGCCGACACCCCTGGTGACGCTGTTCCACGGCGGCGGCGGCAGCGCCCAGAAAATCCTGCCGATGCTGGAGGGGCATGCGCAGGCGCGCGGCTTCCTGCTGCTCGCGCCGCAATCGCTGTTTCCGACCTGGGACCTTGTGATCGCCGGCAACGGGCCGGATCGCGAGCGGCTCGACACGGCCCTCGCCGCGGTCGCGGATCGCTTCCTGCTCGATCCCGCCCGCTTCGCCTTCGCCGGCCATTCGGATGGGGGCAGCTACACACTCTCCCTGGGCCTCGCCAACGGCGACCGGGTCACGCACATGATCGTCTCGTCGGCGGGCTTCCTCACGGTTCAGGTCCAGGCGGGCGCCCCGCGGATCTTCCTGTCCCACGGCACCCGCGACGAGCAGATCCCGATCGACCGCAGCGGCCGCCGCCATGCCCGCCTTCTGCGGGAAGCGGGCTACGACCTCACTTACGTCGAGTATGACGGCCCGCATGCCTACAACCCGGATGTGATCGCCCGGGCGGTCGACTTCTTGTTCGCCGAGGGCCGACGCGGGGACGGCGATTAGGCGGCGAGGCCGGCGGAGCGGCCTTCGCTGGCCCCGACCTCGGCCGAAGCTTCCGTCAGCAGCGCGGCCACGAGATTGGACTGGGACACGACGCCGACGAGGCGCCCGTCGGGCCCGACCACGGGCAGGTGGTGGTGCCCGCTCTGCGCCATGCGCGCCGCGACCTGCGCGAGCGACATGTCGGGGCGCAGGCTCTCGACCTCGGTGGTCATCACGTCGGCGGCGCAGCCATGCGGGGCGCGGCCTCGTCCCAAAGTCAGCTGCCAGCGCCGGGCGAAACCGAGGCGGGGACCGCGCCCGTCCCATTCCACCTTGTCCATCAGGTCGGTCTGGGTCAGGACGCCGAGCACCCGCGCCCGCTCGTCGGTGACCGGCAGCATCTTGATGTGGTGGCGCCGCAGCAGCGTCAAAGCCTCCCGCAGGGGAGCCTCGGGAGCGATGGCGACGACGTCGCGGGTCAGGAGCGAGGCGCAGGTGGTCGGCCCGGAGCGGCGCAGCAGGGAACTGAGCTGGGCGCGCCGCAGCAGCGCTTCCAGGTCGCCACGGTCGATATCGAGCACCTGATCGAAATCCTCCAAGGCGGCATCGATGTCGGCCGAGGTCAGGCCGAGGCGGCCTGCCGGCACCGGAGCCAGGGGCGCGGCCTGCGCGACATGCGGATAGGAGCGGCCGGTCAGGTTGTTGAACAGGATCGCCGTGCCGAGGATCAGGGCCGTGTTGACGCCGACCGGCCACAGCACGAAGCCGTAGCCGAGGTCGTGGATCGCCGGCCCGCCGAGCACGGCGGTGAGCGCCACGGCGCCGCTCGGCGGATGCAGGCAGCGTAAGCCCATCATCACCGCGATGGCGCCGGCCCCGGCCAGCGCCGCGCCGACGAGGGGGTCGGCGATGTGCAGGGCCGCCGTGACGCCGATCAGAGCGGCGACGAGGTTGCCGCCGATGATCGACCAGGGCTGAGCCAGCGGACTCGACGGCACGGCGAAGAGCAGCACCGCCGAGGCGCCCATGGGCGCGATCAGCAGCGGCAACTCCACCCCCGTTCCGACCGTGGCGCGGGTGACGAGGCCGGTGGCGAGGAGGCCGGCCAGGGCGCCGCTGGCGGCGCGGGCGCGCTCGCGGAGGCTGACGGGCGCCTGCCCCGGCAGGAGGCGGCGCAGAAGAGAGGTCACCAGTCGCGTCACCGGCAGGGCACCGCAGCTTCGAGGCGAAGGGGAGGGGCGTCCAGGCGGAGAAAGCGCGGGGCGCCGACACAAGGAAAAACCGGACCGACGGGGTCGGTCCGGTCAAGTCATCGGAGGAGGAAAAAACCCGGGCGCCTAGCCCGGTCAAGCGCTCCCGGGGCAGTGCCCCGTCCCGGGAGGGTCATGGCCGACCGGTAGTGCCGATCGGTTCGGACCATTCGGCACGGCCTTCCTGGACGGAGAAGGCCGTGCATCACCCGTCAGACCGCGCGGGCCTCGTGCATCGCGGCGATCTGCTCGGGAGAGTAGCCGAGGCCCGCGAGGACCTCGTCGGTGTGCTCGCCCAGCAGCGGCGAGGCCTTGATGTCGACCTTCATGTCGGAGAACTTGATCGGGCTGCCGACGGTCAGGTACGAGCCGAGCTTCGGATGCGGCACCTCGACGATGGTGCCGCTGGCGCGCAGCGACGGATCGGCGGCGATCTCCTTCATCGACAGCACCGGCGCGCACGGGATGTCGAACTTGCGCAGGATGTCGACGGCCTCGAACTTGGTCTTGTCGGCCAGCCAATCCTCGATGAAGGCGAAGATCTCGAAGATCTTGTCCTGGCGGGCGCGGGGGGTGTTGTAGGCCGGATCATCGATCCACTCGGGCTTGTTGAGCGCCTTGCAGATCGGGGCCCAGGCATGGCCCTGAATCGTGAAGTAGATGTAGGCGTTCGGGTCGGTCTGCCAGCCCTTGCACTTCAGCACCCAGCCCGGCTGGCCGCCGCCGCCCGCGTTGCCGCCGCGCGGCACCACGTCCGAGAACTCGCCGTGCGGGTATTGCGGGTATTCTTCGAGGTAGCCGATGGCGTCGAGGCGCTGCTGGTCACGCAGCTTCACGCGGCAGAGGTTGATCACCGAATCCTGCATCGACACGGCGACCTTCTGGCCCTTGCCGGTCTTGTTCTTGGCATGCAGCGCCGTGAGGATGCCGATGGCCAGGTGCATGCCGGTGTTGGAGTCGCCGAGCGCGGCGGCCGACACGGTGGGGGGGCCGTCCCAGAAGCCGGTGGTGGAGGCGGCGCCGCCGGCGCACTGCGCCACGTTCTCGTAGACCTTCAGGTCCTCGTAGTGGTGGCCGTCGGAGAAGCCCTTCACCGAGGCGAGGATCATGCCCGGGTTCAGCTCCTGGATGCGGGCCCAGGTGAAGCCCATGCGGTCGAGGGCGCCGGGGCCGAAATTCTCGACCATCACGTCGGATTCGGCGATCAGCTTCTCGAGGACTTCCTTGCCCTGCGGGGTCTTGGTGTCCAGGGTGAGCGAACGCTTGTTGGAATTCAGCATGGTGAAGTAGAGGGCGTCCGCATCCTCGACATGGCGCAGCTGGTTGCGCGTCACGTCGCCGGCGCCCGGACGCTCGACCTTGATCACGTCCGCCCCGAACCACGCGAGCAGCTGGGTGCAGGCAGGACCCGCCTGGACGTGGGTGAAATCGATGATCTTGATCCCTTCGAGCGGCTGGGTCATCTCGGCTTTCTCCCTATTTTGACTTCGTTTCGGGTCGTCGTTGCTTGCAAAGGCTGAAATATCGGTCTCGGGAATATTTCCTGAAAAATAACGGTGTCCCGGGCGTCGCCGTCAGGCGCAGACGAGGGTGCCCAGGGCTTCTTCCAGCTCCGCCACGCGGCGGCGCAGGGCGCGCTCCTCTTGGAAGCGTTCGGTCTCGTCGCGGATCACCGCGGCGATGCCGGTGACGGCTCCTTCCGCGTCGTGCAGCAGCGCGACGGTGAAGGCGATGGAGAGGGACCGGCCGTCCTTGTGCAGGGCCGGCACCTTGAGCAGGGTGGTCCCGTAGCGGGTCTCCCCCGTGCGCATGGTCTTGGCGTAGCCATCCCAGTGGCGCCGACGGTGACGCTCCGGGGTGATGAGGTCGAGGCTCTCACCGAGCGCCTCGGCCTGCGTGAAGCCGAAGATCCGTTCCGCGGCCGGATTCCAGACGACGATCCGTCCGTCCGCGTCGGAGATCACCACGGCGTCGCCGATGGCCGCGACGAGCCCGGTCAGGTCGAAACTGTGAGAGGCGGCCATGTGCCGACTCCTTCCCGTTCGCCGGCTCAGCCGCAGGGCTGGAGCGAGGGTGTCCCGGTTGCCGGCCGCGTGGCCGGATCGTGCGCAGAACTGTCGAGGATGCCGCGTTCGGTCATGGCAGGCGTTGCCTCCTTGGCTTCCTGGATCGAGGCCGCTCTTTCCGGTGGCTCGTCGATTGGCATCTGGTATACCAGACACGAATTATAGGTCAAGGCACGCCGTGCAACCCGAACGGGATTGCCTGTCGGCGGTTGAGGCAGGGGGGAGGAGGCCCGCAATGTCGGACAAGCACAGCATCCGGATCCGGCAGGTCGAGGCCTACGCCTTCCGGATCGACTTCGGCGAGAGCTTCGTTCCGCTGCTGACGGACGAGCCCGAGCCGATCGGCGGCGAGACCGGACCCTCGCCCGAGCAGGTGCTGATCGCCGCCGTCAGCAACTGTCTGTGCGCCAGCCTCGCCTTCGCCCTGGGCAAGTACCGGCAGGAGGGCGGGGGAGTGAGCGCCGAGGCGATCGGGCGCGTGGCCCGCAACGGGGAGGGGCGCCTGCGCCTCGTCGGCATCGAGGTCGACATCGCCCTGGGCGCCGAGGCCGAGTCGATGGATCGGCTCGACCGGGTGCTCGATCAGTTCGAACGGTTCTGCACCGTCTCCGAGAGCGTCAAGGCCGGCATTCCGGTGGCGGTCGCGGTGCGGGACGGGCGGGGCACCCGCCTGAAATAGGCCAAACGGGAATCGGGAGGAGCAAACGATGGGCGAGACGCAACGGGACGTGGCGCGGGAGCCGGAAGATCTGGCTCGTCTCTTCCACGCGCGGGCCAATGCCGGCGACGTGGAAGGGTTAGCGGCCCTCTACGAAGCCGGGGCGACCCTCGCGGTGGGCGAGGTCGTGGCGTCCGGCCGTGACGAGATCCGCCGCTTCTACACCGACCTGCTCGCCCGCAAGTCGGATTTCCCCGAGCCGGAGACCCTGCCGGCGATCCGCAACGGCGACCTCGCACTCACCTTCGCGCGTCTGCCCAACGGCGCGCTCTCGGTCGAGGCGGCTCGCCGTCAGGCGGACGGGACGTGGCTCTGGGCGATCGACCAGCTCAAGATCAAGCCGGTCGCCAAAGGCTGAGGAAGGCGGGGGCGGGCGGCGTTACTCCGCCGAGGCCGAGCGGCGCGGCGTGGCGTTGCGCCGGCTGGCGAAGATACCGGGGGCGGTGCCGGGCACTACGACCAGGCGCCGGACCTGGCCGCTGAGATAGGCCTGGAGGAAGCGGGTGTAGTTCCTGAACACGACGCATCCGTTCGAGGCGCCGCTCGGGCCCAGCATGTAGGTATGGGCCAGGATGCCGTCGCGGCCGTGGATCGCCGCCGACCCGCCGACCGGGGTGAGGCGGATGGCCCGCACCCCGTGGAACAGGGCCTCGCGCTCCCTCAGGTCGTAGACGCCGGGAGGGGTGGCGCCGCGCATCCGCACATGGACGTAATCCGGGTTGTCCTGGGCCGCGCCGAGACCGGAATGAGCCTCCAGCACCTCGCCGTTGGGCAGGGTCACCGTCGCGGCGCTGATGTCGTAGACGGCGACGCCCGGTTCGGACACCGGACCCGGAACGATCCGCCGCCGGGCGGCCGAATCGACCGCGCCGCTGTCGAGCCCGGCATAGGCCATCGCCGGCTCCGAGGACGGGGGGGAGGCCGGCAGGTCGAACATCTTCTCGAAGAACGAGCGGTTGTCGGTCACCGCGGCGCTGAACACGCTGCGGGTCGGCTCCCGCGAAGCCCGTGCCGTGGAGGCGGTGGCGATCCGCGCCGTGGCGGCTCGGCTGGCCTGCGCGGTCTGCGTTCTCGGCTCGTAGCGGAATTCCTCGGGGCGCCGCACCGGGAGCGGTACGGTGAGGGCGACGCGGGCCGCCGGCGGCGCCGGACGCGGCGTCACGGCCGGCGCGTCGGCGGCGGCAGCGTTCTCCTCCGGGAGGGCGGCCAGGGTGGCCACGGGTTCGGCTGCCGGCGGCGCCCGGAAGGTCGAGGCCAGGGGCGTCTGCCGGACGAAGCCCTGGCCGCTGTCGAGGACGGGGGCGGGTTCGAGCATCCAGGCCAGCGCGCCGGGCGCGGCCGGCCCGGTCTCCGCCCTGTCGGCGCCGTCCAGGGTCTGGATCGCGTCAGGGAAGGGGACCGGGAACGAGGCGGAATCGGGCTGTTGCAGCAGGCCGGCGAGCGCCAGCCCGCCGAGGGCGGTGAGCGCGAGGGCCGCGACCGGCGGCCGGCGCCGACGGCGGCGGACGGGCCGGGCGGGGCGGCCTTGAACGAGCTCGGCGATGTCCATGCGGGCGGTACTCGACAACGCGGATCCCGCACGGCCTCCGTCGTCATTCCAAGCATGGTTGTGCCGGAATGACGCTCAGGATGGCTCGGCCGTTTAGGAAATGATCAACCTTAAGCCTTCGTCATTGAACGGGATCTTGGTTAATCTTGCCTAAATCGCACGCCCGCTCGGGCACATTCTGCGAACAAGCTTGACGATGGCCGGCGAAGGGCCCTGCCCGTGGGCGGCACGGCGAGTGGGAAGCGTCGGTCATGGTTGCGGGGGCGCGGTCCCAAGGGGCCTGCCTGTGTTCCGCCGGCCACAAACTGTGTGATGTTGTTACATTTCATCGCCCGGCCGGTTGACCCTGCGCCGCATCGCAGCAAAGGTCGTGCGGCCAAGGTTCCTGCGGACTCTTCCCCGTGGGCTAAGAGGGAATCCGGTCGGTTCGTCCGATGCCGGAGCTGCCCCCGCAACTGTGAGCGGCGAGCTCCCGCCGCGAGAGGTCACTGGTGCCCCGCACCGGGAAGGCCGGGCGGGGGCGCTGACCCGTGAGCCAGGAGACCTGCCTCGGCACGACGATATTCCCCGGGCGGGGTGTCCCGGCGGTGTGCCTGAACGGCGTGCGTTCCCCATGCGCGTCGTCGGTCGGCCTCCGCTCGGTCTTTCCGCCCAAAGCCCCGAGCGCCCCCGTGACAATCCGGACGAGCCTGAACGCCTTCGACACCGCCGCCGCCGGGCGAGGCCGCGTCACCGCGGCCCGGCCGCATTGGCTGCTGGCGGCCTTGCTCTCCGCCGGCCTGCCGAGCCTGGAGGCGCGGGCCCAGGAAGCCGTGACCCTGGAGGAACTGGTGGTCGAGGGGGAGAGCCGCGGCCAGGGCGTCGGCAACGGCGCGCCGGGCGTCCGGAGCGCGGCGGCCGGAGCGATCGGCCTGATCGGCCCGACACCGGGCTATCGCACGGATCGCGCGGTCAGCAGCACGAAGACCGATACACCCCAGCGCGACGTGCCGCAGGTCGTCACGGTGGCCTCCCGCGAGGTCATCACCGATCTCGCCGCCACCCGCGTCGACCGCGTCTTCAATTACACGCCGGGCGTGGCGCAGCAGAACAATTTCGGCGGCCTGTCGGTGTTCAGCTACGCCATTCGCGGCGTCACCACCTCGGAGCTGTACAAGAACGGCTTCCCCTTGAATCGCGGCACGCCGCCGCCGCCGGACGCCCAGAACGTCGAGCGGATCGAGGTGCTGAAAGGCCCCGGCGGCGGCCTGTTCGGGCGCAGCGATCCGGGCGGACTCGTCAACATCATCACCAAGCAGCCGACCACCGAGCGCTTCGTCGAGATGGGCGGCCTCTGGGGCTCGTTCGGGCAGTTCCGCGGCACGGTCGATTCCGGCGGCGCGCTGAACGAGGACGGCACGCTCGCCTATCGCTTCAATCTCGCCGCCGGCCGGCAGAACAGCTTTCGCGATTTCGTCGATGGGGACCGGCTGCTCGTCGCCCCCGTCCTGAGCTGGCAGATCACGCCCGATACGCGGATCACCGTGGAGACGGAGTTCCTGCGCAACCGCATCGTGTTCGACCGTGGCGTCATCGCCATCAACGGCCGGCTCGGCCTGCTCCCGATCTCGCGCTTCCTCGGCGAGCCGGGCCAGAGCACCTATCAGACCAACAACACGATGCAGGTGCGGGTCGATCACCGCTTCAACGCCGATTGGCAGATGCGGCTCGCCACCCATTTCAACACCGGCACGCTGGAGGGCGAATCCGCCGAGATCCGCCGTCTCGAAGCCGATAACCGCACCGTCTCGCGCGACCGCAATGTCCGCGACTACCGCTGGGATACGGCGATTGGCCAGGCCGAGCTGGTCGGACGCTTCGACACCGCCGGCATCGGCCACACGATGCTGCTCGGCTTCGAGCGGGAGAGCACCGACAGCCGGACGGTCTACAACCGCTCGACCATCGCGAAGAACCCCTTTGCCATCGACATTGACGATCCGCGCTACGGTCAGCCGCTGCCGCCGATCGACCGGTTCCGCAACAATCTGGAGCGGATCACCAACACCGCCCTCTACGCGCAGGACCAGCTGACCCTGAGCCCGGAATGGAAGGCTTTGCTCGGCGTGCGCTTCGACTTCTTCGAGCAGTCGTTCCGCGAACGGATTCCGCGCAGCCAGGTCGACCAGAGCTATTTCGCCGCCACGCCGCGCGCCGGCCTCGTCTACCAGCCGCTGCCGGAACTCGCCCTCTACACCAATGTCGGCACCAGCTTCCGGCCGAATATCGGCCCCGACGCGGCGGCCTCGTCGCGCTCCGGCCCCTTCGCCCCGGAAACCGGCCTCGGCTACGAGGTCGGCGCCAAGATCGACCTCTATGGCGGCGCGCTGTCCCTGACGGCGGCGGCCTTCCGGGTCGACCGGCAGAACGTGCTGACCCCGGAAGCCAATGGCAGCGGCTTCTCCGTGGCCGTGGGCGGCGTGCGCAGCCAGGGCTTCGAACTGACCGCCGCCGGCCAGATCACACCCGAGATCAAGCTCCTGGCGGGCTATGTCTATGCCGACGCGGTGGTGACCGAGGATCCGACCCTGCGTCCGGGCACGCCGCTCATCAACGTGCCCCGCCATTCCGGCAGCCTGCTCGCGGTCCACGAGGTGCAGGGCGGCCCCTGGAAGGGCCTCGGGCTCGGCGGCGGCGTGCGCGGCGTCGGCGAGCGGGCGGCGGATGCCGTCAACAGCTTCACCCTGCCGGCCTACATCGCCGTCGATGCCCTGGCCTATTACCGCTACGAGAACTTCCGCTTCTCGCTCAACGTCGAGAACATCTTCGACAGCGAATATTACGAAAGCTCCCTCAACCGCTTCCGGGTCTATCCCGGCGCGCCGCGCCGCTTCACCGGCACGCTCTCGGTGCGGTTCTGATGCAGGCGCTGGGAGGGGACGCGACAGCGATGGGGCGTGGCGCAGCCGCCGCGCCGCGCACCCGCATCGGTGCCATCGACGCCCTGCGCGGGCTGGTGATGCTGCTGATGCTGGTCGATCACGTGCGCGAGTTCTTCTACCTGCAGGCGCAGGTCAGCGATCCGATGAATCTGGCCACGACGCCGCCGGATCTCTTCCTGACCCGGGCCGCCTCGCATGTCTGCGCACCGGTCTTCCTGCTGCTCACCGGGCTCTCGGCGAGCCTCTACGGAGCGAAACACGGAAGCCGCGCCGCGACCTCCGCCTTCCTGCTCAAGCGCGGGCTCTTCCTCATCCTCCTGGAAGTGACCCTGGTGAACCTCGCCTGGACCCTCAACCCGCTGCCGCCGATCCTCTACCTGCAGGTGATCTGGGCCATCGGGCTCAGCATGCTGGCGCTGTCGGTCCTGCTCTGGCTGCCCTGGGCCGGGCTGGTCGCCGTCGCGCTCGCGATCATGCTCGGGCATAACCTGCTCGACGGGGTCGTGCTGGCGCCCGACGCGCCGGGCTTCGCGCTGTGGGCGATCCTGCACCAGCGCGGGCTGATCCCGCTGCCCTGGGGCGTCCTGCGCACCTCCTATCCGGTCCTGCCCTGGATCGGCGTCATCGCGGCGGGCTACGCGCTCGGGCCGCTCTATACGGCCGGTCTCGCGCCGTCCCTGCGCCGTCGCCGGCTCGTCGCCCTCGGGCTGGCGAGCCTCGCCGCCTTCCTGATCCTGCGCGGCCTCAACGGCTATGGCGAGCCGGTGCCGTGGGTCGCGGGCAGGACTTGGGTGGCGACCGTCCTGTCCTTCGTCAATCTCACCAAATATCCGCCCTCGGCGGATTTCCTGCTCGCGACAATCGGGGCCGGCCTGCTGCTGCTGGCCCTGTTCGAGCGCCTGCCGGAGCGCGGCCTGCGCTGGCTCACCGTCTTCGGCGGGGCGCCGCTGTTCTTCTACCTGCTGCACCTCTGGAGCCTGCGCCTGATCCACGACGGGCTGACGCTGTTCGGCCTCGCCGCACCCTCCGGCCGGATCGAGGTCGGCTCACCGCTGTGGCTCTGGCCGATGGCCGGGCTGCTCGCCCTGCTTCTTTTTCCAGCCTGCCTCTGGATGGTGCGGCTGAAACGGCGCAGCGCCTGGCCGGGCCTGAGCTATCTTTGAGGGCACGGCCTCCCCCGCCACCGATCGAGGTGATGACGGGGGAAGCGGCGACACCGTCGGGCAGCCTACTGGTAGCCCTTCGGGAAGGGGTTCGGCTCGATCAGCTCGGGGCTCTCGTAGACCACGTCGAACTGTCCGTCCGGCCGCGCGCGGGCGACCCGGGTCTTGCACCAGAGGTGATGGTTCTCGTGGATCTTCACGGTCCCTTCCGGCGCGTTCGTCAACTCCAGGCCCGGTGAAGCGGCGATCACCTTGTCGACCTCGAAGGTGCCGGCCTTCTCCACCGCCGCCTTCCACAGGAACGGGCTGAGATAGGCCGCCTGGGTGATGTCGCCGATCACGGTCTTGTCGCCCCAACGCTTCTTGAAGGCGGCGACGAATGTCTCGTTGTTCGGGTTCTTGATCGTCTGGAAATACTTCATGCAGCTATAGGCGTCGGCGATGTTCTCGCCGCCGATACCGTCCACGTCATCCTCGGTGACGGAGACCGTGACGAGGAGCTGCTTCTTGAGATCGATGCCCGCGGCCTTGAGCTGCTTGTAGAAGGCGACGTTCGACCCGCCCACGACGGTGGCGAAGATCACGTCCGGCTTCTTCAGCTTGATCTTGTTGATGACCGAGTTGAACTGCGTATGGCCGAGAGGAAAATATTCCTCTCCGACGATGGTGCCCTTGGTCACGTTGGTGATGTGTTTGGTGGCGATCTTGTTGGTCGTGCGCGGCCAGATATAATCCGAGCCGACCATGAAGAAGGACTTCGCGCCCTTTTCCTTCGTCACCCAGTCGAGGGCGGCGAGCGTCTGCTGCGTCGCCTCCTGGCCCGTATAGATCACGTTCTTGGACTGCTCCAGGCCCTCGTAATAGGTCGGATAGTAGAGCAGGCCATTGTATTGCTCGAAGACCGGCAGCACCGCCTTGCGTGAGGCCGAGGTGACGCAGCCGAACACGGCGGCGCAGTGATCGTTGACCACGAGCTTGCGCGCCTTCTCGGCGAAGGTCGGCCAATCCGAGGCGCCGTCCTCCTGGATCACCTTGACCTTGCGGCCGAGGATGCCCCCCGCCGCGTTGATCTGCTCGATGGCGAGCCGCTCGCCCTGCGTCGCTCCGGTCTCCGACATCGCCATGGTACCGGTGAGCGAGTGCAGGATGCCGACCGTCACCTCGGTATCGGTGACGGCGAGACCGCCCGCGCCGGTCTCCGCGGCCCAGGCGCCCCGTCCGGGCAGGGCCGTCATGAGCGGGGAGGCGGCAAGCCCCAGGAGCAGTTTGCGGCGCAGGTGGAAGTGAGCGGCGTTTTGGTCACGCGAGCGCATGGTGTTTTAAAATCCTTCCGAGAAACATCCGGCGGATCGACCGATCGTTGACAGGCGATCGCCAGACGATGCCGGTACGGCGCTCGTATTTCTTCTCAGGAAAACAATTTGCATCAAGGGTATTTGCTGGGCTGCGTGCTCATATTTCTTGCGATATGCCTCTCATATCGTCGTTCATGCAGGATATTTACTTTCTCCGGCGTCCCGGTTCACATCCGCTCATGGCTTCGAACACGATCCGGAACACGGCCTCCATGCCGGCCGACAGACTGCCCCCGTCCGGGGCGAGCAGGCGCAGGCCGAGGCCCGCGCCATTGGGCAACGGACTGACGCCGCAGAGGCATCCGGCCGTGTCGGCCGCCCGGCATAGAGGGGAGGGCGCCAGCCGGTCGTCGGGATTGGCGCCGAGCACGATCATCGTGCCGTAGGCGCGACCCTCGCCCATCGGCGAATCCGGGCCCCCGAAGGCCGTCCCGTCGATGCGGCTGCGTTCGCGCACCAGGGCGCGGCCCTCGGGCGAGCGGATGGTCAGGCCGAGATCGAGCCGGTCGAAGAGCCGGCCCTGGCCCGCCGGGTCGTGGCAGGCCACGCTTTCCGTGACGATGGCGCGGGCGCCCGCCTCGGCGACGATCTCGGTCGAGACCGCCAGATGCGCCCCCGGAAACAGGATCAGCGGATCGGGATTGAAGGCGAGGAAGGCATCGGCGGCCACCCGCAGCCGCGTCTCCTGATGCGAGGGGTCCGGGCCGCCGCGATGCACGACCGTGCCGGCTTGGGTGGTGACATGCGCCCGCGCGCCCGCCCGCGCCTCGATGGCGAGGGTGAGATGGTCGGCGGCGTAGAGGCCGCCGGAGGCCGATTGCAGGTAGAGGGTGGCGAGATCCGGGCTTTCCGGATGCATCCGGAAGGCGCGGGTGATGTGGAATGGGTAGGGTACCGTCTGCCGCGCCAGCACGGTCGTGCCGCCGCCGCGGGCGAAGACGAGGGAGGCCTGGACCCGGCGGCCGACCGGAGCGCCCGGCGCCGTGGCGCCGGCCGGCTCGGCCGAGAGGAGCCTGTCGGGTCCGGCGTCGTCGGAGAGAGCGTCGAGGGACAAGTGCATCAGGCCGCGAACAGCACGGCGCGGCAGATCGCATCCGCCACCGCCTCCACGCCCTCGCCCGCGCGGGCATTGGTCGCCAGCACCGGCTTCTCGCCCCGCACCCGTGCCGCTTCCGCCAGCATGGCGCCGAGATCGACGCCGACATGGGGGGCGAGATCGACCTTGTTGACGACGAGGAGGTCGCAGCGCAGCACGCCGGGACCGCGTTTGCGCGGGATGTCGTCGCCGCCGGCCACGTCGATCACGAAGATCCACCAATCGACCAGATCGAGGGAGAAGGTCGAGGCGAGGTTGTCGCCGCCGGATTCGAAGATCAGGAGCTGGAGGCCGGGAAACGTCGCCTCCAGGTCGTCGCCGGCGGCGATGTTGAGGGTCGGGTCCTCGCGGATGACGGTGTGCGGGCAGGCGCCGGCCTCCACCGCCTCGACCCGGGCCGGGTCGATCAGCCCGGAGCGGCGCAGGCGCTCGGCATCCTCCTTGGTGACGAGGTCGTTGGTGACCACCGCCAGATCGACGCCGCGGGCCTGGAGCGCCGGGATCAGCCGCTCGATCAGCGCGGTTTTCCCCGAGCCGACCGGGCCGCCGATGCCGATGCGGGCGGCGCTGACGGGTTCGGAGAGGGGGGACGGGGAGGAAGCGGTCATCGCAGCATGTACCGTTGGGCGAGCGGCAGGACGGTCGCTGGCTCGCAGGTGGCGAGCTCGCCGTTCACGAAGACCTCGAAGGTCTGCGGATCGACGCGGATCTCCGGGCAGGCGTCGTTCCAGAGCATGTCGGCCTTGGTCAGCCTGCGGGTGCCGCGGGCCGGCAGCAGGCTTTTTCGAAGTCCCAGGCTCTCGCCAAGCCCACCCTCGATGGCGAGCGGGTGGACGAAGCACGCCGACAGCCCCTGCTTGGCCAGCCCGAAGGCGCCCCATTGCGGGCGCATCAGCATCGGCTCGCAGGTCATCAGCGAGGCGGCGGAATCGCCCATGGCGCCCCAGGCGATGAAGCCGCCCTTGATCACCAGCTCCGGCTTGATGCCGAAGAAGGCCGGGCGCCAGATCACGATGTCGGCCATCTTGCCGGGCTCGAGCGAGCCGATATGGGCGTCGATGCCGAAGGTGCGCGCGGCGTTGATCGTGTATTTGGCGATGTAGCGCTTGATCCGGGCATTGTCGCCGAAGCCCGGCTTCTCCTCCGGCAGCCTCCCGCGCTGGTCCTTCATCTTGGAGGCGAGCTGCCATGTCCGGCAGATCACCTCGTGGATGCGGCCCATGCCCTGGCTGTCGGAGCCGAGCATCGAGATCGCGCCGATATCGTGCAGGACGTCTTCCGCCGCGATGGTCTGGGCGCGGATACGGCTCTCGGCGAAGGCCACGTCCTCCGGCAGGGCCGGGTTGAGGTGGTGGCACACCATCGTCATGTCGAGATGCTCGTCGAACGTGTTGACCGTGTAGGGATTGGTCGGGTTCGTCGAGGAAGGCAGGCAATGGGGCAGCCCCGCCACGCGGATGATGTCCGGCGCGTGGCCGCCGCCGGCCCCTTCCGTGTGGTACATGTGGATCGTGCGCCCGCCGATGGCCGCCAGCGTGTCCTCCACGAAGCCGGATTCGTTCAGCGTGTCGGTGTGGAGCTGGACCTGGAAATCGTGCTCGTCGGCGAAGGCGAGGCAGGAATCGATCGCCGCCGGCATCGCCCCCCAATCCTCGTGGATCTTCAGGCCGAGCACGCCGGTCTCGAGCTGCTCCTTGAGCGCGGCCGGCTTGTGGGTGTTGCCGCGTCCGAGGAAGCCGAAATTGACCGGCCAGGCTTCCGCCGCCTGGAGCATCTTGCCGGTGTTGAACGGGCCGCCGGAATCGATGCCCACGGTGATCGGCCCGAGCGAGCCGCCGAGCAGGGTGGTGATGCCGGAGGCGATGGCGTGGTCGGGCAGGCCGGCGGAATCGAAATGCACGTGCACGTCGATGGCGCCGGGGGTGGCGATCAGCCCCTCGCAATCGCGCACCGTGGTGCCGGCGGAGACGATCAGGCGGGGATCGACCCCGTCCATGATCGCCGGGTTGCCGGCCTTGCCCAGGGCCACGATGCGTCCGTCCTTGATGCCGAGATCGCCCTTCACGATGCCGATGACGGGATCGATCACGAGCACGTTGCACAGGAGGAAGTCGAGCGCGCCCTGCGCCGCCGTGACGCCGGGCGCGAGGCCGATGCCGTCGCGCAGCGTCTTGCCGCCGCCGTGCAGGCACTCGTCGCCGTAGACCGCGTGGTCGTGCTCGACCACCGCCACGAGGGAGGTGTCGGCGAGCCGCACGCCGTCGCCGGTGGTGGGGCCGTAGAGGGCGGCGTAATCGCGCCGGGGAATCGTGACCATGTGCGTGTCTCCCCTCAGGCGCCCTTGAAGCCGCCGGCCCTGGCGCGAGCCAGCGCGTCGGCGCGGGCGGCGTCGCTGTCGAGCTTGCCCTGCGTCAGGTTGTTGAGGCCGGTGAGTTCCCGGGCGCCGCCGAATCCCACCAGCGTCACGCTCTTGCGCTGGCCCGGCTCGAACCGCACCGCCGTGCCCGCCGGGATGTCGAGGCGGAAGCCCAGGGCCTTCGCCCGGTCGAAGTCGAGCGCGCGGTTGACCTCGAAGAAGTGGTAGTGCGAGCCGATCTGAACCGGCCGGTCACCGGTATTGACCACGTCGATCGTCACCCGCGGCCGCCCGGCGGCGAGTTCGATCTCGCCCTCGGCCGGCAGGATCGCGCCGGGCTCCAGCGTGTCGGGCTCCGCGCCTTCCGCAGGCCGGATCGGCTCGTGCACGGTCACGAGCTTGGTGCCGTCGGGGAAGACGCACTCGACTTGCAGGATCGGCATCATCGCGGCGACGCCCGGCATCACGTCGCCGGTGGTCAGGATGGTCGAGCCCCAGCCGATCAGGTCGGCGACGGAGCGCCCGTCGCGGGCGCCCTCCAGGATCTCGTCGGTGATGATCGCCACCGCCTCCGGGTAGTTGAGCGTGAGCCCCCGCGCCCGCCGCTTGCGGGCGAGTTCGGCGGCGGTGAAGATCGTGAGCCGTTCGAGCTCGGTCGGCGTGAGCAGCATCGGGCCACAGGCTCCTTCAATTCGCGAACAGGCGCAGCTCCGCCTGGGCTTGGCGCATGGCGGCGATTTCGATCAGTGGGGTGAAGCCCGTCAGCACGATCCCGTCCTCCGGCTCCGGCACGGGCTGATCCAGGAGCGTGGCGATCAGGGGAAGCGCGTCGCCCAGCACCCGCTGCGCCTCGATGGCGCCGACCACGCCGAGCCGCACGGCGGCCGAGGTGAGCCCGCTGACGAACAGGTAGCCGGAGACGGAAGCCGCCATGCGCTCGTCCAGGCCCAGAACCGCCCAGAGCGCGCCCTGGACGGTGGCGAGATGCCCGAGCAGCGTCCCCGCCCGCACCGCGCCGCGCAGGGCCGCCGCCCCCGGCGTGCCGAGGCGGGCATGCGAGGCCAGCAGCGAGGCGCCGTTGCGGCGGCTGCCGGTGCGCATCGGCTCGGGCAGCGCGGCGGCTTCCAGGGCCGCGTCGATCTCCGCGAGCCGCCCGGTGGCGCCGCCGGCACGGTGGGCCAGGATCAGGGCGACCCGGTCGGTGCCGGCCCAGCGGAAGCGCAGGCCCGCCGTGACGGTCCGGGCCAGGGCGGCGTCGTCGAAGCCGGGATTGCCGGCGACGAGGCCTTCGATGCCGTTGGAAAAGGCGAAGCTGCCGCTCGGGAAGGCCGTATCGGCCTGCTGGAGCGCGGTCAGGGCGGCGAGCAAATCCCTAGCCCTCGTCGGCCGCGTCGATGGAATGGGCGACGCGGCCCTCCGTGACCAGGGCGCCGAGGCGGACGAGATAATCCTGAGCCGGCCCTTCCAGCGCGACGAGGAGAGCGCCTTCGTCGAAGCGGACCCGCCAATGCAGGTTACCGGCATGATAGCCGAGTTCGAGGGCGTCGGCGGCGCCCGCCGGCACCAGCCGCAGCCAGCGCTCGCTGCCGACGCGGGCGATGAGGGCGTGGTGATCCTCCAGCACCAGCACGGCCCCGTCGAACAGGGCCTGATCCCGCGGCAGGGCCAGCGCGATCTCCTCGCCGCCTTGCGTCGTCGCCCGCAGACGGCGACGGGCGACATCGGCGCTCGACACCCGCAGAATGTCTACCGTGCCGTGATGGTCGAGGTGATGCAGCTGTTCGGCCAGACCGGCATCGCGCCGGCTGCCCAGGACGCGTTGAATCACTCGCATACGCTGACAACTCCGACACACCTGACGCCCACCCCTGTCGGGGCGATGGGATGAGCCGAGATTTCCCCGCGTCCATCCTCCGGCGGGTCCGGTCCTCGGCAGCCTGCGGGCAAGCGAGAAACGGGCCAGACGAGGCTATTTGCGGAATTTATCTTTCGTAAGAAGAAACAATGCGCGAGCGAAGACGCAGTGCAGTCGCTCAGCGCTGCGCCACCTGCGGGCTCGTTTCGGGGGCGCTGCCCGGAATGACCACGAGGCGGCGGATCTCGCCGCGCAGATAGGCCTGCAGGAATCTCTCGTAATCCTTGAACGAGACGCAGCCGTTGGAGGCGCCCGCCGGACCGAGCAGATAGGTGTGGGCGAGGAGGCCGACGCGGCCATGCACCGCCTCGCTGCCGCCGACCGGCGTCAGGCGCAGGGCACGCACGCCGTGGAACGGTGCCTCGCGCTCGGTCAGGTCGTAGGTGCCCGGCGGCGTGGAGCCGCGCATCTTGAGGTGGACGAAGCGCGGATCGTCCATGCTCTCGCCGAGGCCGGAATGGGCCTCCAGCCGTTCGCCGCTGGGCAGCACCACGCTCCGGGCGCTGATGTCGTAGACCGCGATGCCACCGTCTCCGCCGGGCATCGCCTTGGGGGCGGTGAGCGGACGGCGGGCGACAGCCTCGGCGGCGCCGTTCTCGAGGGCGGCATAAGCGAGCGCCGGCGCCGGTGTGGCGGGTTTCTCGACCCCGAGCAGCTTCTCGAAGAAGGTCCGGGTGTCTTCCGGCTGGGCCGGCGCCGTCACGAGGGCCGTCCGGCGCCCAGCCAGCCGCTCCGCCCGCCGCAGGGCCTCCACCGCGCCGAGACGCGTCAGCTCGGCCGGGCGCCGCACCGGCAGGGGGACGATCCGGGCGATGGCCGTTTCCTGCCGTGTCTCCGGAAGCCAGAACAGGGCGGCCGGGCCGAACCGGCCCTCGGCGGGGGCGGAGAGCGCCCGCGGCGTCCATTCGGCGAGGGCCTCGGCCTGAGGCTCCGCCGCTTCGGACCGGCGCTCCGCCGTCTCGGCGAGGGTCGGTTCGCTCGCCTCGGGAGCCGTCTCAGCCACGACGGACAGAGCGTCTCCCCGCCGATCCGATGGCTCGGGGGCGGCCTCGAACCGGACGGAGGCGGCGAGAATCCCCGCTGTCGCCAGGATCGCGGCCGCGGGCAAAGCCCGCGAGAGGAAGGAATGTGCCATGCTGTCGCCGCCCGAATTCCCGTTTCCGGGCGGTTGTCATCCGCCCGTCACCGTCCTGCCGGGGGCGTTGAGGCGATGCGGAACGCATCCCGCTTCCGGCCTGCCGGCGGTTAACCATGTGCGCTGGCGCACTCGGCGATTTCAGGGCAGGATCGTGGTCGGCCGGGGGCGGGGCTTAGGCGCGGAAGGGGCGCTGTCGGCGGCGCGACGCGGTTTCATCCGGGCCGGGCCACGGGCCAATGGTGATGCAGATCGTCGATGACGAAGGCGTGGGCGTGGGTATGGATCTGCGTCCGCCGCTCCGCTCCGAGGCTGCCGAGGCTGCCGAGATGCGGATGGTCGGGTGCGAGATCGGGATGTGCATGCTCGACGATGTCCGGGTCGGCGGCCGGCCAGAGACGGGCCGCCGCCGCGACGGCGGCGAGGGTCAGCGCTCCCAGTAGCGCGAGCGTGACCGGTAGGCCGGCCCGCGCACCGAGCCAGCCGGCCAGCGGATAGGTCAGGAGCCAAGCGGCGTGCGACAGCGCGAACTGGGCGGCGAACACGGCCGGCCGGTCGGCGACCGCTGCCGAGCGCCGGAGCAGCCGGCCGGTGGGCGTCTGGACGGCGGAGGAGCCGAATCCGAGCACGAGCCACGCCGCCAGCAGCGTCGGCCAGCCGATCGTGCCGTCCCGGCTCGCCGCGGCGAGGGCGAGCAGCACGAGGCCGAGAAGCGCCGCCGCCGGGATCATCACCGCCCGGTCCGGCAGCCGGTCGAGCAGCCTCGGCAGCACCAAGGCCGCGAGCATCGAGCCGCCGCCGAACAGGCCGAGGGTGACGGCCACGTCGCCCGGCGGCCGCTGCAGCAGGGCCTGGACGATCAGCACCGTGTTGACGATGACCATCGCGCCAGCCGCGGCGACGGCGAGGTTGAGGGCGAGCAGCCCGCGCAGGCGCGGCGTGGCGAGGGCGATGCGCAGGCCCCGCGTCGTGCGTGCGAGGAGCCCGGCCCGGTGCGCGGGCGGCGGGGAGGGCAGCGGGACCGAGACGACCAGGGCGGCCGAGCCCAGGAAGCCGATGACCGTGCCACCGAACAACCCGGGGAAGTCGATCACCGTCAACAGCAGGGCGGCGAGGGTCGGGCTCAGCAGGTTCTCCAGATCGTAGGCGAGGCGCGAGAGCGACAGGGCGCGGGTATAGTCGCGCTCCTCCGGCAGGATCTCGGGAATGGTCGCCTGAAAGGTCGGGGTGAAGGCCGCTGAGCAGCATTGCAACACGAAGATCAGGAGGTAGACCTGCCAGACCCGGTCGACGAAGGGCAGGGCCAGGGCGATTCCGGCACGGATCAGGTCGGTCGCCACCAGGAAGGCGCGCCGCGGCCACAGGCCCGTGAAGGCGCTCGCCACCGGCGCCACTCCGACATAGGCCACCATCTTGATGGCGAGCGCCGTCCCGAGCACGGCGCCGGCCTCCGCGCCCGCGAGGCGGTAGGCCAGGAGCCCGAGGGCGACGGTCAGCAGGCCGGTGCCGATCAGGGCGACGACCTGCGCGGCGAAGAGGCGTCGGTAGGTTCGGTTCGCGAGCACACCCAGCATGGCCGTCCCGTCCGTCCCGCAGGCCGCACCGCGCTCCCTGCGTGCTCCCAACGCCCTCGCGGGCGCTCCTCACGATCTCATACCCAATCCGTTTGCCCAATCCGTTTGCCCAATCCGTTTGATCGCTTCGGGAGGGTGGATCTGGGTTTCGCGCAGGCGCCGCGCGGGCTTGCCGAGACGGGAACCGCTCCGATCAAGCGGGTCCCGTATCAGATGCCCGCAGGAACCCGCTCCGGAATCCCGATGCCGGAGCGGATCCGGTCCGGCGCTCAGTCGGGCGTCGGGGCGCAGGCCCGATATCCGGGTGTGCGGGCGGCGCGCGCCCTGATCGCGGCGGACCATTCCTGCAGCGCCGGGGCAGCGAGGGAACGGCTCGCGGCGAGGTAGTAGGTCTCCCAGCCGACCGACAGGAAGTCGAGCCCGAGCCGGTCGGCGGCGGCCCGGACGCCGAGCCCCGCATCCGCCGCCCCGCAGGCGATGACCGCCGCGACCGCCTGATGGGTGAATTCCTCGACCGTGTAGCCGTGGATCTCGCTTGCCGGCAGGCCGGCTTCCGCCAGCAGGCGGTCGAACCAATCCCGCGTGCCCGAGCCCCGCTGCCGGTTGACGTAGCGCACCCCCTTCGCCGTCAGGTCGGCGAGCCGGCGGATGCCGAGCGGGTTGCCGGGGGCGAGCAGCAGGCCCTGCTCGCGCTCGAACAGCGGATGCGCGACCAGGCCGGCGCTGCCGTTGACCGTCGAAAAGGGCCGTCCCGCCGCCTCCGGCGTGATCGCTCCGCAATGGAAGCCCGCCGCATCGGCCTGGCCGTCGAGGAGGCGTTCCACCGCCGCGCTGCTGCCCATCACCGACAGCTCGACACCGCCCTGTGCGCTCAGCACCTCCACCAGCAGCGGATCGTGGCTCGCGGCCAGCGTCAGCGCCCCGGAGCTGCCGGTGAGGAGGCGGCGCAGGCGGTGCTCGACGGCCCGGGTCTCGCGCCCGAAGCCGGCTTCCAATCCGCGGCTGGCACCGGCGAAGGCCTCCGCCAGGGCGGCGCCGAATTCCGTCAGCGCGGTGCCGTGACCACGGGTCTTGTGCACCAGCGGCCGGCCGAGGGCCGCCTCGTAGGCCTGAAGGCGAGCCCATGCGGCGCGGTAGGACAGGCCGAGGGCATCGGCGAAACCCTGCACCGAGCCGGTCCGCTGGATCGCCTCGAACACCACCATCAAGTCGGCGACCGCCAGGGTGCTGCCGCCGATCCGCACCGTGCCGCCGAGCCCGAGAGTGACGGCAATGGCGGATTCATCGGCAGTCGAATTCATATTGATGGCGTCGTAGATGTCGCTCACACCCTGATCTCCCGCCTCGGGGCTGCGTGGTGCGACGCTGCGGCCAGGACGCGACGTCCCGGTCTGCACTCTCCCCACGAAGCCCATCCAGGGACGCACCATCGGCCGACCGCAGATGTCCTCAGACCTGTTCGTTTCCTACCTCCGTCCCGGCCATTCTGCCCAGGGTGCTTCGGGCGACGCCTTGGCGACCCAGCGTGAGGCGGTCGTCCGCCATCTCGGGCGGCGCGGGCGGCTGGTTGCCGAAATCGTCGAAACCGGCTCCGGCGTGGAGCGGCCGGGGCTGAACGAGGCGCTGGCCCTGTGCCGCCGCGACGGCGCGACGCTGCTCATGGCCGAACTCGGTTCCTCGGGTGAGGATCCTGCCTTCCTGCGCGACCTCGGTGCCGCCCTGCGCCGCCTCGGCCTGCGCTTCGCCGCCATCGACCGGCCAGAGGTCAGCGAGCTAACGCTCGGCATCATGGCGGCGGTGGCCGAGGCCGAGCAGAAGCTGGGGGTGAGCCGTACCCCGGAGACGATGGCGCGCCGTCGCGAATTCTATGCACGCTTCACCGCCGAGCGCCGGGCGAGGGCAGCCGTGCCTGCGGCGCAGGCGGAAGGTGCCGAGGCGCGGCCGCTGTCGGAAAGCCGGGGTCGCGGCGGAGCCCTGCCGAGCAGCCGGGAGCGGGCGGAGGATGTGGCTCCGATCCTCAGCGAGATCCGCGCCGCGGGCGCGCTGACGCTTGAGCAGGTCGCCAACGCGCTCAACGCCTTGGGCATCCCCTCTGCGCGCGGGAACCGCTGGTATCCGATGCAGGTGACGCGGATCGAGAAGCGCTTGGCCGCCGTGCGGTAGGGGCATCCGGAGCGGGGCGGAGCCCCGACTTCCGGAGGGCAGATCGTGCGGCGTGGGGAGCCGTGTTCCCGCCTCGTCTCGGCCAAGGGTCGGCCAAGGATCGGCCAAGGGTCGCGGTGGGCCCACGATGAAGAGTGCCTCACAAAACTCCCGATTCCGCACCGTGTCCTCTCTGGCCGCGACGGCGCAGCGGGAGTTTTGTGAGAGACACTCACTTGGGGCGACGGTCAAATTGTCCACTTTCTCTGTCGTCCAAAGCCGATAAAGGGACAAAATGTCCGCCCGTCTCTCGCGCGTCATGCGTCCAAAACACTGAAAAACATCGATAAATATCAATCTTCGCAGATTGGCTCGGACATTGCTCGACGATGTCCCGAAGTGCGGCGGAGACCGCACCTCGAGGAAACACGTCCGGAGGATTCATGTCTGTCAGCATTGCCGCCGAGCCCGGCTTTTTCAGTCGTGAGCGAACCATCGCCGCGCCGACCTTCAATCGCTGGCTGGTGCCGCCGGCGGCGCTCGCGATCCATCTCTGCATCGGCATGGCCTACGGCTTCAGCGTGTTCTGGCTGCCGCTCTCGCGGGCGGTCGGCATCACGCAGTCCGTCGCCTGCCCGGCCGAGATGGGCTTCTTCGGTTCCCTGGTCGCGACCGGCTGCGACTGGAAGATCAGCCAGCTCGGCTGGATGTACACGCTGTTCTTCGTTCTGCTCGGCTGCTCCGCCGCGATCTGGGGCGGCTGGCTGGAGCGCGCCGGGCCGCGCAAGGCCGGCCTCGTCTCGGCCCTGTGCTGGTGCGGCGGCCTGTTGATCTCGGCGCTCGGCGTCTCCCTGCACCAGCTCTGGATGCTCTGGCTCGGCTCCGGTGTCATCGGCGGGATCGGGCTCGGCCTCGGCTACATCTCTCCGGTCTCGACGCTGATCAAGTGGTTCCCGGACCGGCGCGGCATGGCCACCGGCATGGCGATCATGGGCTTCGGCGGCGGCGCGATGATCGGTGCGCCCCTGGCCGATTGGCTGATGCGCCAGTTCGCCACCCCGACCTCCGTCGGGGTCTGGCAGACCTTCGTGGCGATGGCGGCGATCTACGCCGTGTTTATGGTGGCCGGCGCCCTCGGCTACCGCGTCCCGCGCGAGGGCTGGAAGCCGGCCGGCTGGACCCCGCCCGCCGTGAACAGGAGCGCGATGGTCTCGTCGCAGAACGTCGATCTCGGCGTGGCGACGCGCACGCCGCAATTCTGGCTGATCTGGGCGGCGCTGTGCCTCAACGTCTCGGCCGGCATCGGCGTCATCGGCATGGCCTCGCCGATGCTGCAGGAGATGTTCGGCGGCCGCCTGATCGGGCTCGACATCCCCTTCGGTCAGCTCGACGCCGCGCAGAAGGCGCAGATCGCGGCGATCGCGGCGGGCTTCACCGGGCTGCTCAGCCTCTGCAACATCGGCGGACGCTTCCTGTGGGCGACCTCCTCCGACAAGCTCGGCCGCAAGCTCACCTTCGCGATCTTCTTCCTGCTCGGCATCGTGCTCTACGCGGCGGTGCCGACGCTGGCGGGCCTCGGCACGACCCTGTTGTTCGTGCTCGCCATGGGCATCATCATCTCGATGTATGGCGGCGGCTTCTCGACGGTGCCGGCCTATCTCGCCGACATGTTCGGGACGAAGATGGTCGGCGCGATCCACGGCCGGCTGCTGACGGCCTGGGCGACGGCCGGCATCCTCGGCCCGGTGCTGGTGAACTACCTGCGCGAGTACCAGCTCGCCTCGGGCCTGCCCAACGCACAGGCCTATAACCAGACCATGTACATCCTGGCGGGGCTCCTGGTTCTCGGCCTGATCTGCAACCTCCTGGTCCGTCCGGTGGCGGCGCGCCACCACATGGCGGAAGAGAAGACGGCGGCCGTGGCGGCCCGGCCCGAGGCCCAGGCCTCGCTCGCCACCACGCCGACCGCCGAGCGCGCCACCGCGCCCGTCCTCGTCGTGTTGGCCTGGGCGGCGGTCGGCCTGCCCCTCGCGGTCGGCGTGGCGATCACCCTCCAGAAGACGGCGATCCTGTTGCATTGACGCGTTCCTGCAACCCGCCGGCCCCGTGCCGGCGGTCCGTTGCATCGCCAGCGGGACGGGTTTCCGTTAAGCAGGCTGCGCCTCGAGCTGGCTTGGGGCGCACCTTCCCGCTGGCCCGATCGCGGTTCCATGACAGATGGCCCAGGGACACAAGGCTCCGGCACAGATGGCTCAGGCGCGCCGGACGAGCCGGCGGCCTCCGGCGATTCCTGGCTCGCCTCGGCCCAGATTCTCGTCGTCGATGACGAGCCGGGCATGCGCAACTTCCTGGTTCGGACACTCGCCCCGCGTTGCGCCCGGGTCGAGGCGGTGGGCGACACCCGCGCGGCGGGCCGGCTGCTCGATGCGAGCCGGTTCGACCTCATCATCCTCGACAACATCCTCGGCGGCCGCACGGGCCTTGCATGGCTCGCAGACCTGCGCCGCGACGGCCTGTTCACGGATGTCATCCTGATCACCGCCTTCGCGGATCTGGAGACCGCGATCGAGGCCGTCCGGGCCGGCGCGGCCGATTTCGTGCTCAAGCCGTTCCGTACCAAGCAGATCCTCAACGCCGTCACGCGCTGCCTCGACCGGGCCGCCCTGCGGCGGGAGAACTTCGTCCTGCGCCGGCAATTCGGGACGGTCGCGCGCTCGCAAGCCGCCGAGCGCATCGTCGGCGTCTCTCCGCAGATCGTGAGCGTCCGCGATCTCGTCGTGCGCGCCGCCGCGACCCGCAGCACCGTGCTGATCACCGGGGAGTCGGGGACGGCCAAGGAGATCACGGCGCGCGCGCTCCACGAGCAATCGCCCTTCGCCGACCGGCCGTTCGTGCCGGTGAATTGCGGGGCGATTGCCGCCGACATCATCGAGAGCGAGCTGTTCGGCCATGTGAAGGGCGCCTTCACCAGCGCCGCCTCGTCCCGGGAGGGTCTGTTCTTCTACGCCCAGGGCGGCACGCTCTTCCTCGACGAGATCGCCGAGCTGCCGCCGGCGATGCAGGCCAAGCTCCTGCGGGTGATCGAGGACCGCAAGGTCCGCCCCGTGGGCTCCGACCGCGAGATCCCGATCGATGTCCGGCTGATTGCCGCCACCAATGCCGACCTCGCCGAGCGGGTCGCGGCCGGGCAGTTCCGCGCCGACCTCTACTACCGGCTCGACGTCGTCCGCATCCACCTGCCGCCGCTGCGCGAACGGGTGGAGGATATCGAGCCGCTCGCGCGGATGTTCATGGCCCAGCTCTCGGCTCAGCTCGGCCTGCCGCCGCTGCCGATCTCGCCGCGCGTCCTGCAGGGCTTCGAAGCCTATCCGTGGCCGGGCAACGCCCGCGAACTGCGCAACCGGATCGAGCGCGCCCTGATCCTCGGGACCTTCGGGGAACAGGAGCCCGGCGCCGTGGCGGAGGGCCGGACCGACGACCTCGCCGAGGTCGAGAAGCGCCATATCCTCCGGGTGCTCTCCGCCTCCGACGGCAACCGGGCCGAGGCCGCGCGCCGCCTCGGGGTCTCGCGCAAGACGCTCGACCGCAAATGCGCGGAATGGAATGCGTGAGCGGCCCGCACCCGCCGATCCGGCCGCGAGCGGCTGGCGGTTGCGCTCGGTCCGCGCCCGGTTACTCGCCATCGCGCTGCTGCCGATGGTGGCGGTGCTGCCCGTCGTCCTCGGCTTCGCCCTGTTCTGGTGGCTCACCCAGTTCGACGCTCTCCTCGTCTCGAAGGCCCATGACGACCTGATCATCGCCCGCCAGTACCTGCGCCGCATCATGGAGCGGGGCGACGAGCAGATCGCGGCGCTCGGGCAATCGGTGGCCTTCGCCGAAGCGGGCCGCTCCGGGGGGCTCGAAGCCCTGCTCGAGGCGCGCCGGACCGCACTCGGCCTCGACTTCCTCTACCTGACCGCCTCCGACGGCACGATCCTGGCCGCGTCGCCGGCCGGTGCGAAGCCCTCGGGCCGCGCGCGACGGGGCGTCGTCGGCGCCGCGCTCGGCGGCAGGCGGGAGACCGGGATCGACGTCTTCGACGCGCAGGAAATGGCGTCGCTCTCAGCCCAGATGGCGCTGCGGGCCCGCCTCGACCTCGTGCCGACGCCCGCCGCCGCCGAGACCGACCGCACCGTCGAGACGCGGGGCCTCGTCGTCCACTCGGCCAGTCCGGCCCCGCTGCCCAACGGCCGCGTCGGAGCGCTCGTCGGCGGCTCGCTCCTGAACGGCAATCTCGGCTTCGTCGATACCCTCAACGACCTGATCTACGCCCATGCCGACCTGCCCGGCGGCAGCCAGGGCACGGCGACCCTGTTTCTCGACGACGTGCGCGTCGCCACCAATGTGCGCTTGTTCGGCGACCGCCGGGCCCTCGGCACGCGGGTGTCGCGGGAGGTGCGCGACGCCGTGCTGGGCCAGGGCCGCACTTGGCTCGACAGCGCCTTCGTCGTGAACGACCGCTACATCTCGGCCTACGAGCCCATCGCCGACAGCGCCGGCCACCGGGTCGGCATGCTCTATGTCGGCTTCCTCGAACGTCCCTTCCGCCTCGCGCGCTGGGCGATGGTGGCGGCGGTGCTGGCCGCTTTTGCGGTCGCCACCCTGGTCACGGTCCCGATCCTGCTCGGCCTCGCCCGCGCGGTCTTCCACCCCTTGGAGCGGATGAACCGCACCATCGCCGCCGTCGATGCCGGCGATCTCGGGGCGCGGACCGGCACCGTGCCCAGCCAGGACGAGATCGGCCTCGTGGCGCGCCGCTTCGACGAGCTGCTCGACCGCCTCCAGGCGCGGGACGCCGAACTGCGGGCCTTCGCGCGCGAACTCGATGCCCGGGTGGAGGAGCGCACGCGCCAGCTCGCCGAGACCCGCCAGCAACTGGTCATGTCCGAGAAGCTCGCCTCGATCGGTGAGATCACCGCCGGCGTCGCTCACGAGATCAACAATCCGATCGCCGTCATCCAGGGCAACCTCGAAGTCGCCCGCGAGGCGCTGGGGCCGGCGGCGGACGAGGTGAGGGTCGAGTTCGACCTGATCGATCAGCAGGTTCACCGGGTGAACATGATCGTCACGCGCCTGCTGCAATTCGCCCGCCCCGACGAATATGCGGGCTATGTCGAGACGGTCGTGCCCGCCGACGTCGTCGCCGATTGCTTGGTGCTCGTCCGCCATCTCCTCGAACGGGCGGATGTCACGATCGAGCGGAGCGACACGGCCAGCCGCACGGTCGAGGTCAGCCGGACCGAGCTGCAGCAGGTCGTGATCAACCTGATGGTCAACGCCATCCACGCCATGCCGGAAGGCGGCCCCCTTCGCCTGCGGACGCGGGACGAGGACCGCTCCGGTCACGCCGGCGTCGCCGTCGAGGTGTCGGATACGGGCGTCGGCATCCCGGCCGACCGGCTGCGCAAGATCTTCGATCCGTTCTTCACCACGCGCAGCCATGGCGGCACGGGGCTCGGCCTGTCGATCAGCTACACGCTGATTGCCCGTTACGGCGGCACGATCACGGTCGAGAGCGAGCCGGGCCGGGGCTCGACCTTCACCGTCTGGCTTCCCACCCTGCGCCCGGAGTGATCGGCCTCCATCTGAATGTTTCCGGCTGAATACGTCGGCCTTCCCTTCCGCATTGCGGGGCTCGGCGAAAGCAATCCAGGCCGCCGCTTTGTCCCGAAAGGTTGCGCTGCTGGATTGCCTCGCCCTTTATTTGGGTGCGGCTGCATCGATATACGATCAAATTCCAGTCGATCTCGATGTATTGATACCGGAAAGCTTGGATTGGGATCCTGGCATCTGCCCCATTTCTGGTAGCCCCTGCGGTCTGCAGAGGGGTCTTGGCAGCTTGCTTTCCCGGGGACAGCAAGAGTTGAAAATGGCCCCGTCGTAAGATCAAGCGGATCGAGTTGTGGTTATCAGCAGGCGACCGCGGTCATGTTTCTTCGGAAAAGATATTGCTGACCCCTTTCCTGCATTGTGCCGTGTGTTCACGGTGAGTTCACCAATCTATCTAGGATCCGGCGCAAAAAACGGTGGTGCGAAGCTTCGGGCCGAACCGCTAGCATTTCATCAAGGAGTGAACGCGCAAGACCTCCACCGATCCGTCGGTGCAGAGGGGTTCTCTCTCATGAATATACGTCCCTCGCTCGTCTACCGGGGCGTTCTCCGGGGACGGAAGGATCCCTCGCTCCTGCGCGATGAGTTGCTGCCGGATGTCGTGTCGGACTCGGCCCGGATGCGACCGGACCACGCCGCGATCATCTTCGGCGACAGCCGGTGCAGCTACGCCGAGTTGGAGGCGCGGGCCGACCGGATCGCGCGGGCCCTGCGGGCGCGGGGGGCCGGCCCGGGCCGGTTCGTCGGCCTCTGGATGACGCGCTCCCTCGATCTGCACGTGGCGCTTCTCGGCATCCTCAAGTGCGGAGCCGCCTACATCCCGTTCGATGCCGAGGCGCCGCCCGAGCGGATCGGCGAGTGTCTGGCCGATTGCGCCTCCGACCTCGTGGTGACCGACGCCGTCACGGCCGCGCGCCTCGATGCAGCCCTGGCCGGGAAGGCCGTCGCGTTCACGGCTCTGGCCGGGGACGGGGCCGGGGGCGCTCCGATCGACCTCCGGGCGGCGGGCGTCACGCCGGCCCATCCCGCCTACGCGATCTACACCTCGGGCTCGACGGGCAAGCCCAAGGGCATCGTCATCAGCCACGCCAATATCTGCCACTACCTGCGCGCCGCCAACGCGGTCTACGGCATGACGGGCGACGACGTGTGCTTCCAGGGCGCCTCCGTCGCCTTCGATCTCTCGCTCGAAGAGATTTTCGTCCCCTATCTCGTCGGCGCCACCCTGTGGGTCGCCTCGCCCGCGACCCTCGGCGAGGTCGATGCGCTCCCCCGCGTGATGCGCGCGGCCGGGATCACCGTTCTCGACACCGTCCCGACCCTGCTGGCGATGATGCCGGAGGACGTGCCGTCGCTGCGGATCATCATCCTGGGCGGCGAGGCCTGCCCGCCGACCGTGCGGCAGCGCTGGTGCCGGCCGGGCCGCACCGTGTTCAACAGCTACGGCCCCACCGAGGCGACGGTGGTGGCCACCGTCGACACGGTCACGCCCGATGCGCCGGTCACCATCGGCGGGCCGATCCCGAACTACACCTGCTACGTCGTCAACGAGCAGATGGAGCTCGTCGGCGCGGGCGAGGAGGGCGAACTCCTGATCGGCGGTCCCGGCGTCGCCGGCGGCTATCTCGGCCGGCCCGACCTCACGGCGGAGAAGTTCGTCGCCAACCCGTTCCCCTCGGACGGGGACGATCCGGTGCTGTACCGCTCGGGCGACGCGGTCAGCATCGACCCGGACGGCCGGCTGCTGTTCCACGGCCGCATCGACGATCAGGTCAAGCTGCGCGGTTTCCGCATCGAACTCGGTGAGATCGAGGCGCGGCTGTCCGACCGGCCGGGCGTCTCGGCGGCGGCGGTGGTCCTGCGCCAGGATCACGGTCTCGACCGGCTGGTCGCCTTCGTGGTGCCGGAGGCGGGCGCGCCTCTCGACCGGGCGGCCCTGCGCGCCGCGCTGAAGGCGCAGCTTCCGCCCTACATGGTGCCGTCCCATTTCGAGGAGATGGCCGTTCTGCCGCGGCTGACCTCCGGCAAGACCGACCGCAAGGCGCTCAAGGCCCTCGTCCTCACCGCCGCCGATGAGGCGGAAGCGCAGGAGGTGCCGGACAGTGCCACCGAGGCCGTGCTCCTGGCCGCCGCCCAACCGCTCTTCCCAGGCCAGATCCTCGCCTTCGACGCCGATTTCTTCAACGATCTCGGCGGTCACTCACTGCTGGCCGCGCGCTTCCTCGCCGCCGTGCGCGAGACCCCGCATCTGGCGAGCCTCACCTTGGAAGACGTCTACGGCCTGCGCTCGCTGCGGGCGATGGCCGCCCGTCTCGACGAGCGGATCGCCGAGGCGGGCGCCGACGGTCCGGCCGACCTCATCTTCGTGCCGCCGCCGCGGATGCGGCGAATCCTGTGCGGCCTGGCGCAGGCGGCCTGCCTGCCCTTCCTGCTGCTCGGGCGCACCGGGCCGTGGCTCACGATCTTCATCGTCTACAAGCTGGTTGCCTCGGACGAGGTGATCCAGGCTCACGAGGTTCTGCTGCTGCTCGGCGCCTACGCGATCGTCACGTTCGGCGTGTCGGCGACGGCGATCCTGGTCAAGCGCGCGGTGCTGTGGCGGGCCGAACCCGGGCGCTACCCGCTCTGGGGCACGTATTTCTTCCGCTGGTGGCTCGCCAAGCAATGCGTCGGCCTCAGCCATCTCACGCTGCTGCAGGGCACGCCGCTCGCCGCCGCCGCGATGCGGGCGCTCGGGGCGCGGGTCGGGCGCCGCAGCGTCGTGAGCGGCCTGGAGGCCGGGGCGATCGACCTCGTCACCATCGGCGACGACGTCACCCTCGGGGCCAAGCTCAGCATCGCCAATGCCGAAGTGGTCGGCGACGCGCTCGTCATCGGCCCGGTCGTGATCGAAAGCTCGGCCTATATCGGCACGTCCTGCGCCATCGGCCACGACGTGACGATCGGCGAGGGCGCGGAACTGGCGGACCTCACGGCGATCCTGCCGGGCACGGACGTGCCCGCCTTCGAGCACTGGGACGGCTCCCCCGGCCGCCGGGTCGGCACGGTCGATCCCGCTGCCTGGCCGGCCCCCGCGCCGGAGCCGGCTCCAGCGGTGCAGGCCGCCCGCACCGCCTATTTCGCCCTGATGATCTTGCTGATGCCGGCGCTGGCGCTGTTGCCGGTCTTCCCCGCCTTCTACCTGTTCGACCGCTACGACACCGTGCTGCAGGCGATGGTCGGCATCGACTATCACTGGCTCCTGCCGGTGCTCACCTGGCCGACCGCGATGGTCCTGGTGTTCGGCACCGCGTTGCTGGTGACGGCGATCCGCTGGGCCGTGCTGCCGCGGCTCCGGGAAGGGACGTACTCGATCCATTCCGGCCTTTACCTGCGCAAGTGGACGGTGGGCCTGGCCTGCGACGTGATGCTGGAGACCCTGAGTTCGCTGTTCTCCACCGTCTACATGCGGCACTGGTACCGGCTGATGGGGGCCCGGATCGGCCGGGACACCGAGGTGGCGACCAATTTCTCCGGCCGCTTCGACATGATCGAGATCGGCGACCGCTGCTTCGTCGCCGACGAGGTGGTGCTCGGCGACGAGGATATCCGCCGCGGCTGGATGACGGTGCGCAAGGTCCGCACCGGCTCGCAGGTGTTCCTCGGCAACGACTCGGTGCTGCCGCCCGGCGCGGTGATCCCGGACGGCTGCCTGATCGGCGTCAAGTCGAAGCCGCCGGCCGACCAAGGACGAGCGCTACGCCCGCACCCGCGAGTTCCTCGACATCCTACGCCTGTCGTGGACCTCGGATGTGCCGTTCGACTTCACTGGCGCGCATTACCGGATCGCAGGCGGCTTCTCCGAGGTGAAGCCGGTGAAGGCGATTCCGGTCTATTTCGGCGGCGCCTCGACCGCCGCGCTCGCGGTGGCGGGCCGGCACGCCGACACCTATGCGCTGTGGGGCGAGACCCACGCCCAGGTGCGCGAACTGATCGGTCGGGTGCGCGCGGCGGCCGCCCCGCATGGGCGGGTTCCGCGCTTCAGCCTGTCGCTGCGGCCGATCCTGGCCGAGACCGAGGAACGGGCTTGGGCGCGGGCGGAAGACATACTCGTTGAGACCCGGCGGCTGCGCGCCGTCCGCGGCCTTGGGCCAGCCGCGACACCGCAGAACGAGGGCTCGCGCCGGCTGCTCGCCGCGGCCGCGGAAGGCCCGCGCCTCGACAAGCGGCTCTATACCGCGATCGCCGCCGAGACGGGCGCGTCGGGCAACTCGACAGCGCTGGTCGGCACGCCCGAGCAGGTCGCCGACGCGCTGCTCGACTATCACGATCTCGGCGTGCGCACCTTCCTGATCCGTGGCTTCGACCCGCTGGAGGATGCGATCCAGTACGGGCGCGACTTGCTGCCCGCCTTCAAGCATCGGCTCGCCCGCCGTGGCACTGAGGCGGAGGCCGCGTGATGGCCCGCCTCCTCGTCCTGATCCTGCTGGCGTTCTTCGCCCTCGCGCCGGCGCGCGCTGAAGAGACGTTGCGCGTCGGCGACCAGCGCGGCAACGCCCGCGCCCTGATGGAAGCTGCGGGCGTGCTCGATGGGCTGCCCTACCGGCTCGAATGGAGCGAGTTCCCCGCCGCCGCCCCGCTGTTGGAGGCGCTGAACGCGGGCGCGATCGATGCAGGCGGGGTGGGCGACGCGCCCTTCACCTTCGCGGCCGCCGCGGGCGTGCCGGTCAAGGCCTTTCTCGCCTTCCGCAACCGGCAGGACGGGCTTGCCATCCTGGTGCGGCCCGATTCCGCGATCCGCAGCGTGAAAGACCTCGTGGGGAAGCGCATCGCCACCAACCGCGGCTCAATCGGCCATCAGGTCGTGCTTGCCGCCCTTGAGGAGGCGGGTTTGCCCACTGAGAGCGTGCAGTTCCGCTTCTTGCCCCCCGCCGACGCCAAGCTGGCGCTGACTTCCGGGGCGGTCGATGCGTGGTCGACCTGGGAGCCCTACACCTCCGCGGCCGAACTCGCCGGGCTCGTGCGGGTGGTCCGCGACGGCAACGGCATCACGCCCGGCCTCAGCTACGCGGTGGCGAACGACACGGCGCTCAAGACCAAGCGCGCGCTGCTCGCCGACTACGCCGCCCGCCTCGCCAAGGCCCGCGCTTGGGCGCTGACCGATCCGGCGCCCTACGCCGCTGCATGGTCGCGGCTGATCGGCCTGCCCGAGGAGGTGCCGCAGCGCTGGTTCGGGCGGGCGCGATACCGCACCGTGCCGATCAACGACAGCGTGATCGCCGACGAGCAGCGCATCATCGATCTCTATGTGCGCGCCGGCCTGATCCCGGCAGCCCGCGCCCCGCGCGCCGAGGCGATCCTCGACACAGGGTTTTCTGACGCGCTCGCCGTCATGCGATGATCGGGCAGGAGATTGTACCATGCACGACGACGGCTACAGCCACGACCACGCGCACGATCATGATCACGGCGAGGGCGCCGCTGCGCGCTGGAAGCACGATGGCGTGCGGGTGATCCCCGGCGACCGGCTCGATCCCAACACGGCACAGACGCCGGGCATGTTCCGCCAGGCGGCGGTCAATGCCGCCCGCGTCGGCGCCCAAAAAATCTGGGCCGGCACGGTGGCGATCGAGCCCGACGCCAAGACCGGGGTGCACCATCACGGTGCCCTAGAGAGCGTGATCTACATCGTCTCCGGCCGTGCACGGATGCGCTGGGGCGCGCGCCTCGAATACGTCGCCGAGGCCGGCCCCGGCGACTTCATCTTCGTGCCTCCTTTCGTACCGCACCAAGAGATCAACGCCTCGAGCAACGAGCCGCTGCACTGCGTGCTGGTGCGCTCGGACAACGAGGCCGTGGTGGTCAACCTGCCAGACGTCGAGGCCGCCGAGCGGCCCGAGACGGTCTACTGGATCGATCCCATCCACAAGCAGCCGTGAGCCGCCCGCCTCGCGAAGGAAGCGGCCTCAGAGGGAACGACGGCGCGCCGATCGCCCCTGATCCGCCGACGCGACCAGAATGAACGCAACCCCGGCGGCGACGGCATCTTCGGCGAGCCCTCGGGCAAGGCCATAGGGTGCGTGCCCGCCGGGCCCTCGCGCGGCGCGGCCGATGAGCGTGCCCGCCACGGCCCCCGCGACACCGGCCAAGGCACCGTGCTCGGGCGACGCGCGGCGCCTGACGAGCGCCCAGCCGCCGACCGCACCGATTGCGAGCCGAGCCGCGACCGAGGGCGGGATACGGCGGTCGGGAGCGAAAAGCATCTTGTCCCCCACCATCTCGGCCAGGGCTGCCGCGGTGGCGAGCGTGCGTATCTCGGGGCTCGACGGAATGAAGCCGTTCCGCGTCCGGCCGACCGAGGCTGCCCACGTCAAGGCCGCGCAGGCCGTCATGCTGCGCATTCCCGCCACGAGGCCGATCCCGAAGGAGGTCGTGTAATCCTGCATTGTTGCCGTCCTTGCCCGCGGAGGTGTCCCCACGGGGCAAGGCGCTGGCGGCGGCCGGTGTTCCAGCCGGCCAACATGGAGTGTTCGCGCAGGGTTCGGGATGGCTTCGCTCGAGAAGATGATCGCCCTGGGATCCGCGACCGCCGCCTTCGATGCGTAGCGCGTCCCACCTCCGAAACAGGAGCTTCCCGTCCCGTTTCTTGGGCCCTACCGGAGAAACGTGAATCCCGCCCAGGGGATCGATTGTTCGGACGGACCTTTATGAACGGTCTGGTCAATTCCCCGAACTTGCTGTTCAGAATGCCGTTTGCATCTGGCATGTCCGCTTTCTGTGGCGAAGCGAACATCGAAAAGACTTGGGCTCAATGTCTGCAAAGGGTCAAGAGTTCGCCTGATACATGTTCGGCTAGGCGCCAGGAGCCAACATCGGGTTCAAGGAAGGCGCACCACCGCTCTCGACCCCTTGCGGACATTCGACCCGCTTCCGCCGAAAGTCCGGATGGGGTGGAGACTGTGTGAGAACGCGTTTTGGTATGTCGGTGCGGAGCGGAGATGGCGCGCGAGGTGCGGCGTGCTCTCAGCCATAGCCAAGCATCAGAGTCTCGGGATGGAGCGGGCGGCTACCAAGCGCCTTCCTGTGGTAGCGATCGTTGGACATACTGGCCTCGCTCCGTGACGGCTCCAGCCCGGGGCTGGGGAGCCCAATTGCGCTCTGAATTCGATCCTCCAGACGACGAGCATGGCATAGCCAAGCCCGCTTCGAAATATTGCGACGACCTCGAAGAGCATGTGAGACTCCGAGGACGGTCACTCTTGGCCGTAAGCGGCTCGTCCGCTTCGGGGATTCGGAATGGGGAGAGCGGACGTTCGGCGCGGTTCACGAGAAGGGGCTAAAGTGCCCTCTTGCTGACATTGGACCCGCTTCCGTCGAAGGTCCGGATGGGGTGGGATGCAGACCCACGCCCTTCTCCCCAAAACGGACGTTCCGTCTCCGACCCAACTCAGTCGTTCACGTGCGGCTAAAGGTTCTTGTGAGCGGTCGTAAGTGCCGCCGCTTCGCTAGTGGCCTGAGTTGG
>NZ_NKUI01000049.1 GCF_014845115.1 Methylorubrum zatmanii | reverse complement strand
CGCTTGTCCCCTCCGATGCGCCCCGCCCAGATCGTTCCCCTCGTCGTCGCCACCGCCCTGTTCATGGAGAACACCGACTCGACGGTGATCGCCACGGCGCTGCCGGCGATCGCGGCGAGCCTGGGCGTGGACCCGATCGCCCTCAAGCTCGCGCTGACCGCCTATCTGGTGAGTCTCGCGATCTTCATTCCCGTCTCGGGCTGGGCCGCCGACCGCTACGGCGCCCGCAACGTGTTCCGGGGGGCGCTCTGCGTCTTCATGGCGGGGTCGCTGGCCTGCGCCGCCGCGAACTCGCTCACCGGCTTCGTCGCCGCGCGCTTCGTGCAGGGGATCGGCGGGGCGATGATGGTGCCGGTCGGCCGCCTCGTGATCCTGCGCAGCGTCCCGAAATCCGAACTGGTCGGAGCGCTGGCATACCTCACCATTCCCGCGCTGATCGGCCCGATCCTCGGGCCGCCGCTCGGCGGCTTCATCACCACCTATGCCGATTGGCGCTGGATCTTCTTCATCAACATTCCGATCGGGCTGGCCGGCATCGTGCTGGCGACCCTGTATTTCGGCGACATCCGCGAGGAGACGCGTCCGCCCTTGGATGTCACCGGTTTCCTCCTTTCCGGCGGCGGTCTCGCCCTGCTGATGCTGGGCTTCGCCTCGACCGGGCGGCATCTCCTGCCGGACGGCGTGTCCTGGGCCTGCATGGCGGCCGGCCTCGCCCTGATCGGGCTCTACCTGCGCCACGCCCGCTCCACCGCGCATCCGCTGATCCGCCTCGACCTGCTCCGGCACCAGACGTTTCGCGCGGCGGTGACGGGGGGAAGCCTGTTCCGCATCGGCACGGGGGCGATTCCATTCCTGCTGCCGCTGATGCTGCAGATCGGCTTCGGACTCGATCCCCTGCATTCGGGGCTGATCACCTTCGCGGCGGCGGCGGGCGCGCTCCTCATCAAGATCGTCGGCCCGCGCATCCTGCGGGCCCACGGCTTCCGGCGGGTGATGGTGACGAACGCCCTCGTCGCCTCGGCCTTCCTCGCCGCCAACGGGCTGTTCACGGCGCAGACCCCGCACTGGATCATCGTCAGTGTGCTGCTGCTCGGCGGTTGCGTCCGCTCGCTGCAATTCACCTGCGTCAACGCCATCGCCTATGCCGATCTCGAGGCGAGGGAGATGAGCGCGGCCACCAGCCTCGCCAGCGTCGCCCAGCAGCTCTCCTTGAGCCTCGGTGTCTCCATCGGCGCCCTGGCGCTGGAAGGCGCCGCCGCGTGGCACGGCCATGCCGGCATCGCGGCGCAGGACTTTCCCCTCGCCTTCCTCGGCGTGGCCGTGATCTCGGCGGGCTCGTTCCTGGTGTTCCGGCGTCTCGCGCCGGATGCGGGGGCGGAGGTGTCGGGCCAGCGCAGGGTCGCCGAGGCCGTGCCGAGGCCCGCCGACGGCTCGCCTCAGAGCCTCGCCCCGGTCACGCCGCGGCACGCGCCGGAGCCCGGCCGCCCGTCCGCTTGACGCCGCTCTTCCGGGCCGGCGCCTTCGGCCCTTTCGTGGGGGCTCGGGCCGGGGCGGCGGCGGCATTGCTGCGCCAGCCCTGCCAGCTCCAGGCGCCGGGGCCGGTCATCGCGTACATCAGGAAGGCGCCCGCCAGCCCGAGATCGGCCAAGAGGAAGCTGCGCTCCGTCGCCGCCGCCGCGCCGGTCTGGAGCCAGAACGGGTGGAGCAGGGCCGCCATGCCGGCGACGAAGCCGGCCATGGCCAGCCCGGTGATCCGCGGCATCACCCCGAGGATGACCGCCAGGGGGCCGAACACCTGCACGATCACCGCCGCCGTGGCGACGGCGTTCGGGGCCGGGCAGCCGGCGCCCGCCAGCGTCACCGCGAAACCCGAGACGTTGAGCGCCCGCGCCACGCCGGTCGGCAGCAGGGCCGAGGCCATGAGGAGGCGGGTGGCGAGAAGCACGCCGTTCTGGGCTGAACCGAACACGGGCCGAGGACTCCGGACGAGACGAGATGCCGGAAAACCTCGGGGGCCAGCGTGAATCGCGGGTTAAGCGGATCGCGCCAAAGAGACGATGGCTGGGGATCGCGAGCGGGGGCAGGCGATGGACGGGCGATGGACTTGCCCCGATGTTGGGCTTAAGCCCGCACTTCGAGTGCAGCATGGGTCGGTTCAAAGGATAGTCACGCCGTGGTTCAGTCGATGGCCGACGTGCGGGAGGCGATCTTCGCCTTCATCGCGGCCCGCAACCCGGGCCTTCCTCCGGGCGCGGTCACGGGGGAGACATCCCTCGTGACGAGCGACGCCCTCGATTCCATCGGCATCCTCGACCTGATGATGCATCTCGGCGACCGCTTCGGCGTCGAGGTCGACGAGGACAGCTTCGACCTCGCCAATTTCGCGAGCGTCGACACGCTGGCCCATTTCATCGACGACCGGCGCTCCGACGCCTGACCTGCCGCCAGATCTGTCCGATGGCCCCGACGCTGCTGCACCACCTGCTCGATGGAGCCGGCGCGGACGATCATCCGGCGGTGATCGAGGGCACCGACACCCTGACCTATGGCGCCTTCCGGGCGCGCGTCGCCGCCCTGGCGGAACGGCTGCGCCGCCTCGGGCTGAGGCCCGGCGACCGGGTCGCGATCCTCCTGCCGAAATCGATCCGCGAATGCGTCGCGATCTTCGCCGCCAGCGCGGCGGGGGGCGTGTTCGTGCCGATTCACCCGAGCCTGCGCCCGCGCCAGGTCCACCACATCGTCGCCGATAGCGGCGCGCGGGTGCTGCTGACCGATGCGGGCCACGCGGCGGGGCTGGACGGCGCCCTCGACGATCTGTCGGATCTGCGCGTCCTCGATGCGGAAACCGGGGGCGAGGCCGAAGCGCCGCTGACCCCCGGCGAGGCGGCGCCCGAGGGGCTGGCGGCGATCCTCTACACCTCGGGCTCGACCGGCCTGCCCAAGGGCGTGATGCTCTCCCACGCCAACCTGATCGCCGGCACCCGCATCGTGCGGACCTATCTCGGAATCGGGCCGGAGGAGCGCATCCTCTCGGTGCTGCCCTTCTCCTTCGATTACGGGCTGAACCAGCTTCTGACGAGCGTCGAGCAGGGCGCGCGGATCGTGCTGCTCACTCCCCGGCTCGGGGACGACGTGGTGCGGGCGCTGGAGACGCACCGCATCACGGTGCTGGCGGGCGTGCCGACCCTCTGGACGCTGCTGACCCGCGCCGCGCCGCATCTCGCCACGGCGGATCTCTCGGCCCTGCGCCTCGTCACCAATTCCGGCGGGAGCCTCGCCCTCCCGACCATCGCCCGCCTGCGCGCCCGGCTGCCGCATACGCGGATCGTGCTGATGTACGGCCTGACGGAGGCCTTCCGCTCGACCTATCTGCCGCCCGACGAGATCGACCGGCGCCCGGACTCGATCGGCCGCGCCATCCCCGAGACCGACATCGTCATCGTCACCGCCGAGGGCCGGCGGGCCAAGCCCGGCGAGCCCGGGATCCTGCATCACCGGGGCCCGACCGTCTCCCTCGGCTACTGGAAGCGGCCGGAGGACACCGCCCGGGTTCTGGTGCCGGACCCGTTCCCGCCGCCCGGCGCCGCCCCCGGCCTCGTCTGCCGCTCCGGCGACCTCGTAGTGGAGGATGCGGAGGGCTATTTCCGCTTCATCGGCCGCGAGGACACGATGATCAAGACGCAGGGGTTCCGCGTCAGCCCGACCGAGGTCGAGGCGGCGCTGATGGAGACCGGCGCCTTCCGCGCGGCCGCCGTGATCGGCCTGCCCGATCCGAGCCTCGGCCAGCGCATCCACGCGGTCACCGTGCCCGCCGAGGGCGCGCCGGGGACGGCGGATGTGCTGCAATCCCTGCGCAAGGCGCTCGCCCCGCACCTCGTGCCCCGCACCATCGAGGCGGTGCCGACCCTGCCGACCACGCCGAATGGCAAGGTCGATTACAAGCGCCTCACCGCCGAGCGCGCGGCGGCGGAGATCTGAGTCTCCTATCCCTCAGAAGGAGGAGCAGGGGACGAAACTCCCTTGCGAGGGCCGAACACCATGACGCAGCCTCAGTTCGACCGACCCGTTCCGGGGCCGATGACGGTCCTCAGGCCGCGGTGCTGCGCCAGCAGTCTCGCAGCACCCCGCGACACGCCTTCCAGCGGAGGACTGTCATGGGATCGACCGTTCCGGGGTGCTGCGAGGCCCGCTGCGCCGGCGCCTCAGCATGAGGAGCGATGAGCTTGCCAAGGCAACCCGCTCAAACGGGCTCTGAGGCCCCCCTCGCGATGCCGGATCTCGCCACTGCGCTGATCGCCGAGAATTTCGCGCGCGATGCGGGCGGCGTCCTGCATGTCGGCGGCCTGGCGCTGACCGAGCTGACGAAAGAATTCGGCACGCCGCTCTTCGTCTACGATGCCGGGACGATGCGCCGGACCTATCGCGCCCTGCGGGAGGCCGTCGCCGGCTTCGCGGAGGTCGACTTTTCCGTCAAGGCGAACCCCAACCCGGCGGTGATCCGGGTGTTTGGCCAGGAGGGAGCGGGCGCCGAGATCGCCTCCGGCGCCGAGTTCGACGCCGCCCTTCGGGCGGGCGTCGCCGCTGAGCGGATCCTGTTCGCCGGGCCGGGCAAGAGCGCGGCCGACCTCGACCGGGTGATCGGCGGCGGCATCGGCGAGATCCATCTGGAGAACCGGGAGGAGATGGCCCGCGTCGCCGCGGCGGCGGAGCGCCACGGCGTCACCGTGCGGGTGGCGCTCCGGATCAATCCCGGCGCCACCGCCCAGGGCGGCGCGATGCGGATGGGCGGCAAGCCCTCCCCCTTCGGCTTCGACGAGGAGGAGATGGAGGCGGCCATCGACGCGGTGGAGGCCATGCCGCGCCTGCGCCTCGCCGGCCTGCATCTCTTCGCCGGAACGCAGGGGCTGAAGGCGGAGACGCTTCTCGGCCAATGGGCCTACGGTCTCGGCCTCGCGGCGCGCATGGCCGAGAGGATCGGCCGGCCGCTGGAGACGATCGACCTCGGCGGCGGCCTCGGCATCCCCTACTTCTCCGGCGACACCGCCCTCGATCTCGCCGCGATCCGTGCCGGGCTGCCGGCCCTGATCGCGACGCTGCGGGCGAACCCGCTCCTGGCTCCGGCCCGGGTGGTGCTGGAGCCCGGCCGCTACCTCGCCGGCCCGGCGGGCCTCTACCTGGCGCGGGTGCTGGCGGTGAAGGAATCCCGCGGCAGCCGCTTCGTCATCACCGATGGCGGGATGCACCACCATCTGGCCGCGAGCGGCAATCTCGGCCAGATCGTCAAGCGCGACTTCCCCCTGGCGGCGGTGGTGGACGCGGGGAGCGAGTGCACGGCCACCGCCGTGGTCGGCCCGCTCTGCACGCCCCTCGACATGCTGGCCCGCGCCGCCCCGCTGCCGCCGCTGGCCGAGGGCGACCTCGTGGCGGTGCTGCAATCGGGCGCCTACGGCCTCACCGCGAGCCCGACCGGCTTCCTCAGCCACCCGATGCCGGCCGAGCTGCTGGTGGAGGGGGGCGAGGCCGAGCTGATCCGGGCGCGTGGAGCCTGAAGCGAGCGCACCGCCACCCCCTCCCCTGCAGAAGGG
Organism: Methylorubrum zatmanii; assembly: GCF_014845115.1. Classification (GTDB taxonomy): domain Bacteria; phylum Pseudomonadota; class Alphaproteobacteria; order Rhizobiales; family Beijerinckiaceae; genus Methylobacterium; species Methylobacterium zatmanii. The sequence continues at coordinate 4,544 of NZ_NKUI01000049.1, read as the reverse complement.
GACGGGGCATTCGCGCCGCGTCTCTTCACACAAAAAACCCCGGCCTGATGGCCGGGGCTGAAGTCGGTCTCGACGGGTTTTCGTAAGCCTTAGAAGAAGCCGAGCTTCTTCGAGGAGTAGCTGACCAGCATGTTCTTGGTCTGCTGGTAGTGGTCGAGCATCATCTTGTGGGTCTCGCGGCCGATGCCGGACTGCTTGTAGCCGCCGAAGGCCGCGTGGGCCGGATAGGCGTGGTAGCAGTTCGTCCAGACGCGGCCCGCCTGGATGGCGCGGCCGAAGCGGTAGGCGCGGGTTCCGTCGCGGGTCCACACGCCGGCGCCGAGGCCGTAGAGCGTGTCGTTGGCGATGGAGAGCGCCTCCTCGTCGTCCTTGAAGGTCGTGACCGAGAGGACGGGGCCGAAGATCTCCTCTTGGAAGATCCGCATCTTGTTGTGGCCCTTGAACACCGTCGGCTGCATGTAGAAGCCGTCGGCCAACTCGCCGTCGCGGGTGCCGCGGGCGCCGCCCGTGAGGCACTCGGCGCCTTCCTGGCGGCCGATATCGACGTAGGACAGGATCTTCTCGAGCTGCTCGGAGGAGGCCTGGGCGCCGATCATGGTCGCCGGGTCGAGGGGCGAGCCCTGCGTGATCGCCTCGACGCGCTTGATGGCGCGCTCGATGAAGCGGTCGTAGATCGACTCGTGCACCAGCGCGCGGCTCGGGCAGGTGCAGACCTCACCCTGGTTGAGGGCGAACATGGTGAAGCCTTCGAGGGCCTTGTCGAAGAAGTCGTCGTCCTCGTTGGCCACATCGCCGAAGAAGATGTTCGGCGACTTGCCGCCCAGCTCCAGCGTCACCGGGATCAGGTTCTGCGAGGCGTACTGCATGATGAGGCGGCCGGTGGTCGTCTCACCCGTGAAGGCGATTTTGGCGATGCGGGGCGAGGAGGCGAGCGGCTTGCCGGCCTCCAGGCCGAAGCCGTTGACCACGTTGATGACGCCCGGCGGCAGCAGGTCGCCGATCAGCTCCAGAACCACGAGGATCGAGGCCGGGGTCTGCTCGGCGGGCTTCAGCACGACGCAGTTGCCGGCGGCCAGGGCGGGCGCCAGCTTCCACACCGCCATCAGGATGGGGAAGTTCCACGGGATGATCTGGCCGACGACGCCGAGCGGCTCGTGGAAGTGATAGGCCACGGTGTCGTGGTCGATCTCGGAGATCGCGCCTTCCTGGGCGCGGACGCAGCTGGCGAAGTAGCGCCAATGGTCGATGGCGAGCGGGATGTCGGCGGCGGTGGTCTCGCGGATCGGCTTGCCGTTGTCCCAGGTCTCGGCCAGCGCGATCAGGTCGAGGTTCTCCTCCATCCGGTCGGCGATGCGGTTGAGGATGCGGGCGCGCTCGGCCGGGGCGGTGCGGCCCCAGGCATCCTTGGCGGCGTGGGCGGCGTCGAGCGCCTTCTCGATGTCCTGCGCGTCGGAGCGGGCGACCTCGCAGATCACCTTGCCGGTGATGGGGGAGGTGTTCTCGAAATAGCGGCCGGCCGCCGGCGCGACCCACTGGCCGCCGATGAAGTTGTCGTAGCGCGCCGAGAAGGGCGACTTCGTCTTGGCATCGGCCAGGAATTCGGGCTTGTTCATCGCGTTTCCTCCATTGCGCTCGTTCGTCGACCGCTCTTGCCGCCGGCCTTGCCGCGGGAGACAAGAGCAGGCGCCCCGTCTGATCAAGATGGACTTTTGGCCAACGCGGCTTCTGGCGGCCGCAGACTTGACGATGGTCGCAGGCCGCGCCGGGCGCGGCTGTCAGTGTTCAAGCCGCGCCGAGCTTGGCGGCGGCCGTCGAGGGCGGCCGCGGACCCATCAGTTAGACCCTTTGGGCCCCGGTGGCGACCCCACCCTTAGTCCAACCGGCGGTGCCCCCTCGGGCAGGCGCGGCGCCTCGGTGTCGTAGCCGTTCTGGTGCAGGATCAGCCCCGCAATGCGGCCCGTCTCGTCGGTGGTGAACGTGATCTGCGCATCGACGGCGCGCAGGAAGAAGGCGCGCTCGCCCTCCGGGAACAGCTCGTTGCGCGGCTGCCGGGTCGCCTGCGCGAACAGGTGGCCCTGCTCGACGGTGACCGCGATCTCGACGCCCGGCGCCAGGGCGTAGCGCCCGGCGAGGGCGGCGAGGCCGGACCGGTCGATGGCGACCTCGCGATGTTCCTGCTGCGGCTCGGCCAGGATCGCCCGCGCCTCCGCCTCGGTCACGCGCGGTCCGGTCCGGTCGCGGCCGTCCCGGCGCAGGATCACCCCGGACGGGCGGCCGTCGGGCTCTGTCTCGAAGGTGAGGCGCATATCCGCGACCCGGCTGACGAAGGTGCGGTCGCTCTCGGGGACGAAGGGCAAGGCGGCCTCGCCCGTCGCCCGCGCCGTCAGCCCCCTGCCCTCGCGGGCGACGGTGAGGAAGGCGCGCGGGCCGAGGCGGTAGGTGCCGGGGTAGCGGTCGAGGATCACGTCCTCCAGCACGATCTCCTCGGGCGCCTCGTAATGGCCGAGATGGAGCGCGGCGAGATCGCGGGCGATCTTCTGCGCCGGCGCGGTCTCGGTGTTCGAGAGCACGATCACGGTGAGGCGGTCGTCGGGATAGAGGTCGTTGATCGACAGGAAGCCGGGAATCGACCCGGCATGTCCCCAGACACGGTGGCCGCTCTGCCGGTCGCCGGGCTTGTGGCCGGGCTTGCCGCTGGATTTGCCGAAGGCGCGGGAGACGAACCAGCCCAGGGCGTAGCCGGTGCCGCCATCGTCGAACATCGCCGCCCGCGAGGCCTCGGACAGCAGGCGGGGGCCGGTGAGGGCGTTGTCCCAGGCGAGCAGGTCGTCGACGGTGGAGTAGAGCGCGCCCGCCGCATAGGCCGCGCTCGCCGCCATCGGGGCGGCGTTGCGCCATTGCGACCGCCCCCGCCGGTAGCCGGCGGCCCGGCGCGGCAGGATCACGGTGAGGTCGTCGTAGCCGGTCTCCTTCAGCCCCAGCGGCGCGAGAATCTTGTCGCGCAGATATGGCTCGTAGGATTGGCCGGACGCCGCCTCGATCGCCATGCCGAGCAGGACGTAATTGGTGTTGCTGTACTCGAACCGGGTACCGGGGGCGAACAGCAGCGGCTCGCCCGCCGTGAGCGCCACGATCTGAGCGGGGGTGTGATCGGTCCGGGCGATCTGGTCGAAATAGTTCGGCAGCGCCGTGAAGTTGATGATGCCGGAGCGGTGCTGGAGCAGGTGGCGCAGGCTCACCCCCTCCCAGGCCGGCGGCACCGAGGGAACCCAGCGGCGCAGGGGATCGTCGAGCCCGAGCCGGCCGGCCTCGGCGAGCGTCAGCACGGCGGCGGCGGTGAAGGCCTTGGTGAGCGAGCCGATGCGGAAATGGGTCTGGGGCGTGTTGGGGATGTCCCATTCGCGGTTGGCGGGGCCGTAGGCGCGGCGGAAGATCGGCTTCCCATCCTCGGCCACGAGGATCACCCCGGAGAACAGGCCCGCCTCGACATAGGGGGCGACCAGGGCCTCGGCCTTTTCCGCGTAGGCCTGATCCTCCGAGCGGGCCGGGCTCACGGCCAGGCTCACGGCCAGGGCTGCGAAACAGGCCAGCAGCAGGGCCGCGCGCAGGGAGGGACGGGGGCGCGGGCGTGCGGATGCATGGCTCACGGGCTCCTGTCTCCTCACCGTCGGCGGGCCGGGCAACAGAGGCCGGCTTTGCGGCCACGGCGTGGCGGCTGCGCGCATCGTGCCGGGACGATCACGGTTTCGCCGCGACCCGCTGCCAGAAGCGGACGGCGCGGGCGAAGGCTTCCCCCCGAGGCGGGATCTCGGCCAGACCCGCCGACGGGCGATCACAGGCAGAACGACCATGACGATCCTTTCGCGCACCCGGCTTGCCTCCCTTCTCGCAGCCTCCCTCGCGGCGGCGATGCCGATCCTTCTCGGCGCCGGGCCGGCGCAGGCCCAGGCGAAGCCGGCCGCGGCCCAGCCCGCCGGGACGGCCGAGGCGCCGCAGCCCGGCAAGGAGGTGGCGCTGACCCAGGAGCTGGTCGACGGCCTCGTGGCGGCGCAGGTCGAACTCGCCAAGTTGCCCGGCGGCCAGTCCGATCCGAAGGCCGTGAAGCGGCTCGAAGCCCGGGCCGAGGCGATCGCCAAGAAGAACGGCTTCGCCAGCCTCGCGGAGCTCCAGGACGCCAGCGACAGCGTCGACACGGTGCTGGCCGGGATCGATCCCGAAACCGGCAGCTATGTCGGGGCCGCGCCGCTGCTCGAGAAGCAGCTCGCGGCGGTCCGGGCCGACAAGACGCTGTCCGCCAAGGAGAAGGCGGTCGCCGTCAAGGAGTTCGAGGGGGCCATCGCCGCCAGCAAGTCGGTCAGCCCGTCCGAGGCCAACATCGCCCTGGTGACCAAGAATTTCGCTAAGCTCAGTCAGGCGGTGAGCGGGGGGGACGGACAGAAGCAGAAGTAAGGCTGCCCCCCAGGACATCCGCATCCAGAGGGGTCGTCTCGTTCCCCGAAAATGGCGCCTGCCCTCCCCTGATCGGGGCCGGGCGGGCTGGGGAG
>NZ_NKUI01000048.1 GCF_014845115.1 Methylorubrum zatmanii | reverse complement strand
GCGATGCCGGGCTGCGCTTCGGGCCCGGGCTGATCGCCGAGGACATCCCGGAACTGATCCCGGCGGTGCTGCGGGATCTGGAAGGCGGGACCTGATCCACCGACATCGGCCGCGCCCGATTGCCTTTCCGAGGGGCGGCCGCCGCCCTCCCTCGCATGCGCGTTCGGCTCGGTTCCGGGCCGGAAATCGGGGCAAATGCGAAAGCGCTACTTCGCCGGACGCTGGCCGGTTTCGCGCGCCCGCACCGATATCGAGTCCGTGACGATGAGGTCGCGGGTGTTCTGGACGGGCGGTGATGTGAGGAAACCCCAGGCCTTCTGCCCCTGAAGGGTCGGAGCCGGTGCCCGCGCTTGCGGCCCCGCATCGAAACCCTGTGCCAGGGCAGGGCTCGCGGCCGTTACGGCGAGGATGGCCAAGGCAATCCGTATGCTCATGGTTGAAATCTTTCGAGTAGCCGACACTCGAAAGAAGATTGTCATCGCCCTCACCGCATTCAATAGCAGAGGCTTGCAATAGAAGGGGCTTGCCTCATCGCTTCATCGCCAAGGGCTGCCGCGAAGCGCCCGCAGCGGCGCGCGATGGGCGCGACCGGACTCCGCCTCATGCCGCGGAGCGCGCTTCAAACGTCGGCGATGCCGGCGCGCCTCCGGCCATAGAGGAGGTAGAACGCCACCCCGAGGGCGTTCCAGATGACGAACCAGAACTGGGTCTGCGACGGCAGGCTGAAGAACAGGTAGCCGCAGCCCAGGATCGTGACCGGGCCGATCACCCACGGGGCCGGGGCGCGGAACGTGCGGGGGGCGTCCGGGGCGCGGGCCCGCATCACCAGCATGCAGGCCGCGACGGCGATGAAGGCGGCCAGCGTCCCCGCATTCGCCAGGGCGGCGAGCTGGCTCAAGGGAATGAACCCGGCGAGCACGACGACGATGGCCGCGGTGAACAGCGTGATCCGGACCGGCGTGCCCCGAGACGACACCCTGGCCAGCCGCTCCGGCAACATGCCGTCGCGGGCCATGGTGAAGAAGATGCGGCTCTGTCCATAGAAGAAGGCGAGGATCACCGTGGGCAGGGCGATCACGGCCGAAGCCGCGAGATAGTGCGCGACGCGCGGCCGGCCGAGTTCGCGCAGGATCAGCGCCAGGGGCTCGGGGCTGTCCGCGAACCGGGTATAGGCCACGGCGCCCACCGCGGCGACCGCCACCGCGACATAGATCAGGACGCAGGCGAGCATCGATCCGACGATGCCAATGGTCAGGTCGCGCCCGGGATTGCGCGTCTCCTCGGCGGCGGTGGCGATGGCGTCGAACCCGTAGAAGGCGAAGAAGATGATGGCCGCCGCCGCCATGATGCCGCGCTCGACCCCATCGGCCTGCACGCTCTTGGAGAAGCCGAACGGGCTGAACGGTTCGAGATGGGCCGCCTCGAAGGCCGGCAGGGCACAGGCCACGAACACGATCAGCGCCGCGATCTTCACCAGCACCAGGACGGCGTTGAGCGTGGCGCTCTCCCGCGTGCCGCGCAGCAGCAGCCCGGCCACCACGACGATGATGCCGATCGCCGGAAGGTTGACGATTCCGCCCGCCTCCGGCCCCTGCATCAGCGCCATCGGCACACCGAGCCAACGCGCCAGCAGAGGCGCCGCGTAGCCGGACCAGCCGACCGCCACCGCGCTCACCACCAGGGAATATTCGAGGATCAGGCTCCAGCCGACGATCCAGGCCGGAAGCTCGCCGAGCACGACGTAGCTGTAGGTATAGGCGCTGCCCGAAACCGGGATCGCGGTCGCCATCTCCGCATAGGCCAGCGCCGCGCAGGCGCAGATCGTGCCGGCGATGGCGAAGGACAGGATGACGGCCGGTCCGGCCTTGCCGGCTCCGACACCGATGAGCGTCAGGATGCCGGTGCCGACGATGGCGCCGACGCCCAAGGCGACGAGATGCGGCCAGCCGAGGGTCCGGGCCAGCCGCCGCTCTCCGCCGCTCTCCACGTGCAGGGGTTTGCGGCGAAGAAGGCTGGCGGTCATCCGGGCTCCTGGCACACCGTTGTACGAAAGCCTGCCGCGCGGCGACAGTCACGTCCTGGAGTGATGGGGAGGGCCGCTACTGGGATAGGCTCGCCCGCTCCGCCGCGAGGGCCTCGGCGCGCTTGCGCTCCTCCGGCTTGAGCCCGGCCGTGGCCTGATCGAGCGATTCGTCCGAGCGGCCCTGCGCCGCAGCGGCGAGATTCCAGCCCGCCGCCTCGACGAGGTTCTTGGGCACGCCCCGGCCGGCGACGTAGAGCTTGGCGATGCGGTTCTGGGCGATGGCGTTGCCGCGCTGGGCCGCGTGCAGGAAGTAGCGGGCGGCGCGGGCTTCGTCCTTGGGTACGCCGTCGCCGTTGAACAGCCGGATCGCGAACTCGACCTCGGCGCCGAGATCGCCGTTATCGGCGGCGCGGCGGAACCATTGCGCGGCCTGGGTCGTGTCCCGCGCGACGCCCTTGCCCTGGAGATAGAGCACGCCGAGCGCGTATTGCGCGGCGGGAATCTCGGCCTCCGCCCCCTTCCGGAAATTCGCGACCGCCGCCGTCAGATCCTCCGGCTTGCCGGTGGCGAGCTGCATCAGACCGAGATTGTAGCTGGCGGTCGGCTCGCCCTTGCGCGCCGCCTGTTCGAGCCAGGACCGACCGGCCTTCTCGTCCTTGGGCTGGCCGCGCCCATCCATCGCCATCAGCCCAAGGGAGGCCATGGCATGGGCATCGTTCTGCGCCGCCGCGAGCCGATACCATTCGAGGGCGCGCTTCGGATCCTGCTTGACGCCGAGGCCCTGGTTGTAGAGCTCCCCGAGCAGCGTCATCGCCGCGGCGTCCTTCGGATTCGCCTCGATGCGCTTGGTCGCCTCGCGGAAGGCGGTGACGTAACGCCCGCGCTGATAGGCCCCATAGGCCGCGTCGGCGTTCGGACCGTCGACCGCAGGCCGGCCCGCATCGGCCTTGGCCGAATAGGGCGAGGGCAGTTCGCGCGTGAGGTCGAGGCGCTCCGGCTTGGATGATGCGGGCGCGGCGGGAGCGGTGAGCGCGGGAGCCTTCGGGGCGGCGCGCAGCGACGCGGTGCTCGCGACGAGAAGGACCAGGACGCTCAACGCGCCGAGGGATGCGCGCTCCGCCAAGGAGCACGGCTTCGCCCACGCGCCACCAACAGGCGCCGTCATCGGATCGTATCGAGCTGCGCCTGGGCCGCCCGCACCCCATCGGGGCCGGAGAGCCATAGGCCGCTTTCGAGCCCGATGAATTCGGCGCCCGTCGCGGCGAGGGGCCCGACCTCGTCAGCCGATGCCGCCACGGCGATGCAGGGCGTCTCGAAGATGTCCGCCCACCACGCCGCGCGCTCGCGCACGTCTCCGGCGTCCGGCGCGGCGCCGTCGGGGAAGAGACCGCCGAACATCAGGTAATCGACGCCGGTCTCCCCCGCGACCATCGCCGCATCCCGCGAGCCGAGCACACCGCCTGCCCCGAGGATGCGCCCGTCGCGCAGGCGCCCGCGCAGATCGCGCAAGGTGGCCTCGTCCGCCCGGTCGAGATGGACTCCGTCCGCCCCGCCCCGGGCGGCGACGGAGACGAGGTCTCCGGTAAAGCCCGGTACGGAGACGAGGACCGCCGCGCCGCGCTCCTGGGCCGGAGGGGCCAGCCGCTTGACCAAGCCGACGAGGCTGCGCTCGTCGGCCGTGGCGAGCCGCAGGATCACCGCCGCCACGTCGCCCGCAGCGCAGGCCGCATCGAGCGCCTGCGCCACCGCGTCGGCCTCGTCTCCGCCGACACCGTAGGGAGAAAGAAGGGCGAGGCGGGGCCGTGGCGCCGCCGATTCTGTCTCGGCCATGGCTGCGCGTCGCCTCAGGCGTCGATCTTCGGGTCGAGCGCGCCGCTGGCATAGCGCTTGGCCATCTCCGCCACCGAGATCGGGCGGATCTTGGAACCGTTGCCGGCGGTGCCGAACTCCTCGAAGCGCTGCTTGCACAGCTTGGTCATCGCCTCCATGGCGGGCTTGAGATACTTGCGCGGGTCGAACTCGGCCGGGCTCTCGCTGAGCACCTTCCGGATCTGGCCGGTCATCGCCATGCGGTTGTCGGTGTCGATGTTGATCTTGCGCACGCCGTGCTTGATGCCGCGCTGGATCTCCTCGACCGGCACGCCCCAGGTCGGCTTCATCTGGCCGCCATACCGGTTGATGATGTCCTGAAGGTCCTGCGGCACCGAGGAGGAGCCGTGCATGACGAGGTGGGTCGTCGGCAGGCGGCGGTGGATCTCCTCGATCACGTTCATGGCGAGCACCTCGCCATCGGGCTTCTTGGTGAACTTGTAGGCGCCGTGGCTGGTGCCCATGGCCACCGCCAGCGCGTCGACCTTGGTCTCGCGCACGAACTTCACCGCCTCGTCCGGGTCGGTCAGGAGTTGGTCGTGGGAGAGGACACCCTCGGCGCCATGGCCGTCCTCGGCCTCGCCCTGGCCGCTCTCGAGCGAACCGAGCACGCCAAGCTCACCCTCCACCGAGACACCGGCCCAATGGGCCATCTTGGTGACGTTGCGGGTGATCTCGACGTTGTAGCTGTAATCGGCCGGGGTCTTGCCGTCGGCCTTCAGCGAACCGTCCATCATCACCGAGGTGAAGCCGTACTGGATCGCCGTGGCGCAGGTGGCTTCGTTGTTGCCGTGGTCGAGATGCATGCACACCGGGATATGCGGGTAGATCTCGACGAGGCCGTCGATCAGCTTGGCCAGCACCACGTCGTTGGCATAGGCGCGGGCACCGCGGCTCGCCTGGAGGATGACCGGCGAATCGGTAGCATCGGCCGCCGCCATGATGGCGAGGCCCTGCTCCATGTTGTTCAGGTTGAACGCGGGCACGCCGTAGCCGTACTCGGCGGCGTGGTCGAGGAGCTGCCGGAGGGTGATGCGTGCCATGGGTTCCTGTCCTCGTCCGATGCGGCCTGAGCCGGGCCCGTCCCGCGCTGAGGCCAATATAGGTGCCGCTGCGGCGCGAGACCGTGCCGCGGCTTGAAAAACTCAGGCGTGAGCCACGCCGTTCGCCCTCCCCCGCAGGGGAAGGGTCGATCATGCGTCAGCCCTTGGCGCGCAGCGCCTCGACGCCGGGCAGCTCCTTGCCCTCGAGCCATTCGAGGAAGGCGCCGCCGGCGGTGGAAACGTAGGAGAAGTCGTCGGCCACGCCCGCATGGTTGAGGGCCGCCACCGTGTCGCCGCCACCGGCCACGCTGACGAGCTGGCCGGCCTTGGTGCGCCGGGCCGCGTGCTGCGCCACCGCCACCGTGCCGGTGTCGAAGGGGGTCAGCTCGAAGGCGCCGAGCGGTCCGTTCCACACCAGGGTACGGGCCTCGTCGATGGCCCCGTCGATCGTCGCGATCGAGGCGGCGCCGACATCGAGGATCATGGCGTCGGAGGGCACCGCCTCGACGGTCACGGTCTCGTTCTCGGCATTCGCCTTGAACTCGCGGGCGACCAGGGCATCGACCGGCAGGATGATGGTGCAGTTCTTCTCCTTGGCCGCGGCCAGGATCCGGGTCGCGGTCTCGGCCAGATCCTTCTCGCACAGCGACTTGCCGACATCCTTGCCTTGCGCGTGCAGGAAGGTGTTGGCCATGCCGCCGCCGATCACCAGCATGTCGACCTTGGCGACGAGGTTTTCGAGGAGGTCGATCTTGGTCGAGACCTTGGCGCCGCCGACGATGGCGATCACCGGCCGGGCCGGGTTCTCGAGCCCCTTGGTCAGGGCATCGAGTTCCGCCTGCATCAGGCGTCCGGCAAAGGCCGGCAGCAGGCGGGCGAGGCCCTCGGTCGAGGCGTGCGCCCGGTGGGCGGCGGAGAAGGCTTCGTTGACGTAGAGGTCGCCGTTGGCGGCGAGCGCTTGCGCGAACTCGGAAGAATTCTTCTCCTCGCCCGCGTGGTAGCGGGTGTTTTCGAGGAGCAGCACCTCGCCGTCCTTCAGCGCCGCGACGGCGGAGGCGGCGGCCTCGCCGACGCAATCCTCACCGAAGGCGACGGGCCGCCCCAGCTTCTCCGACAGCGTCGGCAGGATCGGCTTCAGCGAATCCTTCGGGTCGGGCTTGCCCTTCGGCCGGCCGAAATGCGCCAGCAGGATCACCCGGCCGCCCTGATCGGCGATCTCGCGGATCGTCGGCACCACGCGCTCGATGCGGGTCGCATCGGTGACACGCCCCCCCTCCATCGGCACGTTGAGATCGACGCGCAGCAATACGCGCTTGCCCGCGAGCGGGCCGGCATCGTCGAGGGTGCGGAAATCCGTCATGGGCGCTTCTGGTTCTTCTTAGGGGTTGGAGGCCGGAGGCGTCGAAGGCGTGGTCTGGGTCTGGCCGCCGACGCTGTGCGGCAGCATCCGGTCGAGGTTCAGCCGCTGCACCGCGACCATCAGGGCGACCGTGAGCACGGCGGTGATCAGGGCGGTGAGCACCAGGGCTCCCGTGCCGGGCAGGCGGCTGACCCGGTCGGACAGGCCGCGCACCTCGCTGCGCAGGGAGGAGAGATCGGCTTGGCGGGCGGCCTCGTTCATGCGGGTGGAGGCGGCCTCGACCTTCTCCTCGACCCGCGAGAGCAGGGCCTCGGAGCGGGCGTATTTGTCCTCGATGCGCGCCGTCTTGTCCTCGATGCGGGCGAGCTGGTCGGCGTGGTTCACCGGACCGGAGGGCGGCAACTCGGCACGGCCGACGCTCGGCTGCGGCGGGGCGACGGCCGGCTTCGCGGCGGAAGGCGGCGTGGGAGCCGGAGTGGCGGGAATGAACTCGGTCCCGGAAGGCTTGGTCGGCGAGGCTTCGGTCATCGCGTATCGCACCTTGGCTTCGGCGAGGAGGCCTCGCCTGGGATCTCGAAGGCTTTTCGGAGACTGTCACGAAATGCCCGCCGCACGGTCGCCGCCAGGGAAAAGGCGGTCGGGCGCCGGGAGTTTTGCGAGGCACCTCGCAAGGCGGCCGGCCTGTCGCCGGCCGCCTCTTGGAGGCGGAAGCTAGGGCGTCAGATCAGCTTGGCCATGGCCACGGCGGTGTCCGCCATGCGGTTCGAGAAGCCCCACTCGTTGTCGTACCAGGACAGGATGCGCACGAAGGTGCCGTCCATGACCTTGGTCTGGTCGAGGTGGAAGGTGGACGAGTGCGGATCGTGGTTGAAGTCGATCGACACGTTCGGCTGGTCGGTCACGCCGAGCACGCCCTTGAGCGGGCCGGCGGCGGCGGCCTTGATCGCCTCGTTGATCTCCTGCACCGAGGTCTCGCGCTTGGCGGTGAAGACGAGGTCGACGGCCGAGACGTTCGGGGTCGGCACGCGGATCGAGGTGCCGTCGAGCTTGCCCTTCAACTCCGGCAGCACGAGGCCCACCGCCTTGGCGGCGCCGGTCGAGGTCGGGATCATCGACATCGCCGCGGCGCGGGCGCGGTAGAGATCCTTGTGCATCTGGTCCAGCGAGGGCTGGTCGTTGGTGTAGGAATGGATCGTGGTCATGAAGCCACGCTCGATCCCGACCGCCTCGTTCAGCACCTTCGCCACCGGGGCGAGGCAATTCGTGGTGCAGGAGGCGTTGGAGACGACGAGGTGCTCGGACGAGAGCAGCTGGTGGTTCACGCCGTAGACCACGGTGAGGTCGGCGCCGTCGGCCGGGGCCGAGACGAGGACGCGCTTGGCGCCGGCCTCGAGATGAGCCTTCGCCTTGTCCTTCGAGGTGAAGATGCCGGTGCATTCCAGGGCGATGTCGACGCCGAGGTCGCGGTGCGGCAGCTCGGCCGGGTTGCGCACGGCGGTGACCTTGATGCGCTTGCCGTTGATGACGATGAAATCGCCGTCCACAGCGACGTCGGCCGGGAAGCGGCCATGCACCGAATCGAACCGCAGCAGGTGAGCGTTGGTCTCGACCGGGCCGAGATCGTTGATGGCGACGACCTCGATATCGGTGCGGCCGGCCTCGACGATGGCGCGCAGCACGTTGCGGCCGATGCGCCCGAACCCGTTGATGGCAACCTTGACGGTCACGGCGTGACTCCTTCGTGATAGGGCGCGCCCGCGCGCCGATGAAAAACAGGCCGGGCCGGCAGGCGGCGCTGGCGCGCGCCGCGCGACGACGATGGGACCGCTCCAAGCGGGGCGGCACTGAACCTGGGATGAACCGTGAGGCGGCCCGCACCCGTCCGGTCGGCGGACGGTCTGAGCGGGGAGCCGGAAAGGGTCACGGTCTGGAGAATCCGTTGGGCGGCCCCGCGCCGGGGGATCGGAGCCGGGCGCGGGCTCTCTAACATGGCGTCGGGGGCTGTCAAAGATCGTGGGCAGCCCTGTGAATTGGCTGGAATTTCGAATGCTCTTGGCTGAAACTTTTCGGGATGCGGGCGCGGAGTACTGCGAAAGATCTCGCGCCACCGGCCGTTCGCGTTCTGGCCGCGGCGGGGCGGGGCGCGTTTCGTGGACCGCGATGAAACGGTGACTGACGAGCGGATATGGCAAAGGCAAAGCAGGCGACGTCCCCGGACGGCCCGACCCTGGAGGAGGCCCTGAACCGGCTCGACACCGCTCTGGCGCTGCTCGAATCGGCGGTGGCGCGCAAGCTGGAGCTGGAGCGCAGCCGCGGCGACCGGGAAACGGAGTTCGCCCTGCTGGAGGAGGATCGGGTGCGGCTCGCCGCCGAACTCGACGCAGCGGGGGCGCGGCTCGCCCGGATGACGGCGACGACCGGAGAGGTGAACCGCCGCCTCGATCGCGCCATCGAAACGGTGGAAGACGTGCTGTCCGGCCCCGCCGGCCACTGAGGGCTCGGCGGGGCCGGTACGAGAAGAAACGAGTTCGGGTCGAGTGGGTCGCGGATGCCGCACGTCAACGTCACCATCGCCGGCAAGAGCTACCGGATGGCCTGCGGCGCGGGCGAAGAGGATCATCTCGCCGCCCTCGCCCGGGATCTCGACGAGCGGGTCGCCGAGATGCGCAGCACCTTCGGCGAGATCGGCGACATGCGCCTGCAGGTGATGGCGGCCCTCACCCTGGCCGACGAGCTGCACGAAGCCCGCCGCCGCATCGCCGGCCTGGAGCGGGATGCGGCGGAAGGCGCGGCCGAGCAGGCGCGACTCGCCGGCAGCGTCGGCCTCGCCGCCGAACGCATCGACCGCCTCGCCCGGGCTCTTTCGGGCCAGCCCACGGGGCAGAGCGGAAGCTGACCCGCCACACGAACCCTCACGCCGGCGTCGAAAAGTGAGCCTGCGACGCGGAGGGCCCCTGGCGCCGGGCCCCTGAGCCGTCTATCTCTGGCGGGCGGGGCTGCAGAGTTCGTCAGGAGAACTTTCCCCGGGGCCTTATCGACTCCCTCGGGAGCTGTCACTGGCCTCGTCCGTGGACTTGGCCAACACGGCGCCCACCTACTCTGTAGGTTTCCCGGGATCGACACTCCAACGGCTCACGTGGCTCCGCACTCTTCCCCCGAACGCTCGCTCAAGGCGAAGCTCCGCGCCGAGGCCCTGGCGCGCCGCGATGCGCTCCCGCCCGAGGCCCGCGCCGACGGCGCGCTGCGTGCCGCCGAGGCCATCCTGGCCATCCCGGAACTCGGGGACGCGCCGCTCGTCGGCGTGTTCTGGCCGATCCGCAGCGAGATCGACCCGCGTCCGCTGATGCAGCGCCTGTTCGCCCGCGGCCAGCGGGTGGCGTTGCCCAAGGTGACGAAGCAGGGCCTCGTCTTCCGCGAATGGCGGGCGGGCGAGGAACTGGTGAGGGGCGGCTTCGGCCTCAGCGAACCCCGCGACGACCTTCCCCCCCTCGATCCGACCGCCCTGATCGTGCCGCTGGCCGCCTTCGACCGCGCCGGCCAGCGCATCGGCTACGGGGCGGGCTATTACGATCAGGCGATCGAGCGCCTGTCGAAGAACGGCCCGGTTCTGACGATCGGCATCGCCTTCTCCGTGCAGGAAATCGACCGCGTCCCGGCCGAGCCGCATGATCGCCCCCTCGACCATCTCGTGACCGAGACCGGGCCCGTCCCCCTCCGTCAGGGTTAGGCGACTACGATGCGCATCCTCTTCCTCGGCGACATCGTCGGACGTCCCGGCCGCTATGCCGTCACCGAGCGGCTCCCCACCTTGCGCGAGCGCTGGCGCCTCGACTGCGTGGTGATCAACGGCGAGAACGCGGCGGGCGGCTTCGGCATCACCGAATCGATCTGCGACGAGATCCTCCAGGCCGGCGCCGACGCGGTGACGCTCGGCAACCACTCCTTCGATCAGCGTGAGGCGCTGGTCTTCATCGCCCGTCAGCCCCGGCTGATCCGGCCGGCGAATTACCCGCCGGGCACGCCGGGACGCGGCGCGACGGTGATCGAGACGGCCCGCGGCGCCCGCGTCCTCGTCGTCAACGTGATGGGGCGCATCTTCCTCGATCCCCTCGACGATCCCTTCGCCGCGGCGGACCGGGAGCTCGATGCCTGCCCCCTCGGCGCGGCGGCGGATGCGGTGATCGTCGATGTCCATGCCGAGGCGACCAGCGAGAAGCAGGCCTTCGGCCACTTCCTCGACGGCCGGGCGAGCCTCGTCGTCGGCACCCACACCCACGCGCCGACCGCCGACCACCGCATCCTGCCCGGCGGCACCGCCTATCTGTCGGATGCCGGCATGTGCGGCGATTACGATTCCGTGCTCGGGATGCAGAAGGACGAGCCGGTGCGCCGCTTCCTGCAGAAGACGCCGGGCTCGCGCCTCGAAGCGGCCACCGGCCCCGGCACCCTGTGCGGCGTCGCGGTCGAGACCGACGACGCCACCGGCTTGGCCAAGCGCGTCTGGGCGGTGCGGCTCGGGCCGCATCTGGAGGAAACCTGGCCGCGGGAATGGGATTGAGTTTGCTGCAGCCGTCTGCCCAGAGGGCTGCTCATCGAGGCTTGTTGGACACTGGACTTTGAAACCAGGCCTGTCATCTCAAAGGTATCCAGAGAGAGCGTGCAAAAATTACTCTACGGATGCTCATGAATGGGCTGCACGCAAAAATGCTCGACTTGGAATTTTTTTCGGTATTTTGTATACCCAGCTCCAAGCAACGCTATACATTCAGGTTTCGACTCAGCAGGAATAAAGCCGTCCCCGACTGCAACTCCTAGATATTTCCAATTTTCGTCGTTCGTCCGATACTGTTCATCGCCGATCACAGATCTTGGGCCCGACGTATCCATAACGTCGACGATGACAGTATCACCTCCTCCGCCTATACCGACGAGCCAATTTTCAGGCGTCTGATACAAATTGATATCGCTTGCCGGTCCCCAATCAGCCCACAGCTTTTTTGATATCGTTCCGTGCGGAGTATCTACACGCAAAACAAAGGGTAATGTTCCCCAACCGCCACCCCAAGTCTGGAAGCGAGCGATAGCATCACCCATCGGAAGGCGCACAACAGCCTCCCCAACAGGCCAGATAGACGTGTAGATTTGAGAGACCAGCCATAGAGAAGCGCCCGTAATCAGGATGACTGAAAAGCAACCCAGCTTCTTCATATTAATTTCGTTTGCCCCCACGTAGCTTAGGCTTCTATCCCGCGACTCTGGCTTGCTCGCAAGCGGAGTTTTGCAAGTGAACGCCCCGTCCGCATCGATGCAGCACACGGAGGTTCCGATTAAAGTGACCTCTCGACCGACGTGAAAGTGATAGCGCACGGGCCTGCTTCGGATGATCGGGCGGGCAGATTCCTGACAGACCAGACGGCACCTGGGGCAGCTTGCTGCGACCTACGATGCGAACGAGGCTGGCGACGACGCGATTACCCGACCTGCCGTGACTTGATCGCGTTGGACCGAGCCGCCACAGTGCCGCCGGTTTTGTCACAGCGGTGCCGCCGATCCCGGCGTCAGGCCCAACACGAGTATGGACCCGATGGCGGCCCGTTCCGCGTCCTCCGACACGCCCCCGATCGCCAAGCCCGGCATGACGCTGGTGCGGATGCTGGTGTTCCTGGCGCTGGCGGGCTTTCTCGCCTTCGTTCTTTACAAGCAGATCACCCCGGCCTTCCTCGCCAATCCGGGCCTGAACGGCCTGATCCTCGGCGTCCTGCTGATCGCGGTGCTGCTGGCCTTCGGGCAGGTCGTGCGCCTGTTCCGGGAGGTGCGCTACGTCAACGCGGTGGCGGCCGGCGAGCGCCCGAAGGAGCGGCCGGTGCTGCTCGGCCCGCTGGTGCCGGCCATTGAGGCGCGGCGCGACGGTCTCACCCTGTCGGGCACCCGCGCCCATCTCGACACCACCGCCGTGCGGCTCGACGAGGGCCGCGAGATCCTGCGCTACATCGCCGGCATCCTGATCCTGCTCGGCCTGCTCGGCACTTTCTGGGGCCTGATCGAGACGCTCTCGGCGGTGGGCTCGGTGATCGGCGGAATGCGCGGCGGCGGCGATGCGGCGGTGATGTTCGACGAGTTGAAGAGCGGCCTCGCCGTGCCGCTCTCCGGCATCGGCCTCGCCTTCTCCGCCTCGCTGTTCGGCCTCGCCTCGTCCCTGATCGTCGGCTTCCTCGACCTTCAGGCCGGGCAGGCCCATTCGCGCTTCCACAACGAATTGGAGGATTGGCTGGTCTCCGGCGAGGAGCAGGCGGCGCTGGCCGCCGCCCGGCCCGCGCCGGAGCACGACCCCGCCCTCGCCCGCGAGCTGCAGGCCGCCATCGAGCGGCTGAGCGGGGTGATCGCGGAAGGGGCCGGGGGCCGGGGCGCGACCCAGGCGATGACCAATCTGGCGGAGGGCATCCAGGGCCTCGTGCAGCACATGCGCGCCGAGCAGCAGATGATCCGCGACTGGGTCGAGGCCCAGGCCGCCCGCGAGCGCGACCTGAAGCAGGTGCTCGACCGCCTCGCCCGCGAGAAGGTCGAGTAGAGGCATGGCCTCCGTCCGCGCGCGCTCGAAGCGCAGCCTCAACGTCTGGCCCGGCTATGTCGACGCCCTGGCGACCCTGCTGCTCGCGGTGGTCTTCCTGCTCACGGTGTTCGTGGTCGGGCAGTTCTTCCTGTCGCAGGAGCTGACCGGGCGGGACGCGGTGCTCACCCGCCTCAACCGCCAGATCGCCGACCTCACCGACCTGCTCGCCCTGGAGCGCTCCAGCCGCCGCGCCCAGGAGGAGGCGGCGGCTTCCTTGCGCAACACATTGACCGCGACGGAAGCCGAGCGCGACCGCCTCCAGGCCCTGACCGCCGCCAACGAGGCGGCGCAGGGCAAGAGCGCCGACGTCGATGCCCAGCTCGCCGCCGAGCGGGGCGCGACCCAGCGGGCCCAGAACCAAGTCGAGTTGCTCAACGAGCAGATCCGGGCGCTACGCCGCCAACTCGCCGCCCTGGAAGATGCCCTCGCCGCCTCCGAATCCCGCGACCGGGAAAGTCAGGCCCGCATCGCCGAACTCGGCAGCCGCCTCAACGTCGCCCTGGCCCAGAGAGTGCAGGAACTGGCGCGCTACCGCTCCGACTTCTTCGGCCGGCTGCGCCAGATCATCGGCAGCCGTTCCGATGTCCGCATCGTCGGCGACCGCTTCGTGTTGCAATCCGAAGTGCTGTTCGCGGCGGGCTCCGCCGCACTGAAGCCCGAGGCCGGCCCGGAGCTCGACCGGATCGCCGGGGCGATCCTCGACATCGCCAAGGAAATCCCCGCCGACATTCCCTGGATCTTGCGGGTCGACGGCCACACCGATGCCCGGCCGATCCAATCGGCGCAGTTCCCGTCGAACTGGGCACTCTCGGCGGCGCGCGCCATCGCCGTGGTGCAGTATCTGCGGAGTAAGGGGCTTCCGCCGCAGCGTCTCCTCGCCGGCGCCTTCGGCGAGTTCCAGCCGCTCGATTCCGGCACCAGCGAGGAGGCCTATGCCCGCAACCGCCGGATCGAGATGAAGCTGACGGAGCGATAGCGCATCGCTCCGAAAGGCCGCGCCCTCAGTACCGATCGCCCCAGATGGTCGGGATCGTGGTCACGATCTCGCCCCGATGCGCCTGATGCCATTCCTCTGGCGTCGCGTAGCGCTTGGGCGGCTCGGTGAACGCCTTCTTGAAGACGCGCCCGATCTCCTGAAAGAACCCGCCGCCCGCGGCGTCGAGGGCGTCATCCGCGAGGCGGATATCCGTCCCTTCGGGCCGCGCGCCAGCGGCAGGGCTGAAAAGGGCGGCCGCTTCGGCGCCGCCCACGTGATGCTCCGGGTGCTTGTAGATCGCGGTCATGACCTTCTCTCCCATCCGACGCGCCCCGTGAGAACGGAGCCGTCCGCGAGACGCCAGGATGGCGAAGCACCCCGTCATCCTCCCCTCCACCGCGCGAACACGATGGAGACCGCAGGAGACGGATCGCTCTCGATCCGGTCAGACCTCCGCGAAGTCTTGGCGATACGCGAACAGGCCCGGCACCCCACCGGTCATGACAAACAGCACCGTCTCGCCCCAGGCGTAGGTGCCCGTCCGCACGTCGTGGAGCAGCCCCGCGAAGGCCTTGCCGCTATAGACCGGATCGAGCAGCAGCCCCTCGGTCCGGGCCATCAGCCGGACCGCCTCGCGCATCCCCTCCGTCGGGACGCCGTAGCCCGGCCCGCGATGGGCACCGTCGACGCGGATGGAATCGTCGGCCAGTGTCAGGCCGCCACCGATTAGCGCGAGGGTGTCGCGGGCCTTGGCGAGGGTCGTCGCCCTGGCCTCGGCCTCGGGGGCGAGGACCGTGTAGGATTGGGCGAGAACCGGGTCGCGCCCGGCAGCGGCGAGGCCGGCGGCAAGGCCGGCATGGGTGCCGGAGCTGCCGTTCGGCACGACGATGCGGGCGAAGGACAGGCCGAGATTGCCTGCCTGTTCCAGGATCTCCAGGGCGCATGCGGCGTAGCCGAGGCAGCCGAGCGGGCTCGACCCGCCGGAGGGGAAGACGCAGACGCGCCGCCCCTGGCTCCGCAGCATGTCCGCCCGCGCCTCCGCCTCGGCCAGGGAATCGGCCTCGCCCGGCAGGAGGTGGATGCGGGCTCCGAACAGGTCCTGCAGCAGCCGGTTGCCGTTGCCGGTATAGTCGGCATCGTCGCGCGGAACGCTGCGGGTGAGGAACAGCTCGCAGGCGAGCCCCATCCGCGCCGCGGCGGCGGCGGTGAGCCGGGCATGGTTCGATTGCAGCGCGCCGACGGTGATGACCGTATCCGCCCGGTCCGCCAGCGCTTGGCCGAGCAGGAATTCGAGCTTGCGCAGCTTGTTGCCGCCCAACCCCACGGGGCCGACATCGTCGCGCTTCACGAACAGGCGCACGCCGTTCAGTTCCGCCCCGAGATGGGTCGAAAGGCGGTCGAGGGAGCGGATCGGCGTCGGACCTTCGGTCAGCGGCGCACGGGGAAAGCGGGTCAGGACCATCCCGGCGCTACTCCGCCGCGTGCTTCGGGCGCGGATCCCGCGCCCGGGCGCTCTCGTCGAAGCTGTCGGCGAATTGCAGGCTGGCGAGCTGCGCGTAGAGGGCGCCGCGGGCCAGCAGGCTCTCGTGCGTCCCCTCCTCCACGATCCGGCCTCCGTCGAAGACGAGGATGCGGTCGGCGGCGCGAATCGTCGCGAGGCGGTGGGCGATGACCAGGGTGGTGCGGCCCTGCATCAACCGGTCGAGGGCATTCTGCACCGCGCGCTCACTCTCGGCATCGAGGGCCGAGGTCGCCTCGTCGAGCAGCAGGATCGGCGCATCCTTGAGGATGGCGCGGGCGATGGCCACGCGCTGGCGCTGACCGCCGGAGAGCGTGGTGCCGCGCTCGCCGAGCAGGGTCGCGTATCCCTGCGGCAGGGCGCGGATGAACCCGTCCGCATTGGCGAGCCGGGCGGCCTCCTCGACCTCCGCCTCGCTGGCGCCGGGGCGGCCGTAACGGATGTTTTCGAGCACCGTGCCGGAGAACACCACCGGATCCTGCGGCACCAGCGAAAGCCGCGCCCGCAAGCCGTCGAGATCGGCTTGGCGCAGGGACACCCCGTCGATGCGCACATCGCCCTCGTCCGGGTCGTAGAAGCGCAGGAGGAGCTGCAGCACCGTGGTCTTGCCGGCGCCCGACGGCCCGACCAGGGCCACCCGCTCGCCCGGCGCCACCGTGAAGGAGATGCCGTCGAGGGCGGCATGCTCGGGGCGGGTCGGGTAGCGGAAGCGCACCGATTGGAAAGCCACCTCGCCACGGGCCGGGCTCGGCAGGGCGGTCGGATTTGTCGGCGTGCGGATCGCCGGCTCCGTGGCCAGGATCTCGCCGAGCCGCTCGGCGGCGCCCGCCGCCTGGGCGAGTTCGCCGTAGACCTCGGAGAGCTGGCCGAGGGCGCTCGCGCCGAACACCGCGTAGAGCACGAATTGCGAGAGCTGGCCGGCGCTGGTGGTGCCCGCGAGCACCCCCTTGGCGCCGTACCACATCACCCCGACCACCGAGGCCGAGATCAGGAAGATCGCCACGCCGGTGAGCAGGGCCCGCGCCGTGATCGAGGCCCGCGCCGCCCGGTAGGCGTTCTCGGAGGCCCGCGCGAACAGATCGGCGGTGGTGCGGCCCATGCCGAAGGCCTGCATGGTGCGCACGGCGCCGACCGCTTCCGCCGCATAGGCCGAGGCGTCGGCGAGACGGTCCTGGGCGGCGCGGGAGCGGCGGCGCACGCCGCGCCCCGACAGGATCAGCGGAAACACGATCAGCGGGATCGCCGCGAGCACGAGGATCGAGAGGCCCGGGCTCGTCCAGACCATCATCACCACAGCGCCGACGAACAGGAACAGGTTGCGCAGCAGGATCGAGATCGAGACGCCGAACACCGCCTTGACCTGCGTGGCATCCGCCGTCAGCCGCGAGACGATCTCGCCGGATTGCGCCTTGTCGAAGAAGGTGGGGTCGAGAATCGTCAGCCGCGCGAACACCGCCGAGCGCAGATCCGCCACGACGCGCTCGCCCAACGTCACCACCGAGTAGTACCGGCCGGCGCTCGACACCGCGAGCACCGCCACCACGCCGAGCAGCGCCACGAAGTAGGAGTTGATGAGCGCCTGCCCCTCCGGCGAGAAGCCGTGGTCGATCACCCGGCGAATCGCGATCGGCACCACCAGGGTCGCGCCGGAAGCCGCGATCAGCGAGATCAGCGCCGCGAGGATGCGGCCCCGGTAGCGGCTGGCGAAGGGAATCAGGGGCTTTAGCGCCCCCAGCGGTGCCCGGCCCCGGGTTGCCGCCCCTGCGTCGGTCGACGCATCACGCGCGCGGGCCATCATTCCTCGACATCGTTTCGTCCCGTTCCTTGCCGTTTTCGGCTATCGTCTTCGTCTCGCAGAGACGCATAAGCAGCCGCAGGCCCGATTTCCAGTTCGGTCCGCGCGCAGCCCCCCGGACCATGGCCAGCCTGCTCGGCCGAACCGATCTGCCGGCTCTCTCTTGTCCGCGCTCCGTGGCTGAGGTATAGGCGCGCCTTCATCGGAATGCGCGCGATGTTTTGCCCCTGGCCCCCTGCCCTGGGCGGCGAGGCCGGTCGGCGTGCTACCTCAGGATTTCGTCATGGCAAAGAACGAGGCCGCCAAGGCCAAGGGGACCGAGCACCCCGACTACCACTTCATCAAGGTCGTGATGACCGATGGCACCGAGTACAAGACCCGGTCGACCTACGGCAAGGAAGGCGACGTCCTGAACCTGGACATCGACCCGACGACCCACCCGGCCTGGACCGGCGGCGAGCAGAAGATGCTCGATCGCGGCGGTCGCGTCTCGCGCTTCAACAGCCGCTTCGGTGGTCTGGGCTTCGGCAAGAAGTAAGCTTTCTCGGGCCGGACCCGCTTCAGACGGCGCCGCTCGCGGCGCCGTTTTCGTTTGTGGATGACCGTCACGACTGCAACCCGGGGCGCGGGCAGGCTTTGGGTCGAGCGCCAGAGCGCCTATCTGGAGGCCGAACCCGCTTTTCGCCCGAGGCCCGCGATGCAGCTCACCGGACTCCACCATGTCACCGCGATCACGGCGCGGGCGGCCGACAACCTCGCCTTCTACACCCGCGTGCTGGGGCTGAGGCTGGTCAAGAAGACCGTCAATCAGGACGACGTGTCGGCCTACCATCTTTTCTACGCCGACGGACGCGCCTCGCCGGGCACCGACCTCACCTTCTTCGACTGGCCGGCGCCGGCCGAGCGACGGGGCACCGACAGCATCTCGCGCACGGCGTTCCGCGTCGCCGGAGCGGAGGCGTTCGATTGGTGGCGCGAGCATTTCGCCCGGCAGGGGGTGACGCATCACCCGGCGATCGAGCGCGACGGACGGCTGACCCTCGATTTCGAGGATGGTGAGGGCCAGCGCCTCAGCCTCGTGGACGATGGCGGAGCGGGCGAGGCCCATCCGTGGGACGCCAGCCCGGTGCCGGCGGCGCACCAGATCCGGGGGCTCGGCCCGATCCGTCTCACCGTCGCCCAGCCGGAGCGCACCGAGGCGGTGCTGACGCAGATCCTCGGCTTCCGCCGCGCCCGCAGCTTCGAACTGCCCGAGGGCGAGGTAACGGTGTTCGAGACCGGAGCGGGCGGCCCGGCGGCAGAGGTGCAGCTTCTCACGGGGACGGGGGCGCAGGCCCGCCAGGGCGCGGGCGGCGTCCACCACGTCGCCTTTCGCGTCCCGGATGCCGATTACGAGGCCTGGGCCGACCGGCTGAAGCAGCGCCGGGTGCCGTCGAGCGGCCCGGTGGACCGCTACTACTTCCGCAGCCTGTATTTCCGCGAGCCGAACGGCATCCTGTTCGAGATCGCCACCGACGGGCCGGGCTTCGCCACCGACGAGCCGATGGACCGGCTCGGCGAGCGGCTCGCCCTGCCGCCCTTCCTGGAACCGCGCCGGGCCGAGATCGAGGCGGGGCTGAAGCCGCTGTAACGGCACCGTTCGATGCGTTCCGCCTGGGTCAGGCATGCGCGGAAATCAAGAAGAGTTCCAGACAAAGCCACATTCGAATGGCTGTGGCAGCTCTGCGTCTTGACGGGGATGCTGCGATTGCGAGAAGACCCCGCGTTCGACGCTGAATGAATCGGGAAGCCTGCGGCCGATGAGCAAGTACAACGAGGAGCGCGTCCTCTCCGTCCACCACTGGACCGACACGCTCTTCTCCTTCCGGACCACCCGCGATCCCTCGTTCCGCTTCCGCAACGGCGAGTTCACGATGATCGGCATCGAGGTCGAGGGCCGGCCGCTGCTGCGCGCCTACTCGGTCGTCTCGGCCAATTACGAGGAGGAGCTGGAATTCTTCTCGATCAAGGTGCCGAACGGCCCGCTCACGAGCAAGCTCCAGCACCTCAAGGTCGGCGACCCGATCATGGTCGGCAAGAAGCCGACCGGCACGCTGGTGCTCGACAACCTCCTGCCCGGCAAGAACCTCTACCTGCTCGGCACCGGCACGGGGCTCGCCCCGTTCCTGTCGATCATCAAGGATCCGGAGACCTACGACCGCTTCGAGAAGGTCGTGCTCGTCCATGGCTGCCGTCAGGTGCAGGAACTCGCCTATGGCGAGACCATCACCGAGACCCTGCCGAAGCACGAGTTCCTCGGCGAGACGATCTCGAGCCAGCTGATCTACTATCCGACGGTCACCCGCGAGCCGTTCCGCAACCGCGGCCGGATCACCGACCTGATGACCTCAGGCAAGCTGTTCGAGGATATCGGCCTGCCGAACATGTCGATCGAGAACGACCGCTTCATGCTGTGCGGCAGCCCTGAGATGATCAAGGACACCCGCGAGCTGCTCACCGGCCTCGGCTACGAGGAGGGCAATCACGGCGAGGCCGGCCACTACGTGATCGAGAAGGCCTTCGTCGAGAAGTGAAGGATCGGCGGTCGCCGCGCGGCCGCCCCTCCCCTCCACCGGCCTCGTCCCGAGTGCCTGTTCGATTGTTAAGAACAGCATCCCGGATCTCTTTTCTCTCCGATTCAGGCCCTGATCCTGAGCTGCGCCCGAAGCCAGCCTCGAAAGAGGGCGCCAGGGAGGGCGGAGAGATCTGGGGCCTCCTTCGAGACCGCTCTCGCGGCACTTCAGGACGAGGGCGCGTATCGGGCAAGACCGCCCCTCCCTTGTGAACCGTGCGCCATGTCCCTGCCCGCCCTGTTCATCGTCGGCGCCGGCACCGAGATCGGCAAGACCTACGCCACCGCCGCCCTGACCCGCCGGCTTCGGGACAGGGGCCGGCGGGTCCGCGCCCTGAAGCCGCTGGCGAGCGGGGTTCCGCCCCTCGACCATCCTGATTTCGCCGTGAGCGACACCGCCCGGCTGCTCGCCGCGCAGGGGCTCGCCGTCACGCCGGAGACGGTGGAGGCCTGCTCGCCCTGGCGCTTCGCCGCGCCGCTCGCGCCCGACCTCGCCGCCGCCCGCGAGGGACGCAGCCTCAGCCTCGCCGACCTCGTCGGCTGGTGCCGGGCGCGCCTATCCGAGGCGCGTGAGGGTGACACGGTGCTGATCGAGGGAGTGGGCGGCCTGATGAGCCCCATCACCGAGGCGGAAACCGGCCTCGACTGGCTCAAGGCCCAGGGCCTTCCGGCGCTGCTCGTCTCCGGCAGCTATCTCGGCGCGATCAGCCACGCCCTGACGGCGGTGGAGACCCTGCGGGCCCACGGCATCGCGCTCGCGGGCCTCGTCATCAGCGAGAGCGAGGGGGCGCCGACGCCCCTCGACACGGTGGCCGGGCAGATCGCGCGGCACGCCGGCGTTCCGGTCGGCCGCCTCAGCCGGGGCGGCGCTTTCCCGGGAAACCTGGTCGAGCTTGTCTGATCGGTGTCAGCGGCCTGAACCGCGCGGCTCCTTCGGCGCCAGCTTCGGCTCGCGGGATTCCTGGACCTCCTCGGCCTTCTCCTCGTCGGTATCGCCGCTGCGCTTGATCGTGTCGTCGGGCTTGGCGGCCAGCCCCTTCACGAGGGCGACCAGCCGCTTGCACTCCTCCGGGTAGCCGTAGGAATCGAGCACGATGGCGGCGTCCCGCAGGGTGCGCAGATCGCGCACCACCTGGGCGTTCTTGGGCTCCTGAAATTCCTTCTGCGCCGCGATGGCCGGTTCGAGTCCGGCATCCTCGACATTGCACTCGGCATGGGCCGCCGTCATCGCGGCGAATGTCAGGAAGGTGCAGGCGATCAGGCGGCGCATCGTCCGTCTCGTAGGATGGGTGAAGGGGCTTCGGGACTCAGCCGCGATGCCGCAGCAGGTCGTTGGTCACCGCCACGAGCTGCGCGGCGCGGTAGGGCTTGGGCACGAACACCGATTCCGCCACCGCCTCGGCGGCGGACAGGCCGTCACGGCCGCCGGAGGTGTAAACGACGGGCAGGCGCGGCAGGTTGCGCCGGGCGCTATGGGCGAGCGCGATGCCGTTCGTGTTGCGGGCAAGGTCGATATCGGTGAAGAGCAGGTCCACCCGCTCGCTCGACAGGATCGCCTCGGCCTCGTTCGCGTCGGCGGCGGTCAGCACCCGGTAGCCCTCGTCGAGCAGGGCCTCGGCAGCCAGCTCGCAGACGAACGACTCGTCCTCGACCACGAGGATCGTGCCGGCGTTCGGCGCGACGGGGAAGGCGGGAAGGGCGACGGGGGCGCAAGCGAAGGGGATCATGGCAGAACTCCAACTCACCCGTGCTCGGACAACCGCCGAGCTTGCGGATCGCCGGACCAACGGGACCGTGGAGGGCCGCGTTCACCGTGATTGCTTCGATTTGCGCGTATTTGGTAACCGATCCGTTAACCTTGACGGCAGGGTCGTAAGGAGCGTGACCGCATCGTGACGCGATCCTGGCAGATCGGCTTCGGCGTCGTGCTGACGGCGCTGGCCGGCTTCGTCGACGCCCTGGGCTTCATCCGGCTCGGCGGCCTCTACACCTCCCTCATGAGCGGGAACACGACGCAGCTCGCGGTCTCCCTCGGCCATGGCGAGCCGTTGGGCGCGGTGCTGCCGGCCCTGCTGATCGGCGCCTTCCTGATCGGGGCGGTGTCCGGGGGTGCGATCTCGGCGCTGAGTCCGCCCCGCTGGGTGACCCCGGCGGTGCTCGGCTTCGAGGCCGTCGCCCTCGCCGCGGCGGTGGCCATGGCGGCGGAGCACACCCATGTCGGCGTCGCCTCGCTGTTCCTGGCGCTCGCCATGGGCGGGCAGAACGCGGTGCTCGCCCATGTTCAGGGCTTTCGCGCCGGCACCACCTTCGTGACGGGGGCGCTGTTCTCCTTCGGGCAGAAGGCGGCCCTGGCGCTGGCCGGCCGGGGTCCGCGCCTCGGCTGGACCGGCGACGGCGCGGTGTGGCTCTCCCTGCTGCTCGGGGCGGTTGCGGGCACGGTCGCCCATACGCATCTCGGGATCGCCGCATTGGCGATTCCCGCAGGCGTCGCCGGCGGGCTATGCCTCGCCGCGAGCCTGGTCACCCTGCTTTGCCGGCCCTCGCCGGTGCCGACGATCAAGATCTGAAGGAAGGCCCACCCGGCATGAGCGTCTCCGCTCCCTCCCTCACCGCGCACGTCGTCCCGTTCGCGGCCGGCGCCCACGTCACCGCCGCCCGCTGGCTCAAAGGAACGCTGGCCCTGGCGCTGGCGGACGGCACCGTGCTCCTCGCCCACGACGGCGCGACCGAGAGCGTCGCGGCCCATCCGGAAGCCGGTCTTCTCTCGGCCGAGGGAGACGGGGCCCGGTTGGTGAGCGGGGGCGACGACGGACGGGTGGTGACGACGGAGGCCAACGGCAGCGTCAGCGAACTGGCCCGGGCCAAGGGCGGCGGCTGGATCGATGCCCTGGCCCTGCATCCCGACGGCTCGGTCGCCTTCTCCTCGGGCCGGAACGTCGTCGCCCGCGACGCCAAGGGCCGTGAGAAGACCTTCGCCGCCCCTTCCACCGCCCGCGGCCTCGCCTTCGCCCCGAAGGGCTACCGGCTCGCGGTCGCCCATTATAACGGCGTCAGCCTGTGGTACCCCAATCTCGAGACGCCGCCCGAATTCATCGAGTGGAAGGGCTCGCATCTCGACGTGACGTGGTCGCCCGATGGCCGCTTCGTCGTCTCGACCATGCAGGAGAACGCCCTGCACGGCTGGCGCCTCCAGCCCGACCGCGGCCACATGCGGATGTCCGGCTATCCCGCCAAGGTGCGCTCCCTGTCCTGGTCGGCGGACGGCAAGTGGCTCGCCACCAGCGGCGCCGAGGCCGCCATCGTCTGGCCGTTCGACTCGAAGGAAGGCCCCACCGGCAAGGCGCCCCGCGAATGCGGCGTGCGCCCGGCGCGGGTCTCGCAGGTCTGCTTCCACCCCAAGGCGCCGGTCCTGGCCATGGGCTACGAGGATGGCTGCGTGCTGCTGGTGCGCTTCACCGATGCCTCGGAACTGCTGGTGCGCCCGGCGGTGAAGGGCAGCGCGATCTCGGCGCTGGCCTGGGATGCCGCCGGGGCGCGCCTCGCCTATGGCTGCGCCGACGGTCAGGCCGGCCTGCTGACCCTGCCGGCCTGAGGCCGGGCTGGCATCGTGGGCCTGTTCGGACGCGCACCGAAATCCGACGCCACCGCCCGGCGGCGGGTGGAGGCATGGCTGCGGGACGCGGGCGGCTACGGGCCGGACACGGCGATGACGGTCAGCGAGATCGTCTGCGCCGATCCGGCCTGTCCCGGCACCGAGACGGTGATCCTGATCTTCGCTCCCGGCGAGACGACGCGGGCGGTGAAGATCCTGGGAGCTTTGGACACCTTGAGCGCGGCGGAGGTCGCGGCCGCGCTCAGGACGCCATGACATCGGCCCGGACGACGACCGCCAGCCCTCCCCGGATCGGCAGACCGCCCTAGAACCCGAAGGGTCCGCTCGCAGGAGGCTCGCCCTTACGTGTTCCGCGTCGTCCGCACGCTCGGCCTCGCCTTCGGCCTGCTCGCCGCCATCGTCGCCGCGCAGGCGCCGGAATTCGCCCAGCAATACACCCAGCGCCTCGGCGGCGCCCTCGACGAATTGCGCCGCGCCATCGCTTCCCTCGATGCCGACGCGCAGGCGAGCGGCCGCAACCGCGAGGAAGCGCTGGCGCTGCTGCGCACCAATCCCGACGCCTTCATCGCCCGGCGCGGCGAGTCGGCCCGGGCCGATATCGAGCGGCTGAAGCGCCTGGAGGCGCAGAAACAGGCGCTCGATTCCGCGACCGGCCCGCTCGGGCGCCTCGCCGTCATCGCCCGCGACCCCGACATGGCCATCGCCCGCGCGGCCTACCGCGACTACCAGCCGGCGGTGCCGACGACCACGGACGGGCTCGTCGCCGGCCTGCTCGGTTTTCTCGCTGCCTGGGGCGGATGGCGAGTCACCAGCGATTTCGGCCGCCACATGGCCCGCCGCAGCCGGCGACGCCCGGAAACCACACCGGTTTGATGAAAATCCCGTGCGGTCGCACGCCTCAAGGTGTTGCACCGCCTCTACAGCCGGGTTCTTCCGCCTGCACTAGGTGTAAGCAGGGCGCCTGCACTCCGCTCAAGGCGCCGGATCCGGTTCCCCCACGGTCATGGCGCGTCCCCCGAATACGATGGTCGATCCCGCCCTCGATGCGGCGGCGTTGCTGCGTCGCCTCGGCTTCTTCGGGCTGTTCGTGGTGCTGCCGGTGGCCGCTCAGGTCTCCCGCCGCGCGACGGTGGTGCTCGCCCCCATCGCCGTGGTGATGCTCATTACCGCCAGCGCCATCGACCGGCGCCAGCGCGCCGTCGGCCCGACCCTGCGGCGCCTCCTCACCGCCCCCTCCTTCCTGGCAGGCATGCTGGTGGTCTTCTGGTCGGGGCTGTCCCTGATCTGGACGCCGTTTCCCGGCCCGGCGAGCGAGCGGCTCGCCAACCTCGTCGCCACCATCGTGATGGTGCTGCTCGCCTATCTCGCCCTGCCCGAGCGCATGCGCTCGGCCAATCTCTACCTGTTGCCCCTCGGCGTCGGCGCGGCCTCCATCGTCGCGATCCTGATCACTCTCGTCGGCGACGCGATGCTGAAGGACAACCCGGACGGCGACAGCGCCCTGGAGCGCGGCGCGGTGCTGCTGGCTCTGCTCGCTTGGCCCGCCGTGGCCTGGCTGCGCTCGCGCCGCCGTGACACCGAATCCATCGTCGTGGTGCTGCTGGTGGCCGGCGCCCTGCTGCTCGCCCCGGGGACGACAGCCCTGTTCGCCATGGCCATCGGCGCCCTGGCCTTCGCCCTGACCTATTGGCGCCCGTCGTTGGGCGTGCGGCTCACGGCGCTCGCCGCCGCAGGCCTGCTCGCGGTGGCGCCGCTGCTGCCGTTCCTCGCCCGCCCCATCGGCGCGGCCCTGTTCGGCCCGGTATCGCCGGGGGTGCTGGCGCTCAAGGCGTGGCAGAAGGTGGTGACCCTGGAGCCGGTGCGGCTGGTCACCGGCCACGGACTCGAGACGGCCCTGCGCGGGCGGATCTTCGGGATCCTGCCGATCAATGCGCCCACCACGATGCTGTTCGAGTTCTGGTACGAACTCGGCATCGTCGGCGCCTTCGCCGCCGCCTTCGCCCTCTACGGCGCGATCCACCGGGCCGGCCGCGGCGCCACGGTTCTGGCCCCCTGCGCCATGGCGGCCTTCGCCACCGCCTTCGCCATCGGCTGCGTCGGCGTCGGGCTCACCACGATCTGGTGGCTGACGACCCTGGCGCTGGCGATCCTGATCTTCGTGGCGATCGAGCGCGGGCAGTTCCGCTCCAGCCGGCCCAAGGTCGGGCGGATTCCCCGCCTGCCGGCGCGGGACTAGGACGTTTACCAGTCGGTCGGACCCGAAGCAGGCACTCAGGCCTCCGGCGTCTCGATTGCCTCGGCGGCCGCCTCGATGGCGGCCATGTCGTCGTCGGACAGGCCCATATGGTGGCCGATCTCGTGGACGAGGACATGGGTGACGAGGTGGCCCAGCGTCTCGTCGTGCTCGGCCCAGTAATCGAGGAGCGGCCGGCGATAGAGCCAGACCGCATTCGGCATCTGCCCCGTCGCGACCTCGCCGGACTGCGCCAGCCCGACGCCGCGGAACAGGCCGAGCAGGTCGAACTCGGTCTCGCAGCCCATCTCGGTCAGGGTCTCGTCGTCGGGGAAGTCGTCGACATGGATGCGCAGGCCGGCGCAGAGCCGCCGGAACTCATCCGGCAGCGCGGCGAAGGCGGCATCGGCCAGGGCCTCGATCTCGGCGAGGCTCGGCGCCTTGGCATCGGCCCATCCGCTCACGGCGCGGCGGGCTCGCGCGGGGCGACCGGCAGCACGCAGCCCTTCAGGAAGGCGGCGAGGTCGCTGGTGATGTGGTCGATATGCGGCTCCTTCACCGCCTCCTGCTCGAAGGCCTCGCGGAACGGGTCGGGCGTCTGCGGCACCACCAGAACCGTCGCCATGCCGAGATCGTGCGGCACCACGAGGTTGCGGGCGATGTCCTCGAACAGCGCCGAGCGGTGCGGATCGACGCCGTGGCGCAGGAGGAAGCGCTCGTAGGTGCCGCGGTCGGGCTTCGGCACGAAATCGGCGGCGGCAATGTCGAACACGTCCTCGAAATGGTTGAGGATGCCGAGCTTGTCCGCCACCCGCTCCGCGTGGCGGCGGGAGCCGTTGGTGAGGATCAGCTTGCGACCCGGCAAGTGCTCGATGGCGGTGCCGAGGGATTCGTCGAGCTTGATCGTCGAGTGGTCGATGTCGTGGGCGAAGTCGAGAAAGTCGTGCGGATCGACCCCCTCCTCCACCATCAGCGCCTTCAGGGTGGTACCGTAGCGGTGGTAGAAATGCTTCTGCAGGGCGCGGGCCGAGATCGCATCGAGCCCGTAGAGACGCATGACGTAGAGCGTGATCCGCTCGTCCACCTGCGGCCAGACCCGCGCGTCGCTCGGATAGAGCGTGTTGTCGAGGTCGAACACCCAGGTGTCGACATGGCCGAAGCCGCGGGAATCGGGGGAAGTGAAGTGGCTTTCGCCGGGAAGGAACAAGTGAAAATCGCTTGAGAAGTGAAGCGGGGCGGAATGTCCCGCCCCGCTTATGTAGGTGATCGCGGCCTCGAGGAAAACGCCGCCGGATCAGGTCCGCCGGATCAGGGTGCCGGCACCGAAATCGGTGAACAGCTCCAGCAGCGCGGCATGGGCGACCTTGCCGTTGAGGATGACCACGGCCTCCACACCCTGTTCGAGGGCGTAGATGCAGGTCTCGACCTTCGGGATCATGCCGGCGGTGATGGTGCCGTCGGCGATCAGGCGCCGGCAATCGTCCACCGAGAGTTCCGGGATCGGCTTCTTGTCCTTGTCGAGCACGCCCGGCACGTCGGTGAGCAGCAGCAGGCGCTTGGCCCGCAACGCACCGGCAATGGCGCCGGCGAAGGTGTCGGCATTGACGTTGTAGGTCTTGCCGTCCTCGCCATAGGCCACCGGCGCGAGCACCGGGATCAGCTCGGCCTTCAGCACCGCATCGAGCACGCCGCGCTCGACATGCTCCGGCTCGCCGACGAGGCCGAGATCGACCGCCTGTTCGGTGTTGCTCTCGGGATCCTTGACCGTGCGCAGGGCCCGCTTGGCGCGGACCATGTTGCCGTCCTTGCCGCACAGGCCGATGGCCCGCCCGCCCTCGGCGGCGATCCAGCCGACGATCTGCTTGTTGATCGAACCGGCCAGGACCATTTCGACCACCTCGACGGTGGCCTCGTCGGTGACGCGCAGGCCGCCGCGGAACTCGGACTCGATGCCGAGCCGGTTCAGCATCTTACCGATCTGTGGCCCGCCGCCATGCACGACGATCGGCTTCACGCCGGACTGCTCGAGCAGCACGATGTCCTCGGCGAAGTCCTCCGCCGCGGCCGGATCGCCCATGGCGTGGCCGCCATATTTGATGACGACGATCTGTTGATCGTAGCGCTGCATATGAGGCAGCGCCTGGGTCAGGATTTCGGCGCGCACATGCACGTTCGGCAACGGATCGGTCATCACGGTCGTCCTGGCTCGTTCGAGTCGGGGGCGGATTCGGCAGGCTTCTAGCGCAGCCTCGCCGCGGCGCGAAGCGGGCCGAGGCCCTCGAAGGCGAGACGGCTTACAGCCCGGATATGTCAGACCGTCGACGGGCGGGCGCCGGATCACCCGCGCGGCAGGGCGGCGCTTCGGCCTCCTCCCCGGTGTGATGCCAAGAGTCAGCCATGTCTTTCGGCTCCCCCCGGTGGTCGAACACTCCATTCGGCAGAGCCGAGACCTCGAATTAAGGGAGCATTAACCATCCTCAACAATGATCGTCCATCGAACCTGGGGGCCGACCATGCTGAATGCCGATCTGCTGAAGCC
The DNA here is from genome assembly GCF_014845115.1 of Methylorubrum zatmanii. Taxonomy (GTDB): domain Bacteria; phylum Pseudomonadota; class Alphaproteobacteria; order Rhizobiales; family Beijerinckiaceae; genus Methylobacterium; species Methylobacterium zatmanii. The sequence goes on along the minus strand of NZ_NKUI01000048.1, from coordinate 22,597 downwards.
ACGCCCGAGCCTGACGCATCCCGGTCTGATCGCCCGCGCGGTCGAAGCCCTCGGCCAGAGCGCCGGCTCCTCGGCGGAGATCTGGCGGCGGCTCACCGAAAGTTACGCCGTCGATCTCGACGCGGTGGCCACGCTTCTGCCCTGCGCCGAACCCGAGCCGCTCTGGCTCACAACCCGGGAACCGTCCCGCCGGCGCTGAGACGGCCGCAAGGCCGCGCGGATCAACCGATCACCCGCAGGCCGCCGCCCGCCCGGAGCGGGCCACCCGCCAGCACCTCGGCATAGACGCCGCAATCGGCATGGCCGAGATGGTCGCTGAGGGCTTTCGGAATGGCGAGATCGCGCAGGCCGGTCTGCGGATCGACATTGGTCGCCGCGCAGCGCACCGTCCGGCTGGTGATCTTCAGCCGCACCCCGTCGCCCGCCTCCAGCACCCGGCCGACCATGTCGAGTTCCTCCCACGGGGAAAGTCCGTCGAGATAGAGGTTGCCGCGAAAGCGCAGGGGATCGACCGGAGCCCCGACGAAATCCTCGATCGCCGCCACGCTCGCCCGGTTGATGAGCGAGACATAGCCGGTGCGCGAATCGGTGAAGCGGTAGCCCGGCGGCGCGGACAACACCCGCGGCGCGCCGCGCAGCTCCTGCGGCAGAAACCCGGTCATGAAGGCGGCGAGCGCCGCGCGGCCCTCTTCCGTGCCCAGATCCGCCTCCACGGCGAGCGCGCCGTTCTCCTCGACGGTGAGGCGGTGGGTGGCATCGTCGAAGCGGGTGCGCAGCCGGGCCAGCGCCTCGTTTCGCATCAGCATCAGGTAGGCGACCTTGGGCAGATGGCGCGGCACCCCCTCGTTGAAGCCGGACGGGCCGTTCTCGATGGCGTAGAGCCGGTCTCCGGGGAAGTAGCCGCTGGTCTCCAGCTCCGCCGACTCGACCGCTTCGGGCGAGAGGCCCTTCACCGGATAACGATAGAGGGCGGCGATGCGGATGGCGGGATTCGGGCTCATGCCCACTCGCTAAGACCTGCCGCGGGCGGTTTGCAACCATGCGCGCCTCGAACGGCCCGTGCCCTGGGCAGAAGTCCGCATGGCCGAGGCGCGGCGGCTCTGACGCTGGCATGGGATGCGGGTCTCGCCTTCGACCGTGCATTCGCCCTGGCGCTCGGCGCGAGGGCGCGCATCGCAGCGGGCCAGACCCCCTTGTGTTACGAAAACGCAACACCAGATCAGCTCTGCCGGCGGCTTTGAAGAAGCGCCGGTGTCCCGGCGGGGCCGACCCCGCGGGGCAACGCATCGACCACGCCGTGCCGCGTCAGCGGGCGGACAACGGTTCGATCCGGGGGAAGGACAAACGCATGAATTTCGAAAAGTACACCGAACGCGCCCGCGGCTTCGTTCAGGCCGCGCAGAATCTCGCCGTCCGCGAAGGCAACCCGCAGCTCGCGCCCGGCCACCTCCTCAAGGTTCTGCTCGACGATCCCGAAGGCCTCTGCGCCGGTCTCATCGACCGGGCCGGCGGACAGTCGCGGGTGGCCCATGCGCAGATCGAGCAGTGGCTCGCCAAGCAGCCGAAGGTGTCCGGCAATTCCGCGCAGCCGCAGGCGACCCGCGAGCTCGTGCGCCTGTTCGACACCGCCGAGCAGGCGGCCGAGAAGGCGGGCGATTCCTACGTCACCGTCGAGCGCCTGCTGCTCGCCTTCGCCGTGGAGAAGGAGTCCGAGGCCGGCCGCATCCTGACCGCGGCGGGCGTCACCGCGGCCTCCCTCAACGGCGCGATCAACGCGCTGCGCAAGGGCCGCACCGCCGACAACGCCTCGGCCGAGAACGCCTACGACGCCCTGAAGAAATATGCCCGCGACCTCACCGAGGCGGCCCGCGAGGGCAAGCTCGATCCGGTGATCGGCCGCGACGAGGAGATCCGCCGCACGATCCAGGTCCTCTCTCGGCGCACCAAGAACAACCCCGTGCTGATCGGCGAGCCCGGCGTCGGCAAGACCGCCATCGTCGAGGGGCTGGCGCTGCGCATCGTCAACGGCGACGTACCGGAATCCCTGAAGGAGAAGAGCCTGCTCGCCCTCGACATGGGCGCCCTGATCGCCGGCGCGAAGTATCGCGGCGAGTTCGAGGAGCGGCTGAAGGGCGTGCTCTCCGAGGTCACCGCCGCCGAGGGCCGCATCGTCCTGTTCATCGACGAGATGCACACCCTGGTCGGCGCCGGCAAGGCGGACGGGGCGATGGATGCCTCGAACCTGCTCAAACCCGCGCTCGCCCGCGGTGAGCTGCACTGCGTCGGCGCGACCACGCTCGACGAGTACCGCAAGCATGTCGAGAAGGACGCGGCGCTCGCCCGGCGCTTCCAGCCGGTCTTCGTCTCCGAGCCGACCGTGGAGGACACGGTCTCGATCCTGCGCGGCATCAAGGAGAAGTACGAGCAGCATCACGGCGTGCGCATCCAGGATTCGGCCCTGGTCGCGGCGGCGACGCTGTCGAACCGCTACATCACCGACCGCTTCCTGCCCGACAAGGCCATCGACCTCGTCGACGAGGCCGGCTCGCGCCTGCGCATGCAGGTCGATTCGAAGCCCGAGGAGCTCGACAATGTCGACCGCGAGATCGTGCGGCTGAAGATCGAGGGCGAGGCGCTGAAGAAGGAGACGGATTCCGCCTCCCGCGACCGGCTCGTGCGGCTGGAGAAGGAACTGGCCGATCTGGAGGAGCAATCCGCCGCGATCACCGCCCGCTGGAAGGCCGAGAAGGACAAGCTCGGCGCCGCCGCCGAGCTGAAGAAGAAGCTCGACGAGGCTCGCAACGAGCTCGCCGCCGCCCAGCGCCAGGGCCAGTACCAGCGCGCAGGCGAACTCGCCTACGGCGTGATCCCGGGGCTGGAGAAGCAGCTCGCCGAGATCGAGGCCGCGGCGGAGAACGCGGTCGCCCGCGACGGCATGGTCGAGGAGGCGGTGACGCCGGCCCATATCGCCGGTGTCGTCTCCCGCTGGACCGGCGTGCCGGTGGACAAGATGCTGGAGGGTGAGCGCGAGAAGCTGCTCGCGATGGAGGAGGCGCTCGCGAAGCGCGTCGTCGGCCAGCGCGAGGCGGTGGAGGCGGTCTCGACCGCGGTGCGCCGGGCGCGGGCGGGCCTGCAGGATCCGAACCGGCCGATCGGCTCGTTCATGTTCCTCGGCCCGACCGGCGTCGGCAAGACCGAGCTGACCAAGGCGCTCGCCGGATTCCTGTTCGACGACGACACCGCCTTGGTGCGCATCGACATGTCCGAGTACATGGAGAAGCACGCGGTCGCCCGCCTGATCGGCGCGCCTCCGGGCTATGTCGGCTACGAGGAAGGCGGCGCGCTGACCGAGGCGGTGCGGCGCCGGCCCTATCAGGTCGTGCTGTTCGACGAGATCGAGAAGGCGCATCCGGACGTGTTCAACGTCCTGCTGCAGGTGCTCGACGACGGGCGCCTGACGGACGGACAGGGGCGCACGGTCGACTTCCGCAACACGCTCCTGATCATGACCTCGAACCTGGGGGCCGAGTATCTGGTCAACCAGCCACCGGGCCAGGATACGGAAGCGGTGCGCGACGAGGTGATGGGCGTCGTCCGGAGCCATTTCCGGCCGGAATTCCTGAACCGGATCGACGAGATCATCCTGTTCCACCGCCTCGCGCGCTCGGAGATGGGGGCCATCGTCGATATCCAGCTCGGCCGTCTCGCCAAGCTCCTGGAGGATCGCAAGATCACCCTCGACCTGGACGAGGAGGCCCGCATCTGGCTCGCCGACAAGGGCTACGACCCGGCCTACGGGGCGCGGCCGCTGAAGCGGGTGATCCAGAAGAACGTGCAGGATCCCCTCGCCGAAGCGATCCTGTCGGGCACGATCCACGACGGCGAACAGGTGCCGGTGCGGGTCGGCCCGGCCGGGCTGATGATCGGCGACGTCGCCGCCGAGCGCCGGCCGGCGGGGGTGCTGCTGAACTGATCTCTCGATCACCCGCAATCGAAGGCCCCGGCGCCACACCGGGCCGGGGCCTCACTCATCGCCGAATCAACGAGCCTTGCGCCGCAGAATAATCCCGCCGACAAAAGGGGATGACCGCCGAGACGCTCACCTACGCCATCGGCGACATCCATGGCTGCGCCGACCTGCTCGACCGGCTGCTGGAGCGCATCGACAGCCACGCGGCCGGCCGTGCGAAAAAACTCGTCTTCCTCGGCGACTACATCGACCGGGGGCCCGACAGCGCCAAGGTGATCGAGACGCTGCGGCGCCTGCAATGGCGCGCGCCGGACGACGTGGTCTGCCTGATGGGCAACCATGAGGAGATGCTGCTGAAGAGCCTGCGCGAGCCCGGCGCCCTGGAGCACTGGGTCTGCAACGGCGGGACCGCGACGCTTGCCTCCTTCGCCGTCTCGGGACCGGAGGAATTGCCCGGCGAAATGCTCGATTGGATCGAAGCCTTGCCGACCCTGCACGGGGACGCGCAACGCTGGTATGTCCATGCCGGGTTCAAGCCCGAGACCGCGGCGCCGGATTCCGACACGCAGACCCGGCTCTGGATTCGCGAACCGTTCCTCTCCAACGACCACGATTTCGGCCGTCACGTCGTCCACGGCCACACCCCGCAGATGCGCGGCGGCCCGGATTGCCGGCGCTTCCGCACCAATCTCGATACGGGAGCGGTCTACGGCCACGCCTTGACCGCAGGCGTGTTCTCGGACGCGCAAGGGCCGGCGCTGGAATTCCTGCAGGTTCCGGCCCAGGCTTGACCGCTTGAGCCGACTCGGCCTTCTTTTGCTTCGGGCCCCGTGCAGCCCGCCGCTCGCGCCCCTCGGGGAACGGTGAATGCACGGTCCGGGTCGCGGATCGATCCTTGACTGGGCCGCCTGTCGGCAACGCGAGCACCGAGGTTCAGAGCGCCCCGGCAAAGGCTCGACCATGGTCGATATCTCGAACGCGAAAGCGATGGCGAGGACGCTGCGGACCTCCCTGTCTCAGCGCAGCATCGAACTCCCCCACAGCGCCTGCCTCGAACTCGTCGCCCGGCAATTCGGCTTTGCCGATTGGAACGTCCTTTCGGCCCGGCTTGAACCACCGCGACGGCCGCTGAGCCTTCCCAAGGATTGGTTCGCCCTGGGCTCCATCAGCGACACCACGCACCGGCTCGGGCTCGACCCTGAGCGGCCCGGCACGGCGCTGATCGAGAGCCTCGTCGCGCGGGGCCGGGGAAAGGATCTGACCGGCCTGATCGCCGTGCTGATGCAGAGCATCAAGGCGGATACCTTCCGGGGGCAGCGCCTCCGGCTGAGCGCGGATCTCAGGACGCAGGAGGCCGATCTCGCGACGATCTGGATGCGTGTCGATGGGGATGAGCGCCGCGGCCTCGCCTTCGACAACATGCTGGACCGGGAAACCGAAGGCCCGCTCACGGGCACGACGGACTGGACGCGGCGGAGCATCGTGCTCGACGTCGCGCCGGAGGCCGGCAGCCTTCATTACGGCGTCTTCCTCAGAGGGTATGGGCGAGTCTGGGCGCGGCATGTCCGCATCGAGCCGGTCGGCCCCGAAACCCCGGTCACGATCGTCCGCCGCCGCGAGACCTGCGACGCGGCGAACCTCCCCGGCGTCCCGGCCAATCTCGATTTCTGTGAGCGCTGAGGTTTCGTGAAGCGATCTGCTTGAACCCGGCGTCGGCTCCCTCTCTAAAAGATCCAACCGCAGCTCTGCGCGCTGCGGAGGAGGAGCCGACGCCGATGGATGCGCCCGCAGAGTCCCGCAATCGGACAGAGGAGCGGGCGATGGCCCGCCTCGCCCTGCGCTTCACCGATTGGGCGGAGAAGTGGTTTCCGGATGCCTTCGTGTTCGTGGCCATCGCCGTGGTGATCGTGGCGGCGGCGGCGCTGTTCAACGGCGCCCCGGTTCAGGCGGTGACGAAGAGCTTCGGCGACGGCTTCTGGAGCCTGATCCCCTTCACCATGCAGATGGTGTTCGTCACCATCGGCGGCTACGTCGTGGCGACCTCCGGCCCGGTCCAGGCGCTGATCGACCGGATGGCCCTGGTGCCGAAGACCGGGCGCGGCGCCATCGGCTTCGTCGCCATCGCCACCATGCTGTCCTCGCTGCTGAGCTGGGGCCTGAGCCTGATCTTCGGCGGCCTGCTCGCCCGGGCGCTGGCCCGGCGGACCGAATTGCGCATGGATTACCGCGCGGCCGGTGCCGCCGCCTATCTCGGGCTCGGCGCCACCTGGGCCATGGGCCTGTCCTCGTCCGCCGCGCAGCTCCAGGCCAATCCGAAGAGCCTGCCGCCGGGCCTGTTGCCGATTACCGGCGTGATCCCCTTCAGCGAGACGATCTTCCTCTGGCAGTCGATCCTGATCGCCGCGATCCTCGTGGTGATGTCGGCGCTGATCGCGCTGGCCTCGGCGCCGGGCCGCGAAACGGCGGTGACGGCCCAGGATCTCGGCGTCGACGTGTCGAAGGCCGATGACAGCGTCGCGCCCCCGAAACAGCCCGGCGAATGGCTGGAGCACGCCCCCGTGCTCACCGTGCTGATCGGCCTGCTCGCCGCCGGCTGGCTGATTCAGGAATTCGCGCGCCAGGATTGGATGATCGCGATCTCCAACCTCAACACCTACAACTTCCTGTTCCTGATGGCGGGCTTCGTGCTGCATTGGCGGCCGAAGCGCTTCCTCGCCTCGCTTGCCAAGGCCGTTCCGGCCACGGCCGGCATCCTGATCCAGTTCCCGTTCTACGCCGCCATCGCCGCGATCCTCACCGGCGCCAAGAACGCCGCCGGCCACAGCCTGTCGGACGTCATCGCCCACGCCTTCGTCGCGCTGAACACGCAGGGGTCGTTTCCCCTGGCCATGGGCGTCTACTCGGCGCTGCTCGGCTTCTTCATTCCGTCCGGCGGCGGCAAGTGGCTGCTGGAGGCGCCCTACGTGATGCAGGCGGCCAACGAGCTGAAGGTGCATCTCGGCTGGGCGGTGCAGGTCTACAATGCGGCCGAAGCCCTGCCGAACCTGATCAACCCGTTCTTCATGCTGCCGCTGCTCGGCATCCTCGGGCTGAAGGCCCGCGACATCGTCGGCTTCAGCTTCCTCCAGCTCATCGTCCACCTGCCGGTGGTGCTGTTCCTGCTCTGGGCCCTGGCCTTCACCCTGCAATACCACCCGCCGGTGCTGCCGGGCTGACACCACGCGGCACCGGCCCACCCTCGCTGTGCGGGCCGGTGCCGCGATACGCGGGCTCCAGCCGTTCGATCCGGTTCAGGAGCCGGGTCCGTTCAAAGCCTTGCGCGGCTGCCGGCGTGCTGCGACCGGATCACCGTCGACCGGGGGCCGCCTGACGGCTTGAACCGGACGGGTTCAGCGCCGCGACGGAACCAGGGCCGCGACGGCGGCGAGAGCCCAGCCCGCCATCAGAATCACGCCGCCGCTCGGCGCCGCCATCGGAAATAGCGGCGTGCCGGTCAGGGCTCGCATCGCCAGATCCCCCGAGAACAGGACGAGGCCGAGGAGGAGAGCTGCCGACGCCGCCCGAGCGAGACCGCTACGGACGAGGCCGGCGGCGGCGAATCCGGTCAGGGCCAGCACGGCGGGGGCATGGAAGAGAAGGAACTGCGCGGCGGTCTTCAATGTCTCGCCGCCGCTGGTATGCGCGGCGGCGGCGCTCGCCGCCACGCCGAGCAGGCTGGCCAGGGCCGCCGACGCGGCGAGGAGGCGGTCGAGGCCGGTCACGCGCCGCGCTCCTGCAGCAGGCGGGCGATGCTGGCGCGGAGCTCCGCCACGCCGCGATCGTCGCGGCTCGAAGTCAGCAGCACTTCGGGATAGGCCGCCGGCCGCTTGGCGAGGGCCGCCTGGATGCCCTGGATGCGCCGGTCGATCTCGGACTTCTTCAGTTCGTCGCCCTTGGTCAGCACGACCTGATAGGAGACCGCCGCCTTGTCGAGCCCGTCGAGCAGATCGGTGTCGATCGATTTCAGGCCGTGGCGGGAATCGATCAGGACATAGACGCGGGCGAGGTTCGAGCGGCCCTTCAGGTAGGCGTGGATCAGCTTGGTCCAGGCCTCGACCTTGGCCTTCTCGACCGCCGCGTAGCCGTAGCCCGGCATGTCGACGAGCATCAGGCGCTCGCCGATCCGGAAGAAATTGAGCTGCTGGGTCCGCCCCGGCGTGTGCGAGGTCCGCGCCAAGGTGTTGCGCCCGGTCAGCGCATTGATGAGGCTCGACTTGCCAACATTCGAGCGGCCGGCAAAGGCGATCTCGACGCCTTCCATCGGCGGCAAGGCCCCGAGGGCCGGTGCCGCGGAGGTGAAATCCGCGCTGCCGGCGAACAGCAGGCGGCCGGCCTCCAGAAGTTCGGGGGTGGGCGGGTCCAGAGTCACCGAGTTCGTCACCGAAAGATCCGTCTGTTCCTCACCCCCGCGGGCAGCGGCGGGGGCGGCGGATGAAGCCCGACGGCACATCCGCAGGCCGGTCCATTTCGTACCACGGGGATCGGACACGCCGACCCCAAAACGAAAATGCAGACCCCGGGGCAGGCCCGGGATCTGCGAAACAAGTCAGGCCCGCGCCCTGAGGCGCGTGGCCCCTGGCCTCAGCTCTTGGCGGCGGCGCTCTTGTCGCCGCGCCGGAACGTCGTCTTCAGGTTGTCCCACAACTCCACCTTCACGCCGTTGCGGCGCATGATGATGTATTGCTGGATCACCGAGAGGGTGTTGTTCCAGGCCCAGTAGATCACCAGACCGGCCGGGAACGAGCCGAGCATGAAGGTGAACACGATCGGCATGAAGGTGAAGACCTGCGCCTGGACCGGGTCCGGCGGGGCGGGGTTCATCTTCATCTGGACGAACATCGTGATGCCCATGATGATCGGCCACACGCCCAGATGGATGAAGTCGGGGGCGGCGAAGGGCAGCAGGCCGAACAGGTTCAGGATGTTGGTCGGATCGGGCGCGGCGAGGTCCTGGATCCAGCCGAAGAACGGCGCGTGCCGCATCTCGATGGTGATGAACAGAACCTTGTAGAGCGCGAAGAAGACCGGAATCTGGATCAGGACCGGCCAGCAGCCGGCGACCGGATTGATCTTCTCCTTCTTATACAGCTCCATCGTCGCCTGTTGCATCTTCATCCGGTCGTCCTTGTACCGCTCCCGGATCGCGGCCTGTTCAGGCTGCACGGCCTTCATCTTGGCCATCGAGACGTAGGAGCGGTTGGCGATCGGCAGGAAGAACAGCTTCAGGATCAGCGTCACGAGCAGGATCGCGACGCCGAAATTGCCGGCGAGATGGAAGAAAAGGTCGAGCGCCCGGAACATCGGCTTGGTCAGGAACCAGAACCAGCCCCAATCGATCATCAGGTCGAACTGCTTGATGCCGAGATCGCGTTCGTAGGCATTGATCTGATTGACCTCCTTGGCACCGGCGAACAGGCGCTGCGTCGCGGCGGAGGAGGCATTGGGCGCCACGGTGACGGCGTCGCCGCGCACGCTGGTCTGGTAGACCTTGGTGGCACCGTCGGTACGCTCGGTGAAGGCGCCGGTATAGGGCTTGTCCTGCTCCGGGATCGCGGCTGCGGCCCAGTACTTGTCGGTGATGCCGACCCAGCCACCGGTCACGTTCGACCACGCCTTGCCCTGTGTGCCGGCTCCGCCATAGGCGGGCTCCTTGGCGACCTTGTCGTAGGTGAATTCCTGCAGCCCATCCTGGCCGAGCACGCCGATCAGGCCTTCGTGCAGGACATAGTTGCCCTGGGTCTGCGGCTTACCCCAGCGCGAGACGAGGCTGTAGGGATAGAGCGTCACCGCGTTGGCCGAGGTGTTCTCGACCTCGTCGCGGACGGTGAACATGAACTTGTCGTCCACGGCGATGAGGCGCTTGAAGACGAGGCCCTGGCCGTTGTCCCAGGTCAGGGTCAGCGGCCGGCCCGGAGCGAGCAGGTCGCCATCGGCCTTCCAGACCGTCTCGCTGCCGGGCAAGGGGCCGGCATTGGCGCCGACCCAGCCGAACTCGGCGTAATAGGGGTTCGGGCTGCCGGTGGGCGAGAGCAGCACGATGCGCGGGCTCTCGTCACTGACCGTCTCGCGGTAGTTCTTGAAGCTCACGTCGTCGATGCGGGCGCCCTTGAGCGCGACCGAGCCGGTGAGCGCCGGGGTATCGATCCGCACGCGGGCGGAGCGCGCCAGTGCCTCCTCACGGGAGACGGGGCCCTGGGCGGCGGCGCCCGGCACGGTACCGGGGACGGGCGCGTTGGGGCTGCCCTCCCGCGGGCTCGGGGCTGGAACCCCGTCAGCGGAGGGCGGCGAGCCCGGCTGGGTCGCCTGGCTCTGCGCCGCCGCCTGCCGCTGCCGCTCGTTGGCCGGCCCGGTGACGAAGTAATGCCAGCCGAGCAGGACCGCCAGCGACAAGGCGATGGCGACGAACATGTTCGTCTTGTCGTTACCCATCGGTTGATCCGTCAGGCGCCTTGATAGGGGAAGAGAATGTGGGGGTGCCACGGGCGGCCGCGCCCCGCCCGGAGCGGGAGCCGCCGCGTTGCGGATTGGACGACTTCGCGCCGAATGTCGAATCGGAGTTTCGCGGAGCGGCCGGACGCGTCACCGCTTTCAGCGCACGACGCAGATCCTCGACGAGGCTCTCGAACGGGGCATCGAGGGCGGGCCGCCGGGCGATCAGCACGATATCCGCTCCGACGCACGGCGCATCCGCTGCTACGGCCTCGACCGCACTGCGCAGGCGGCGGCGAATCCGATTGCGCTCGGTCGCATGTCCCACACGCTTGGTGATGGTGAAGCCGAGAAAGAGGCCCTCGGCAGCTTCGCCGTCACGCATCTCACCGGATTGACGCAGGCGCCCCTGGGCGCTCATCCGCTCCGTGTGAAAGCGCCGGCCCTGGGCAGCTGCCAGGAAGTCCGGTCGCCGCCGGAGACGTCGGATCGTCGACACGGTCGCTCCGATCCCGATCCGCGGGCTTGCGATGCATGGATGCGGCGCCGGATTCCCGACGCCGCATGAGGTCTTAGGCCGAGAGGCGCTTGCGGCCGTGGGCGCGACGGGCGGCGATGACCTTGCGGCCGCCGGCGGTCGCCATGCGGGCGCGGAAGCCGTGACGGCGCTTCCGGACGAGCTTGCTGGGCTGATAGGTTCTTTTCATGATCGGTCTCCGGCGGTCGAGGTATCGACCCGGCGGCGCATGCGAGCAGCGCGCTGACCGTGGCGTGAGCCTCGAAATGGGATCTGCAAACGCGAAGGGCGCCCGGAACGGGGCGCCGCTTCGCAATGGCGCGGCTTATGGCGGAGGGGACGCCGCAAGTCAATGACGGTGCCCGCATCGATGGAGCGATCGATCGCCGCTCCCCCGTCCCGGCCCCGGACGCGACGATTGCCATGGGCGCGATTCGGCAATGGCGGCACGACCCGGCCGCTGTGCTTAACCGGCCATTAACCTTTCCGGTCCACGAATAGGGATATCCAGATTGTCTGGATCCTGAGTGGGAACTCTTGTCCACTCTGTTTGATGCCTCCCTGTAGACTCGTGACAAGCCGCTCTCTGGAGCGGCTTCTTTTTTCGCGGCTTCGGCCCGGCGCCCTGCTCCCCGGCCGCCCCCCCTTCACCCTCTCGAGCCATTAACGTTAAAAGAACGTGAACCCTCTTTCGGGCTGGGTTCGGCGCTACACTTGCGCCACTGACCGCATTCACACCGAGATCGTCCCGCTCCGGGACAGATGGTGTTGCAAGCGGCACAGGAGGCAGGATGACCGAGTTCGACATCACGTTCCGGGACGAGCGCGATTGGGTGAGCTTCGGCGAGTCCTTCGTGGCGTCGGAGGGTTTCAAGACCCTGTTCCGAGAGGGCATGCTGCTGGTCGAGGAGACGGCAGCCTATCTCGACGGAGAGGGCCGCGCCGAATCGCGCCTGATCTCCCGCGACGCCACCCTCGCCTATGCCAGCGAGAGCATGCGGCTCACGACGCGGCTGATGCAGATCGCCTCCTGGCTCCTGGTGCAGCGCGCGGTCTCCGAGGGGGAGATCAGCCTGAGCGAGGCGCAGGAGGAGAAGACCAAGGTCAAGCTCAACGCCGCGGAACGCGCGGTGATCGAGACCGCCGACGCCTTCGCCTCGCTGCCGCTCCGGCTCCAAGATCTCGTGCAGCGCTCCCGTCGCCTGCATGCGCGCATCCTCCACCTCGATGCGCTGATCAGCGAGGACCGTCCGATGCCGGTGCCACGGGAGAGCCCGGTGACGGCGCAGTTCGGGCGCCTTCAGGCAGCTTTCGGCGGCAAATGAGCCGCCCATGACTCGCGCATGAGGAAGAAGCTCCTCGTCCGATCCCGCCGCGTTTCTCAGGGATGATACGACTTCCGCTTGATGCGAGCGGAAACCGTATCACTCAGCCCGCGCGGCGCCCGAGCGAAGCCCAAATCCGCCCTCCCAAAGGAATCGACCGGATTGGGTATGAGGCAGAAAAGACAGGCCGGCGCCGCGTCTCCAGGGGCCGGCCTTCTTGTTTCAAAATGGCACAGCGCCCCCGCTCACAACCCCGTCGGCCGGCCGGCGGCGACCACCAGCATCCGGCCGTCGCCGAGAGTCCGCGCCCCGGCCCGGCGGATATCGTCCTGCGTCACGCTCGCCACGAGATCGTTGCGGCGGGCGATGTAATCCATGCCGAGGCCTTCGAAGGCGATCTGGACGAGCTGGCCGGCGATCTTGGTCGAGGTGTCGAAGCCGAGGGCGTAGGAGCCGGTCAGGTAGTCCTTAGCCTTCTGCAGCTCCTCGTCGGAGGGCCCATCGGTGATCAGGCGGTGTATCTCCTCGCCGATGACGTCGAGGGCCTCGACCACCCGCTCGTTCTTGGTGGCGGTGTAGCCCCAGGTCATGGCGACCGCCCGATGCGAGGTCAGCGAGGTCCCGACCGAATAGGCGAGCCCGCGCTTCTCGCGCACCTCTTGGAACAGGCGAGAGGTGAAGGCGCCGCCCCCGAGGATGTGGTTGAGGACATAGGCCGGGATGAAGTCGGGGTCGCGCCAGGCCACGCCCGGCAGGCCGAAGCGAATCACCGATTGCGGCACGTCGAGATCGACGACGATGCGCCGGCCGAGCTCGTTGATGGAGGTCGGCGGCACCGGCTTGAGGGTGCCGGCCTCGGGCAACCCGCCGAAGGCACGGGCGACCATCGCGGCGATCCCCTCCTCCTCGAAGGCGCCGACGGCGGCGACCTTCAGGCCGCCACGCCCGATCAGGGTGCGGTGCATGGCCACGAGGTCGTCGCGGGTGATGGCCGAGAGCGTCTCGATGGTGCCCGCCGAGGGCCGGCCATAGGCATGGCCCGGGAAGGCCTCGCGGAAATAACGGCGCGAGGCCAGAACGCCGGGGTCGTTCTGCTGGTAGCGCAGGCTCGCGATCATCTGTGCGCGCACGCGCTCGATGGCGGCCTGATCGAAGCGCGGCTCGGCCAAGGCCAAGGCGAGCAGGCGGATCGCCTCGTCCGCGTGCTTCGTCAGCGTCTTCAGGGAGCCGCCGATGGAATCGGGGCCGGTGTGGAAGCTCAGCTCGATGGCGCGGGCGGCGAGCGCCTCCTGGAAGCCATCGGAATCGAGATTGCCCGCGCCCTCGTCGAGCAGGCGCGCCATCATCTGCACCGTGCCCGCCTTGCCCTCCGCGTCCTGCGCCGCACCGCCTTCGAAGGTGAAGGAGAGCGCGATCATCGGGACCACCGGCGAGGCAACGTACCAAGCCTCGATGCCGGGGGCGGCCGCCAGCGGCAGCGCCTGGGTCGGCGAGGTCGCCGTGCGGGTGCCGGTCTCGGCGAGATTCATCGGAAGTTCCTCAAAGCGTCATGTCGCAAACGGCGCCGCCGACCCTGCGGCGGCGCGAAGAATGAGCGGAGCCTCAGGCCTCGGAGATCCCGGTGTCGCGGGCCTTGGTGAGGTAGCCGGTCACCGAGCGGGCGGGCACGAGGTAGCGGGCGGCAACGGCCACGAGCCGGTCGCGGGTGACCGCCTCGATCTCCTCCGGCCAGCGACGCACCTCCTCGACGCTCTCGCCGATGGCGAGCGCCGAGCCGAAGATGCGGGCGAGGGAGGATTGGGAGTCGGAGGAGTAGACCGTCTCGGCCACCAGCCGGATCTTGGCCCGCTCGATCGCCTGGGGGTCGAGCGCCTCGGGGGCCCGGCGAAGGACGCGGTCGACATGCTCCTCCAGCGCTTCCAGGGTCACGCCCTCGGCCGGCACGGCGTAGACGGCGAAGCGGGTGTCGTCGATGGCCGAGCCCATGTACCAAGCGCCGGCATTCACCGCGACGCCCATCTCCAGAACCAGCTTGCGGTAGAGGAACGAGGTCGCGCCGCCACCGATCACCTCGGCGAGCAGCTCCAGGGCGTGGCCCTCGCCGTCGCGGGCGGTCATGCAGGAGGGGGTGAGATAGAGGCGCTGGAAGGTCGGCTGCTCGACCTTGGGATCCGCCACCGAGATGCGCCGCATCGCCCGCGGCTCCGGCTCGCGCGGGCGTACCCGCAGGGGCCGCGCGCCCTGCGGCGCCACCTTGCCGTAGGTGTCCTCGGCCAGACGCCGCACTTCGTCGGGCGTCACGTCGCCGGCCACCACGAGGATCGCGTTCTCGGGGGTGTAGAAGCGCTTGTAGTAATCGATGGCGTGGGTGCGGTTCAGCTCCTCGATCTCGTGCATCCAGCCGATGATCGGGATGCCGTAGGGATGGTGCACGAACAGCGAGGCGGCCATCGCCTCGGAGAGCTGGGCGGACGGGTCGGTCTCGACCCGCATGCGGCGCTCTTCGAGCACCACGTCGCGCTCGGGCGCCACCACGGCGTCGTCGAGGACGAGACCGCCCATACGGTCGGCCTCGAAGGCCATCATCGTGGAGAGGTGATCGCGGGCGACGCGCTGGAAATAGGCGGTGTAATCGTAGCTGGTGAAAGCGTTCTCCTGGCCGCCGAGGGACGAGACCGCCTTCGAGAAAGCTCCCGCCGGATGCTTCTCGGTGCCCTTGAACATCAGGTGCTCGAGGAAGTGGGCGATGCCCGACTGGCCGATCGGATCGTCGGCCGAGCCGTTGCGGTACCAGATCATGTGGGTGGCGACGGGGGCCCGGTGATCGGGCACCACCACCACGTCGAGCCCGTTGTCGAGCGCGAAGGCGGAGACCTCCGGGCCGCCGGCCTCGGAGCGCCCGAACGGGGCGGCGTCCACGCGGCCGGCGTGATTGAGGCCTCGCTGCGGTCCGACGGGAGCGATGGCCTTCCGGTAGAGGTGCATCCTGCTGTCCTTATGCGGTGGCCCTTCCGCCCGTCCGCGCTTTCCGTCTCAAAAGTCCCGGCATTGTCCCGAGAAATCACGCCGGGCGCAAATCCCGTACCGCGCGACGTGTCCGCACGGTCACGGCCCGTCCGAATGCTTCACGACTTCGCCGGTCCTGTCGAGACCAATGTCAGGAACAACCTGGCCGGCGCACCGGAGATGTGCACTCAACGCGCGGACTGTGCCCTCATATAGGCACGCGGATCGGCTTCTTCCCTGTCGCTGATCGGGCCGCCGACCGGACCGCCCTGCGGCTTGGCCACCTTGACCGGGGCCCTGCGGTAACCGGTGGGCGGATCGGTCAGGGTGTCCCGGTCGGGCTCGGCCAGGGTCGGCTCGGTCTTGTCCGGGGTGCCCTTCAGCAGCTCGAACGGGTTGAGCCAAGTCGAGTCGCGTGTATCGCCGTCGCCGGGGCGCCCCGCCGGGCCGTTGAGGGCACCGGCTCCGGCCCGGCGGCCGGCGTCCATCTCGTAGACCGACAGCGTCTCGTTGTTGTCGTTCATGCGGCCCTGAGCGCCGCGCACGATCGGCTTCTTGGCCTCGACGGCGGCCCGCTCGCGCTGGATCACCTCCGGATCCTTCGGCCAAGCCGGATCGGCCTGACGGGCGCGGGGAACCGGCAGGCCGGCGGTCAGATCCTCCTTGCCGCCGAGCTTGGGCGGCATGGCGAGGGGCGCGCGCTCGCGATAGGTGATGCTCGGACGCTCGGGCTCGATCAGCCCGAGATTGCTCAGGGTGTCGCGCATGAATTCGCCCTCGGCGCGGGCCGCGCCGGCGAGGCAGGGCAGCAACGCGGCGCCCAATGCCAGACGGTGGATCGATCCAAGCGTCCGAAAGAAGCTGCGCCGCCCGCTCATGCCGTGATCCCCTGGGCTTATGCCTGTTTCAGGCTTCGGGCTGGCTCCGCCTCCGAGGGATCGGAGGCGGCCGGATGACGATCCCTTCTGAATCGTACTCCGGACCCTTTGGAACCGAGGTGAGCCGGGTTTCGGGCGAAGGTATGGCGCCTTGACGCAGGCCGGACCGGTTCGCCCTCAAGCCTGGGGACGCCCCTCACCCGCCGACGCCGCATCCGCCCGTGTGCGCCCGGCCGGACGCAGGCTGTCGAGGATGAGGCCGACGACGCCGGCGACGATGGCCGCATCGGCCACGTTGAACACGTACCAGGACCACGTCCCCGCATGCAGGTGGACGAAGTCGAACACCGCGCCGTAGGCGGCCCGGTCGATGGCGTTGCCGAGCGCCCCGCCGACGATGAGGCCGAGCGAGACCGCAAGCAGCCGCGACCCGGCCCGGCGCATCCAGGCCGACAGGCCGAGGGCGGCGGCGAGCGAGAGACCGACCAGCAGCCAGCGCCCGAGCCCCCCCTCCTGCTGGAACAGGCCGTAGGACACGCCGCGATTCCAGACCACGACGAAGTCGGCGAAGGGCGCCAGCCGCCAGGGCTGGCTCATCACCAAGTCGGTGCCGAGATAGAGCCAGAGCTTGGAAGCCTGATCGAGGATCAGGGTGGCGAGGGCGGCGATCAGGCCGGCGCGGAAGGGGGTCATGACGAAGCGCGGCCTTCGATGCGAATCCCCTTCCCGCTCCGCGGGAGAGGGAAGCCCGGCTTCAGGCAAAGGCGGAGCGTCGGATGACGGGCGCGACCTTCGCCACCGTCGCTCCCCTCTCCCGCCTCGTATCCGCGAGGCACCCTCCCCCGCAGAGGGGGGAGGATTTCGCGCATGGATCGGCC
Source organism: Methylorubrum zatmanii (assembly GCF_014845115.1). Lineage (GTDB taxonomy): Bacteria > Pseudomonadota > Alphaproteobacteria > Rhizobiales > Beijerinckiaceae > Methylobacterium > Methylobacterium zatmanii. The sequence continues at coordinate 5,555 of NZ_NKUI01000048.1, read as the reverse complement.
GTTCGTGTTCACGCCGCCCCCGGATGCGCCGCATCCCATTCCCGCAGGGCGCGGGCGTCGCGGGGGGTCACGTCGGGATAGTCGGGATCGCTGCCGACCTCGGGCGAGACCCGCCAGGACCGGGCGCATTTGGTCCCCGCCGCGCGCTCCGGCACCACGGCCACGCCCTTCACCTCGTCGAGGCGGAAGGCCTCCGCCGGGCCCTCGCCGGACCGGACGGTGATGGCGGAGGTGATGCAGAGATCGGCGAAGTCCAAGCCGTCGAGAGCGCCGAGCAGGTCGGGATCCGACACGTACACGACGGGCGCCGCCTCCAGGCTGGCACCGATGCGCTTGGCCGCCCGCTCGATCTCCAGGGCGCCGGTCACGACGCGGCGGACCCGGCGCACCTTGTGCCAGCGCGCGGCCAGGGCCTCGTCCCGCCATTCCGCAGGCGTGTCCGGCAGGGTCTGGAGATGCACCGAGCCGTCCTCGGACGGGTAGCGGTCGAGCCACGCCTCCTCGGCCGTGAAGGCGAGGACGGGCGCGAGCCAGATGGTGACCCGGCGGAAGGCTTCGTCGATGACCTGCAGCGCGGCCCGGCGCGTGACCGACGAGATCGGATCGCAGTAGAGCGTGTCCTTGCGCACGTCGAAATAGAAGGCCGAGAGGTCGCCGGTCATGAAGCCGTTGAGCAAGGCCACGATCCGCTTGGTGTCGAAGGCCGCGTAGGCCTCGCGGATCTCGCCGTCGAGCTGCGCCAGACGATGCAGGATGAAGCGCTCCAGCTCCGGCATCTCGGCCAGCGCCACGTCGTCCCCCGGCACCCGGTGGGCGAGCGAGCCGAGCATCCAGCGCAACGAATTCCGCAGCTTGCGATAGGTCTCGGCGAAGGTTTTGACGATCTCGGGCCCGATCCGCAGATCGTCGGAATAGTCGGCCGCCGCGACCCAGAGGCGGAGGATGTCGGCGCCCGATTCCTTGATGACGTTCTGCGGCGCGACGACGTTGCCGCGCGACTTCGACATCTTCTCGCCCTTGGCATCGAGAACGAAGCCGTGGGTGAGCACCACGTCGTAGGGGGCGTAGCCCTTCGTGCCGCAGGATTCGAGCAGCGAGGACTGGAACCAGCCGCGATGCTGGTCGGAGCCCTCCAGATACATCACCCTGTCAGGCCCGCCATCGACGGCGCGGCGGATCCCGGCGAGGCCGGGGAAGGCCTGTGGGTCATCGAGCACGAAGGCGTGGGTCGAGCCGGAATCGAACCAGACGTCGAGGACGTCGGTCACCTTCTCGTAGTTGGCCGGATCGTAGTCGGGCGCCAGGAAGCGCTCGGCCGCGCCGTCGGCGAACCAAGCATCCGCGCCCTCCTGCGCGAAGGCCTCGGCGATGCGGGCATTGACCCTCTCGTCGCGCAGGACCGCCCCGGTCTCCTTCTCCACGAACACCGAGATCGGCACGCCCCAGGCCCGCTGGCGCGACACCACCCAATCGGGCCGCCCGGCCACCATGCCGTTGATCCGGTTCTTGCCCTGCGGCGGAACCCACTGCGTCGCCTCGATGGCATGGAGCGCGGTCTCGCGCAGGGTCCGGTTGCCGAGCCCCTGCACCGGCCGGTCCATGGCGATGAACCATTGCGGCGTGTTGCGGAACAGAACCGGCTTCTTGGAGCGCCAGGAATGCGGATACTGGTGGCGCAGGACGCCACGGGCGACCAGCGCCCCGGCCTCCGTCAGCGCGGCGATCAGCGCCTTGTTGGCATCGCCCTTCTCGCCCTTGGCGGTGAAGACGAACCGGCCAGTGAAGCCCGGCGCCTCCTTGGTCAGCATGCCGTCGGCATCGACGGTGTAGGGGATGCGGGTGTCGATGCCGGCCTCGGTCAGGCGGCGGCCATTGGCCATCCAGACCTCGAAATCCTCGCGGCCATGGCTCGGCGCCGTATGGACGAAGCCGGTGCCGGCCTCGTCGGTGACGTGCTCGCCGTCGAGCATCGGCACGGGAAAGCCGTAGCCGGGATCGAAGCCGTGCAGCGGATGCGACAGGGTCAGCCCGGCCAAACTCGCCGCCGGCACGTCGGCCACGCGCTCGTAGGTCTCGACCCGGGCGGCCTTGAACACGCCCTCGGCGAGGGCATCGGCCAGCAGGTAGGTGTCACCCGCCTTGGCCCAATTGTCGTCGGCCGCCCCGGTGACGCGGTAGAGCCCGTAGGCCACCCGCTTCGAATAGGCGACGGCGCGGTTGGCCGGCAGCGTCCAGGGGGTCGTCGTCCAGATCACGACGCGGGCGCCGCTCAGTTCGGCCGGCGCCCCGTCCCGGATCGGGAAGGCGACGAACACCGTGTCGCTGACATGCTCCTCGTACTCGACCTCGGCCTCGGCCAGCGCGGTCTTCTCCACCACCGACCACATCACCGGCTTCGAGCCGCGATAGAGCTGGCCGCTCAGCGCGAACTTCATCAGCTCGGAGGCGATGCGCGCCTCCGCCGGATAGGCCATGGTCGAGTAGGGGTGGTCCCAATCGCCGGTGACGCCGAGGCGCTTGAACTCGTCGCGCTGAATGTTCAGCCAATCGGCGGCGAAGGCCCGGCATTGCTGGCGGAATTCCAGCACCGGCACCTCGTCCTTGTTCTTGCCCTTGGCGCGGTACTGCTCCTCGATCTTCCACTCGATCGGCAGGCCGTGGCAGTCCCAGCCCGGCACGTAGTTCGCGTCACGGCCGAGGGCGCCCTGCGAGCGCACGACCACGTCCTTCAGGATCTTGTTGAGGGCGTGGCCGATATGGATGTTGCCGTTGGCGTAGGGCGGCCCATCGTGCAGCACGAAGCGCGGGCGCCCCTTCGCGGCGGCGCGGATCTTCTCGTAGAGATCGATCTTCGCCCAGCGCTCCAAGAGGAGCGGTTCGCGGGTCGGGAGCCCCGCGCGCATGGGGAATTCCGTCTTCGGCAGGAAGAGGGTTCGCGAATAATCGCGGGCAGCCGCGGAGGCGGCGTTGGTCTGGTCGCTCATGGCGGGGTCGGCAAAGCTCTCGTCGCGAGGGGACGGTCGATAGGGAACGGGCGGAAGGGCTTCACCCGGCCTCCGGCGCGGCCGCTGACGCGGCGCCTACACGGAGGCCGGGCCCGTAATTCGCGACAGGGAAGAGAGCGGGCCGAACATGGAGCGCTTCTAGAGCGCTCTCCGGCCAAGGGGAAGCCGCTTCGTTGCGAGCCTGGGCGGCAAACCGGATCGCCTGTTTGCAGCGAATAAACGGCGCGGAGCTGCGACATCGGATCGCCGGAGACTTGCACGGGCGGCCCAACCTTGTCATCAGCCCGGCCCGGACATTGCTTTGACCGGCAATGCCGCTGCTCCCCGCCGCCATCACTCCCTTGTTACAAAGGCCGCCCCGGCTCGCGGGGCGCGCGTCGGGCGTGATTGAGGACTGGGATTAAACGGAATAGCGTCCGCGTTAACGCCGCCCGGGCGAAGGCCGCGCGATATGGTATCGGTGAGGAAACATGGCCCATTCCGCGACGTCTGATGCGGGCATGCCCACGGCGCACGTGCCCTGGTACCGGGTGCTCTACATCCAGGTCCTGATCGCCATCGTCCTCGGCGTCCTGCTCGGCTGGTACAGCCCGGAATGGGGCAAGTCCCTCAAGTGGCTCGGTGACGGCTTCATCGCGCTGATCAAGATGATGATCGCGCCGATCATCTTCTGCACCATCGTCCACGGCATCGCCTCGATCGGCGACTTGAAGAAGGTCGGTCGCGTCGGCCTGAAGGCGCTGATCTATTTCGAGGTGGTCTCCTCTGTCGCGCTGCTGATCGGCATCCTGGTGGGCGAGGTGATCCAGCCGGGCGCCGGCTTCGGCGCCGACGTGACCAAGCTCGATGCCAAGGCTGTGGAGGGCTATGCCAGCAAGGCGGCGGCGGATTCCACCGTCGCCCACATCCTCGGCATCATCCCGAAAAGCTTCTTCGACGCCTTCGCCACCGGCGACCTGCTCCAAGTGCTGCTGATCGCGGTGCTGACCGGCGTGGTCCTCACCGGCATGGGCGAGAAGGGCGCCGGCATCACCCACGCCATCGACGCGGCGGGGCAGGTCTTCTTCCGCATCATCGGCCTGATCGTGAAGCTCGCCCCCGTCGGCGCCTTCGGCGCCATGGCCTTCACCGTCGGGCAGTACGGCATCGGCAAGGTCGTGGATCTCGCTTGGCTGGTCGGCACCTTCTACACCACCTCGCTGCTGTTCATCTTCATCGTGCTCGGCGGCATCGCCGCCTTCTCCGGCTTCTCGATCCTGAAGTTCCTCGCCTACATCAAGGACGAGCTCCTGATCGTGCTCGGTACCTCCTCCTCGGAGACCGTGCTGCCGCACATGATGACCAAGATGAAGCGCCTCGGCGCCTCGGATTCGGTCGTCGGCCTCGTCATTCCCACGGGTTACTCGTTCAACCTCGACGGCACCAACATCTACATGACGCTCACCACCCTGTTCCTGGCACAGGCGGTGGGGGCCGATCTCTCGGTCGGGCAGTACGCGACGATCTTCCTCGTCGCCATGCTGACCTCGAAGGGCGCCTCGGGCGTGACCGGCGCGGGCTTCATCACCCTCGCCGCGACGCTCGCCGCCATCCCCGGCGCCCCGGTGCCGGTGGCGGCGATGACGCTGGTGCTCGGCGTCGACAAGTTCATGTCGGAATGCCGCGCGCTGACCAACCTGATCGGCAACGGCGTCGCCACCATCGTCGTCTCCCGCTGGGAGGGCGAGCTCGACAAGACCAAGCTCGCCGAGGTGATGTCGCATCCCGTCGCCATCGGCACCGAGATCTCCGACGAGGCCCCGGTGGGCCCCGGCGAGGACGACCATCCCGCGCCGAAGGCCGTGGCGGCGCAGTAGCGCGGAACCGCTCTTGGCCTCCGCCCGGTTGCGGATCGGCATCGATCTCGGCGGCACCAAGATCGCCGGGATCGTCCTCGACCCCGAGGGCGCGACGCGGGCGCAGATCCGCGTGCCGACCCCGCGCGGCGACTATTCCGGCACGCTGGCGGCCATCGCCGATCTGGTCGCGGCCCTTGAGCGGGAGGCCGGAACCGACGGTGCGAGCGTCGGCGTCGGCATGCCCGGCGCGATCTCCCGCGCCTCGGGCCTGATCAAGAACGCCAACTCCACCTGGCTCAACGGCCGGCCGTTCGCACAGGATCTCGCGGCCCGCCTCGGCCGCCCGGTGCGGGTCGAGAACGACGCCAATTGCCTCGCGGTCTCGGAGGCCGTCGATGGGGCCGGCGCGGGCCAGAGCCTCGTCTGGGCGGTGATCCTCGGCACGGGGGTCGGCTCCGGCATCGCCTTGAACGGCCGGGCGCTGACCGGGCGCAACGCCATCGCCGGGGAATGGGGCCACAACCCCCTCCCCTGGCCGCGCGACGACGAGCGCCCCGGCCCGGCCTGCTATTGCGGGCGCCACGGCTGCATCGAGACCTGGCTCTCCGGCCCCGGCCTCGCCGCCGATTATGCTCGTGCTTCCGGCAAATCCCTGACCGGCGAGCGGATCGTCGCCGCCGCCGAGTCCGGCGAGGCGGCGGCCCAGGCGGCG
>NZ_NKUI01000047.1 GCF_014845115.1 Methylorubrum zatmanii | reverse complement strand
GTGGTGGTGCCGGGCGACAACGTCACCATGGACGTCGAGCTGATCGTGCCGGTGGCCATGGAAGAGAAGCTGCGCTTCGCCATCCGCGAGGGCGGCCGCACCGTCGGTGCCGGCGTCGTCGCCGCCATCAACGACTAACCGCCACCGCAGGCATCATCGACAGGGGACGAAGAGGGGCGGGCCCTCGCGCCCGCCCTTCCAACGTTTCCGCCGAGGTCAGGTCATGAACGGTCAGAACATCCGCATTCGCCTCAAGGCGTTCGATCATCGCATTCTCGATGCCTCCACCAAGGAGATCGTCTCCACCGCGCGCCGCACCGGTGCGCAGATCCGGGGCCCGATCCCTCTGCCGACGCATATCGAGAAGTTCACGGTGAACCGCTCGCCTCACATTGATAAGAAGTCGCGCGAGCAATTCGAGATGCGCACGCACAAGCGGGTGCTCGATATCGTCGACCCGACGCCGCAGACCGTGGACGCGCTGATGAAGCTCGACCTCGCCGCTGGCGTGGACGTGGAGATCAAGCTCTAAGTCCGCGCTGGATTTAGAGCTTACCGTTTCATCGCGCGAGGGAGAGACCTATGCGCTCAGGCGTCATCGCACGGAAGGTCGGCATGACCCGCGTCTTCACAGACGCAGGCGAGCACGTGCCGGTTACCGTGCTTCAAATCGATCAGTGCCAGGTTGTGGCACACCGCACCACCGAGAAGGATGGCTACGTTGCCCTCCAGGTCGGCGTGGGCAAGGCCAAGGTGAAGAACGTGTCGGCGGCCGAGCGCGGTCGCTTCGCGGTCGCCAAGGTCGAGCCGAAGAAGAAGCTCGCCGAGTTCCGCGTGTCCGAGGACGCGCTGATTCCGGTGGGCGCCGAGATCACCGCCGACCACTTCATCCCGGGTCAGTTCGTCGACGTGACGGGCACCACCACGGGTAAGGGCTTCGCCGGCGGTATGAAGCGCTGGAACTTCGGCGGTCTGCGCGCCACCCACGGCGTGTCGATCTCCCACCGTTCGATCGGTTCGACCGGTGGCCGCCAGGATCCGGGCAAGACCTTCAAGAACAAGAAGATGCCGGGTCACCTGGGCGTCGAGCGCGTCACCACGCAGAACCTCAAGGTCGTCCGCACCGATCCGGAGCGCGGCCTGATCCTGGTCGAGGGCGCCGTCCCCGGCGTGGCCGGCGGTTGGATCCAGGTTCGCGACTCGGTCAAGCGCAAGCTGCCTGCCGACCTGCCGCTGCCGGGCAAGTTCCGTGAGAACGGTTCCGCCGCGGCCCAGGTCGAGGCAGCCCCTGAGGCTCCGGCGTCCGAGGAGAACGCGTGATGAAACTCGATATCACCACGCTCGACGGCGGCTCCGCCGGCTCGGTCGAGCTCAACGAGGCGATCTTCGGCCTTGAGCCGCGCGCCGACATCCTGCAGCGCATGGTGCGCTACCAGCTCGCCAAGCGGCGCGCCGGCACCCACGCGGTCAAGAACCGCTCGGATGTCGATCGCACCTCGAAGAAGCTGTACAAGCAGAAGGGCACCGGCAACGCCCGTCACGGCGCGGCGTCCGCCCCGCAGTTCCGCGGCGGCGGTCGCGCCTTCGGTCCGGTGGTGCGCGATCACAGCCACGACCTGCCCAAGAAGGTCCGTGCCCTGGCGCTCAAGCACGCCCTCTCGACCAAGGCCAAGGCCTCGACCCTGATCGTCGTCGACGACATCAAGGTCGACAGCCACAAGACCAAGGCGATGATCGAGCGCTTCGAGAAGCTCGGCCTGTCGAGCGCGCTGATCATCGGCGGTTCGGAGGTCGATGAGAACTTCGGTCGCGCCGCCCGCGCCATCCCGAAGATCGACGTGCTGCCCGTGCAGGGCATCAACGTCTACGACATCCTGCGCCGCGACACGCTCGTGCTGACGCGCGCCGCCGTCGACGCGCTGGAGGAGCGTTTCAAATGAGTGCCGATCCGCGCCATTACGATGTGATCGTCTCCCCCGTCATCACGGAGAAGGCGACCAACCTCACCGAACAGAACAAGGTTGTCTTCCGGGTCGCCCCGAAGGCCACCAAGCCGCAGATCAAGGAAGCGGTTGAGAAGCTGTTCGACGTCAAGGTCCTCGGTGTGAACACCCTCACGACCAAGGGCAAGAAGAAGTTCTTCCGCGGGCAGCGCGGGCAGCGTTCGGACGTGAAAAAGGCGATCGTGACCCTCGCCGAGGGCGATACGATCGACGTCACGACCGGCCTCTGAGACTTGAAGCGTTAGGATCAAGCCGATGGCCTTGAAGACATTCAAACCGGTCACGCCGAGCCTGCGCCAGCTCGTGCTCGTCGACCGCCGTGAGCTCTACAAGGGCAAGCCGGTAAAAGCGCTGACCGAGGGCAAGAGCTCCTCGGGCGGCCGCAACAACCTGGGCCGCATCACCGTCCGCTTCCGCGGCGGTGGTCACAAGCGGGTCCTGCGCAACGTCGACTTCAAGCGTCGCGAGAACCTCAACGTTCCCGCGACGGTGGAGCGGATCGAGTACGATCCGAACCGCACCGCCTTCATCGCGCTCATCACCTTCCCCGATGGGAAGCAGAGCTACATCCTCGCCCCGCAGCGCCTGTCGCCGGGAGACAAGGTGGTCGCGGGTGAGAGCGTCGACGTGAAGCCGGGCAATGCCGGTCCGATCGGCTCGATGCCGGTGGGCACCATCGTCCACAATGTCGAGCTGAAGATCGGCAAGGGCGGCGCGATCGCCCGCTCCGCCGGCAACTACGCCCAGATCGTCGGTCGCGACCAGGGCTACGTGACGCTGCGCCTCAACTCGGGTGAGCAGCGCCTGGTGCATGGTCAGTGCTTCGCGAGCGTCGGTGCGGTGTCGAACCCGGACCACATGAACATCTCGCTGGGCAAGGCCGGCCGTAACCGCTGGCTCGGCAAGCGTCCGCATAACCGCGGCGTCGCCATGAACCCGGTCGACCACCCGCACGGCGGCGGCGAGGGTCGCACCTCGGGCGGCCGGAACCCGGTCACGCCCTGGGGCGTGCCCACCAAGGGGAAGAAGACCCGGTCCAACAAGCGGACCGACACCTTCATCCTGTCCAGCCGCCATAACCGCAAGAAGTAACAGCCATGGCACGTTCCCTCTGGAAAGGGCCGTTCGTCGACGGCTACCTCCTGAAGAAGGCCGACGCCGCCCGCGGCTCCAGCCGCAACGAGGTCGTCAAGATCTGGAGCCGCCGCTCCACGATCCTTCCGCAGTTCGTGGGCATCACCTTCGGTGTGCACAACGGACACAAGCATATCCCGGTCTACGTCACCGAGGAGATGGTCGGTCACAAGTTCGGCGAGTTCTCGCCGACCCGCACCTTCCCCGGTCACGCGGCCGACAAGAAGGCGAAGAGGCGCTGAGATGGGCAAGCCTGCCACCCCCCGCGCGCTCCCCGAGAACGAAGCCAAGGCCGTCGCGCGGATGCTCCGTGTGTCGCCCCAGAAGCTCAACCTCGTGGCGGCGCTGATCCGCGGCAAGAAGGTCGATACGGCCCTTGCCGACCTCGAGTTCTCCCGCAAGCGCATCGCCCGCGATGTGAAGAAGTGCCTGGAGAGCGCGATCGCCAACGCCGAGAACAACCACGACCTGGACGTGGACGATCTCGTCGTGTCCCAGGCCTTCGTTGGCAAGGCGCTGGTGCTCAAGCGCTTCCACGCCCGTGCCCGCGGTCGCGGCGCGCGCATCCTGAAGCCCTTCTCGAACCTCACGATCGTGGTTCGCGAAGTGCGCGCTGAAGCGGCCTGAGGAGTTACCGATGGGTCAGAAGATCAATCCGATCGGCCTGCGTCTCGGCATCAACCGGACCTGGGATTCCCGCTGGTTCGCCGAGAAGGGCGAGTACGCCAAGCTGATGCATGAGGACGTGGCCATCCGTGCCGCCCTCATGAAGCAGCTCAAGCAGGCCGCCGTCTCGAAGATCGTCATCGAGCGCCCGCACCGGAAGTGCCGCGTCACCATCCACTCGGGTCGTCCGGGCGTGGTGATCGGCAAGAAGGGCGCGGACATCGAGAAGCTGCGCAAGCTCGTCGGCACGATGACCAAGGCCGACGTGACGATCAACATCGTCGAGGTGCGCAAGCCTGAGGTCGACGCGACGCTGGTCGCCGAGTCGATCGCTCAGCAGCTCGAGCGCCGCGTCGCCTTCCGTCGCGCCATGAAGCGCGCCGTGCAGTCGGCGATGCGTCTCGGCGCCGAGGGCATCCGCATCAACTGCGCCGGCCGTCTCGGCGGCGCCGAAATCGCCCGTACCGAGTGGTACCGCGAGGGTCGCGTTCCGCTGCACACGCTGCGCGCGGACGTCGATTACGGCACCGCGACGGCGTTCACCACCTACGGCACCTGTGGCATCAAGGTGTGGGTGTTCAAGGGCGAGATCCTCGAGCACGACCCGATGGCGCAGGACAAGCGCGCTCAGGAAGAGGGCGGCCGCTCTGGCGGGCGTCGTGAGCGCGATCGCGAAGGCGGCCGCGAGGGTCGCCGCGATCACGCCAACGCGTGATCGCAGCCACCTGAAGCATATGAGAGGCTGCCATGCTGCAACCCAAGAAGACCAAGTTCCGTAAGCAGTTCAAGGGGCGCATCCATGGCGCGGCCAAGGGCGGCTTTGAGCTGAACTTCGGCCAGTTCGGCCTCAAGTGCCTGGAGCCCGAGCGCATCACCGCGCGCCAGATCGAGGCGGCCCGCCGCGCGATCACCCGCGAGATGAAGCGTCAGGGCCGGGTCTGGATCCGGGTGTTCCCGGATCTCCCCGTCACCGCCAAGCCCACCGAAGTCCGCATGGGCTCCGGTAAGGGTGCGCCGGAATATTGGGCCGCCCGCGTCCATCCCGGCCGCATCATGTTCGAGGTCGATGGCGTCGCCGAAGACATCGCCCGTGAGGCGCTGCGCCTCGGTGCCGCGAAGCTGCCGGTGCGCACGCGCGTCATTCAGCGCATCGCCGATTGATAGGAAGAAGGATCATGAAGTCCGACCAGAGACTGTCTGATCTGCGCGCGATGTCGGCGGATCAGCTTACCGACGAGCTCGTCAACCTGAAGAAGGAGCAGTTCAATCTGCGCTTCCAGGGCGCGACGGGCCAGCTCGAGAACGTCGCCCGCGTCCGCGAGGTCCGGCGCGACATCGCCCGTGTCCGCACGCTGCAGCGTCAGAAGACGCTGGACGCGGCCAAGGCCTGAGGAGGTTCCCATGCCCAAGCGCGTCCTTCAGGGCGTCGTCGTTAGCGACAAGACCGATAAGACCATCGTCGTGAAGGTGGAGCGTCGCTTCACCCACCCGGTGATGAAGAAGACGGTGCGCCGTTCGAAGAACTACCATGCCCATGACGAGGGCAACGTGGCCAAGATCGGCCAGACGGTGTTCATCGAAGAGTCCCGCCCCTATTCCAAGACCAAGACCTGGAAGCTGGTCGAGGATCAGGCGGCTGCGGCCGAGGCGGCCGGCACGGCGGCCTGATTTCTTCTCAAGGGAAATCTGAAAACGGGCGCGAGAGCTGATCTCGCGCCCGTTTTCGTTGTGCGGAAGCGCGGAGCGCGATCGTCGCTCCGCCAGCCGTCACAGCCTTCCTATTGAACCAGGGCCGGCCGAATCGCCGGCGCCGCGAAGGGCTGAATCGATCATGCCCTGCTTCGCCCAGGATGCCGGGGACGCGTCTTGTTTTCGCGCCGGCGCGCAGGGATCATGAAGTGTCATCCGCTTCTCTTCCTGGCCGTGATGGAAGAGGCGACGAAAATGATGCCACGCACCATGTCATGCCTTGCAATCCGCGGCGGTCCATAGTACCGGACCGACCTTCGCGACAGTCCTTGGGGTGTTCGCACTCCTTTCGTACGCGGTGACCGCGCCGGCACTGAGAAGTGCCGTTTGCGCGGTTCGTTACATCCGGGGACGTCAGATCCCCATCAGGCGTCGTCCGCCGGGCAATACCGCCCGCGTGCGGAAACCCGCTTGAAACAAGGAAAGGTCACTCTCGTGATCCAGATGCAGACGAATCTGGACGTCGCCGACAATTCGGGTGCGCGCCGCGTGATGTGCATCAAGGTGCTCGGCGGGTCGAAGCGCAAATATGCCGGCGTCGGCGACATCATCGTCGTTTCCGTCAAGGAGGCGATCCCGCGCGGCCGCGTGAAGAAGGGCGACGTCATGAAGGCGGTCGTCGTGCGCACCGCCAAGGACGTGAAGCGCGCCGACGGTTCGGTGATCCGCTTCGACAAGAACGCTGCCGTTCTGATCAACAATCAGAAGGAGCCGGTCGGCACCCGTATCTTCGGGCCGGTGCCGCGCGAGCTGCGCGCCCGCAACCACATGAAGATCATCTCGCTCGCTCCTGAGGTGCTGTGATGGCCGCCAAGATCAAGAAGGGCGACACGGTCGTCGTTCTCACCGGTCGCGACTCGGGTCGCTCCGGCGAGGTCATCCAGGTCATGCCGAAGGAGGACAAGGCTCTCGTTCGCGGCATCAACCTGGTGAAGAAGCACCAGCGCCAGACTCAGAACCAGGAGGGCGGCATCATCTCCAAGGAGGCTGCCATCCACCTGTCCAACATCGCGGTGGCCGATGCCAACGGCAAGCCGACCCGGGTTGGGTTCCGCATCCTCGACGACGGGCGCAAGGTCCGGTTCGCCAAGACCACGGGGGATCAGATCGATGGCTGAGGCCGACAAGAACGCCTACGTCCCGCGTCTGCGCAAGCATTACGACGAGGTCGTCCGGCAGAAGCTGATCGAGCAGTTCGGGTACAAGAACCCGATGCAGGTCCCGCAGATCGAGAAGATCGTCATCAACATGGGCGTCGGCGAGTCCACCGCCGATTCGAAGAAGGCTTCGGTGGCTGCGGGCGATCTCGCCCTCATCGCCGGCCAGAAGCCGGTCATCACCCGCGCCCGCAAGGCGATCGCGACCTTCAAGGTCCGCGAGGGCATGCCGATCGGCTGCAAGGTGACCCTTCGCAAGGCCCGCATGTACGAGTTCATGGATCGCCTGATCACGATCGCGCTGCCGCGCGTTCGCGACTTCCGCGGCCTGAACCCGCGCTCCTTCGACGGCCGCGGCAACTACGCCATGGGCCTCAAGGAGCACCTCGTGTTCCCGGAGATCTCCTACGACAAGGCGGAGCAGACCTGGGGCATGGACATCGTCGTCCAGACGAGCGCCACCACGGACGAAGAGGCCAAGGCTCTCCTCGCCCACTTCAAGTTCCCGTTCCGGCAGTAAGCGGCGGCAACGTCGCTTAGACGCGGACACTGGAGACAGACATGGCTAAGAAAAGCTCAGTCGAGAAGAACAACCACCGCAAGGAGCTGGTGAAGCGCTTCGCCGAGAAGCGTAAGGCCCTCCTCGCCATCGCCAACGACGAGTCCCGCGAGATGGAGGAGCGCTTCGAGGCGCGCCTCAAGCTGGCGGAACTGCCGCGCAATTCGTCGGCCACCCGCATCCGCAACCGCTGCGAGATGACCGGCCGTCCGCGGGCCTACTACCGTAAGCTCGGCATTTCGCGCGTCGCTCTGCGCGATCTCGGCAACCGGGGTTTGATCCCCGGTCTCGTGAAGTCCAGCTGGTAAGGGGAGGCATCCATGGTGAACGATCCCGTGGGTGATATGCTCACCCGCATCCGCAACGGTCAGAGCCGCCGCCGCAACGTCGTCCAGACCCCCGGCTCGCGCCTGCGCGCCTCGGTCCTCGACGTGCTGAAGTCCGAGGGCTACATCCGCGACTACGCGGTGTCCGACCTCGGCAACGGCCGCACCGAGTTCGCGATCGAACTCAAGTACTACGACGGTCGCCCGGTCATCCGGGAGATCAAGCGCGTGTCGAAGCCCGGCCGCCGCGTCTACTCGTCGGTTGGCGAGCTGCCGCGTGTCGCCGACGGTCTCGGCGTGACCATCATCTCGACCCCGCAGGGCGTCATGGCCGATCACGAGGCGCGCGAGCGCAACGTCGGCGGTGAAGTGCTCTGCAAGGTGTTCTGATCCGGAGGACAGCGACATGTCTCGCGTAGGCAAGAAGCCCGTCCCCGTCCCGTCCGGCGTCACCGCCACGGTTACGGGTCAGACGGTGAAGATGAAGGGCTCGAAGGGCGAGCTCCAGTTCGTGGTGCCGCCCCAGGTCACCGTCGAGTTCAAGGACGGTGCCGTCTCGGTGCAGCCCAAGGACCAGTCGAAGGCGGCCCGCTCCCTGTGGGGCACCTCGCGCGCCCAGGTGGCGAACCTCGTCGAGGGCGTCTCCAAGGGCTTCGAGAAGAAGCTGGAGATCACCGGCGTGGGTTACCGCGCGGCGATGGCCGGCAAGGCCCTCAAGCTGTCGCTCGGCTACAGCCACGACATCGAATACGAGATCCCGGCCGGGATCACCATCACCACGCCCAAGCCCACGGAGATCGTGGTGGCGGGCATCGACCGGCAGCGCGTCGGTCAGGTGGCGGCGGAGATTCGCGAGTATCGCGGCCCCGAGCCCTACAAGGGTAAGGGCGTCAAGTACGCTGGCGAATTCATCTTCCGCAAGGAAGGCAAGAAGAAGTAAGGGGGGCGATCATGTCGAACAAGAACGAAGCCCTCCTGCGCCGCAAGGCGCGCGTGCGCCGGGCCCTTCGGACCGCCGCCAACGGCCGTCCGCGGCTGTCGGTGTTCCGCTCGTCCAAGCAGATCTACGTCCAGGTCATCGACGACGCTGCGGGCCGCACGCTCGCCGCCGCCTCGAGCCTCGACAAGGACCTGCGGACCAGCCTCAAGACCGGCGCCGACAAGGCGGCGGCCGAGGCCGTGGGCAAGCTCGTCGCCGAGCGCGCCAAGGCTGCCGGCGTCACCAAGGTCATCTTCGACCGTTCGGGCTACATCTTCCACGGTCGCGTCAAGGCTCTCGCCGACGCGGCCCGCGAAGGCGGCCTGGACTTCTGAGGATGCTTTTTCCTCCCCGTCCGCGGGGAGGAAACCATCGAGCGAGCGGGTCGTTTCGGCCCGCGCCAGTGAGATAACAGGAACCTGATATGGCACGTGAACGCGAGGGTCGTCGCCGCGACGACCGCGAAGAGCGCGACAGCGAGTTCGTGGACAAGCTCGTCCACATCAACCGCGTCGCCAAGGTGGTGAAGGGTGGCCGTCGCTTCGGCTTCGCGGCGCTCGTCGTCGTCGGAGACCAGAAGGGCCGCGTCGGCTTCGGCCACGGCAAGGCCCGTGAGGTGCCGGAGGCGATCCGCAAGGCGACCGAGGCCGCCAAGCGCGGTCTGATCCGCGTCAGCCTGCGCGAAGGCCGCACGCTGCACCACGACGTCAACGGCCGTCACGGCGCCGGCAAGGTGATCCTCCGCGCTGCCCCGCAGGGCACCGGCATCATCGCGGGCGGCCCGATGCGCGCCGTCTTCGAGACGCTCGGCATGCAGGACGTCGTCGCCAAGTCGCTCGGCTCGTCCAACCCCTACAACCTCGTGCGCGCCACCTTCGACGCGCTCAAGAACGAGGACAGCCCGCGCTCGGTCGCGGCCCGTCGCGGTCTCAAGGTGTCGGCCCTCCAGGCCCGTCGCCGCGATGCCGACCCGGCCGACACCTCCGAAGCGGCCGTCGCGTAAGGGGAGGGCAGCATGGCTAACAAGACTGTCCGCATCGAGCAGATCGGTTCGCCGATCCGCCGCGAGGCCTCCCAGCGCGCGACGCTGATCGGCCTCAAGCTGAACAAGCTGCACCGCGTGTCCGAGCTGGAGGATACTCCCTCGGTGCGGGGCATGATCCGCAAGGTCGCGCATCTGGTGCGCGTCCTCGACGACGCCGCGGCGTGAGGAGGGCTCCACCATGAAGCTCAACGAGATCCGCGACAACGAAGGCGCGACCAAGAACCGGATGCGCGTCGGCCGGGGCATCGGTTCCGGCAAGGGCAAGACCGCTGGCCGCGGCGTGAAGGGTCAGAAGGCCCGCACCGGCGTGTCCATCAAGGGCTTCGAGGGCGGCCAGATGCCGCTGCATCGTCGCCTGCCGAAGCGCGGCTTCAACAACATCCACGCCCACGACCTGAACGAGGTGAATCTCGGCCGGGTGCAGCAGGCGGTGGATGCCGGCAAGCTCGACGCCAACGCCCCCGTGACGGTCGATGCCCTGGTCAAGGCCGGCGTCATCTCCCGTGCCCGCGACGGCGTGAAGCTGCTGGGCGTCGGCGAGCTGACCGCCAAGCTCACCTTCGAGGTGACCCGCGCCTCCAAGTCGGCCGTCGAGGCCGTCGAGAAGGCCGGTGGTTCGGTCACGACCGCGTTCGCCGCCGGCGTTGCCCATCGGGGCGCGTCCGAGAGCGCAGTTGCGTCGGCCTGACGCCGCCATTAAGTCGAACGCCGAAGCGGCGGCCCGTGCTCGCACGCGGCCGCCGCTTCCGCTTTCAGGGACCGCTTGAGACGCGTCCCGACGGCATTTTCCGGGATCAATGACATGGCCTCAGCCGCCGAGCAGCTTGCCGCCAACCTGAATTTCGGCGCCATCGCCAAGGCCGACGAGCTCAAGAAGCGCATCTGGTTCACCCTGGGCGCGCTCATCGTGTTCCGGCTGGGCACCTATATTCCGATTCCCGGCATCGATCCGGAACAGTTCGCCCGGAACTTCCAGAACCAGGCCGGCGGCGTGCTCGGCATGTTCAACATGTTCTCGGGCGGGGCGGTGGAGCGCATGGCGGTCTTCGCGCTCAACATCATGCCCTACATCTCGGCCTCGATCATCGTTCAGCTCCTCACCTCGGTGGTGCCGAGCCTGGAGGCGCTGAAGAAGGAGGGCGAGTCCGGCCGCAAGGTCATCAACCAGTATACCCGCTACCTCACGGTGGTGCTGGCCCTGGTCCAGTCCTGGGGCATCGCCTTCGGCCTTCAAGGATCGAACGCCGTCATCGCGCCGGGTCCGTTCTTCATCCTCTCGACCGTGATCACCCTGACCGGCGGAACCCTGTTCCTGATGTGGATCGGTGAGCAGATCACGTCGCGCGGCATCGGCAACGGCTCCTCGCTCATCATCTTCGCGGGCATCGTCGCCCACCTGCCGGCCTCGATCTTCGGCGCCCTCGAACTGACCCGCACAGGTGCGCTGTCGCCCGCCATCCTGCTCGGTGCCGGTCTCGCGGCGGTCGCGCTGATCTACTTCATCGTGTTCATGGAGCGTGCCCAGCGCCGGCTCCTGATCAACTACCCGAAGCGTCAGGTCGGCAACCGCATGTATGAGGGGCAGACCTCGTTCCTGCCGCTCAAGCTCAATACCTCGGGCGTGATCCCGCCGATCTTCGCCTCGTCGCTGCTGCTGCTGCCGACCACGGTGGCGAGCTTCTCGGCCAACCAGGGCTCGACCGGTGTCCTCGGCACCCTGACGGCCTATCTCGGCCACGGCCGGCCGCTCTACATGGTGGCCTATGCCGCGCTGATCATCTTCTTCACGTTCTTTTACACGGCGGTCGTCTTCAATCCGCAGGAGACCGCCGACAACCTGAAGAAGCACGGCGGCTTCATCCCGGGCATCCGCCCGGGTGAGCGCACCGCCGCCTTCATCGACAAGGTGCTGACCCGCATCACCGTGATCGGCGCGGCCTACCTCACCTTCGTCTGCCTCGTGCCGGAGATCGTGGCCTCCTATACCTCGGCGGCCCTCGGTTTCGGCGGCACCTCGCTGCTGATCGTGGTCTCGGTCACCATGGACACGGTGGCGCAGATCCACGGTCATCTGATGGCGCATCAGTACGAGGGGCTGGTGAAGAAGGCCAAGCTGCGCGGCGCTTCCACCACCCGGCGCCGCTGAGCCTTCGCGGGCTCCGACAAAGGTTCGGTGGACGCGTGCGCCGGAATTGCGCATCACAGCTGAATGACGATGGCGCGGCCTGTAGAAGGCGGGCGCGCCGACCATGAAGAACGAGCCCGGCGCCGGGCCTTGAGGACGGGGAGACGCCATGCGGATCATTCTGCTCGGACCGCCGGGAGCGGGGAAGGGCACGCAGTCCGAGCGAATCGTGGAGCGCTACCGCGTACCGCAGCTCTCCACCGGCGACATGCTGCGCGCCGCCGTCGCCGCCGAGACGCCGGTGGGCCTCGAAGCGAAGTCGATCATGGAGAGCGGCGGCCTGGTGCCGGACGCGGTGGTGGTCGGGATCGTCGCCGACCGCATCGAGGAGGCCGATGCCAAGAATGGCTTCATCCTCGACGGTTTCCCCCGCACGGTGGAGCAAGCCAAGGCCCTCGACGCGATGCTGGCGGAGAAGGGCATCGCCCTCGACGCCGTCGTCGAATTCGTCGTGGACGAGAATGCCCTCGTCGGCCGCATCGCCAAGCGGGCCGAGGAGACGGCGGCCCGGGGCCAGCCGGTGCGCAAGGACGACACGCCGGAGGTCTTCAAGACCCGCCTCGATGCTTACAAGAAGCAGACGGCGCCGCTGTCGGACTACTATGCCGGCACCGGTCTGTTGCGGAAGGTCGATGGCATGAAGCCGATCGATGAGGTCACGGGCGATTTGACGGGGCTTCTCGACGGTTTCCGCGAGAAGGCGGCCTCCTGAGAGGCATCGCCCGGTCGTATGATCGAAGCCTGCTCCCGTCCGACGTGGCGGGGGCAGGCTTTTTTCATGGCGCGCGCCCTCAGGCACGGAGGGCTTTTTCGCGCTGTCGCCGTTCACGGGGTGTTGACACTCTCTATGGCGTGCGCTAGGCGGACCCCCTTCGTCCAAACGGGATGTGGTCCGGGCGCCTCGGAGAGGCTGCTCGCGGATCAATTTGTCGTTTCGGGCGGGCGCGCAGGGGCCGGCCTCCACCGGACGCGCGCTTTTCCTTGAATGGCGGCAGGCCTCGGCGGCCTGTCACATGGAGAGATCATCTTGGCCCGTATCGCAGGCGTCAACATCCCGACCGGTAAGCGCGTCGTCATCGCGCTTCAGTACATCCACGGCATCGGCCCGAAGAAGGCCGAGGAGATCACCGAGAAGGTCGGTATCCCCGCCGAGCGCCGCGTGAATCAGCTCACCGACGCCGAGGTGCTCCAGATCCGCGAGACCATCGACCGCGATTACGTCGTGGAAGGCGATCTGCGCCGCGAAGTCTCGATGAACATCAAGCGCCTGATGGATCTCGGCTGCTACCGCGGCCTGCGTCACCGCAAGCAGCTCCCGGTTCGCGGCCAGCGCACCCACACCAACGCCCGCACCCGCAAGGGTAAGGCGAAGCCGATCGCCGGCAAGAAGAAGTAATTTCGATTGGGAGGCCGTGCTCCGCTCGGCCTCCTTCGCGTCGCGCCGGGTGTCCCGCTCCGGGACCCGGTGGGGCGGACCGGTCATCCAAGGCCGCGCCGCCAAATCACAAAAGAATCCCGAGCGCCTGGAAGTACGGGCGTGACTGAAGGACCAGCGAGAACAGAATGGCCAAGGAACCGACCCGCGTCCGCCGCCGCGAACGCAAGAACATCGTCTCCGGCGTGGCGCATGTGAACGCCTCGTTCAACAACACGATGATCACCATCACCGACGCGCAGGGCAACACGATCTCGTGGTCGTCCGCCGGCGCCATGGGCTTCAAGGGCTCGCGCAAGTCGACCCCGTACGCGGCCCAGGTCGCCGCCGAGGATGCCGGCCGCAAGGCTGCCGAGCACGGCATGCGCACCCTCGAGGTCGAGGTGTCCGGTCCGGGTTCGGGCCGTGAGTCGGCGCTCCGCGCGTTGCAGGCCGCCGGCTTCACCGTGACCTCGATCCGCGACGTCACCTCGATCCCGCATAACGGCTGCCGCCCGCGCAAGCGCCGTCGCGTCTGATCGGACGAACTCGGAGCACCCTCGAACGGAGAAGCCCATGGCGGACGGATCGAAGCCCCTTCCCGGCGCGCTGCGTTGGAATATCGGCGACCTCACGGTCACCGCTCTCAACGACGGCTGGTTTCAGGGCTCCCTCGATCTCGTCACGGGCATCTCCCAGGAGGAGGCCGGCGCGCTCCAGCGCGCGGGCTTCCGCTCCGAGGCTCCGGTCGTCACGCTCAACGCTTTTCTCGTGACCGGCGCCGGCCGCAAGCCGGTGCTGATCGATTCGGGCTACGGCCATTTCGGTCCGACGACCATGGGGCGGGTGCCGGCGGCCCTCGCGCTGGCCGGTGTGATGCCGGAGGAGATCGAGACCGTTCTGCTCACCCATCTCCATCCCGACCATGCCGGCGGCTTGGTGCGGGAGGATGGCAGCGCGGCTTACCCGAATGCGGAACTCGTGGTGCATGCCGACGAGGCCGCGCATTGGCTTCCCGACGATGTCCTCTCCCGGGCACCTGAGGCGGCGAAGCCGTATTTCGAGAATGCCCGCAAGGCGGTCGCGCCCTACGGCGCCCGGCTGCGCAGGCATGAGGGCGGTGAGTTGGTGCCCGGCATCACCGCCGTTCCGCTGCCCGGCCACACGCCGGGACATTGCGGCATGCGGATCGTATCGGGGGACAAGTCCCTGCTGATGTGGACCGACGTGGTGCATATGCCGGCGATCCAGTTCAAGCAGCCGGAGGCTGGCGTCACCTTCGACGTCGACGGCGATCAGGCGCGGGCGACCCGCAAGCGCGTGCTCGACGAGGTGGCGACGGAGGGAACCTTCATCGCCGGCTCGCATCTGGAGTTTCCGGCGCTCGGCACCGTCGCCCGCGACGGAGCCGGGTACAGCTTCGTTCCCGCGCTCTGGGTGGCGGGCGAGCGGCAGTGAGTTTTGGGACCGGTCCGGGCGCTCGACGAGGGCTTGGGGGCCGGCCGAAGCGTTTTCCGGGACGCCGGGAACGCGGGTTTGGCAAGAGGTAGGACCGTGGTCATTCAGAAGAACTGGCAAGAGCTCATCAAGCCGAACAAGCTGCAGGTGACGGCCGGCGACGATCCGAAGCGGGTCGCGACCGTGGTGGCCGAGCCGCTGGAGCGCGGCTTCGGCACGACTCTCGGCAACTCGCTGCGCCGCGTGCTGCTCTCCTCGCTTCAGGGCGCGGCCGTGACGTCCGTCCAGATCGACGGCGTGCTGCACGAGTTCTCCTCGATCCCCGGCGTGCGCGAGGACGTGACGGACATCGTCCTCAACATCAAGACCATCGCCATCCGCTCGCAGACCGACCAGCCCAAGCGCCTCACCCTGCGCAAGACCGGCCCCGGCCTCGTCACCGCCGGCGACATCGGCGCCGTCGGCGACATCCAGATCCTGAATCCCGACCTCGTGATCTGCACCCTAGATGACGGGGCCGAGATCCGCATGGAGTTCACGGTCGCCACCGGCAAGGGCTATGTCCCGGCCGAGCGCAACCGTCCCGAGGACGCGCCGATCGGCCTGATCCCGGTCGATGCGCTCTACTCGCCGGTCACCAAGGTGAGCTACCGGGTCGAGACCACCCGCGAGGGCCAGGATCTCGACAAGGACAAGCTGACCATGACGGTCGAGACCAACGGCGCCGTGTCGCCGGAGGATGCGCTGGCCTATGCCGCCCGCATCATCCAGGACCAGCTCCAGGTCTTCGTGAACTTCGAGGAGCCCCGCAAGGAAGAGGCCGCGCCGCTCGCGCCGCAGCTGCCCTTCAACCCGGCCCTGCTCAAGAAGGTGGACGAACTGGAGCTGTCGGTCCGTTCGGCGAACTGCCTGAAGAACGACAACATCGTCTATATCGGCGACCTGATCCAGAAGTCCGAGGGCGAGATGCTGCGCACCCCGAACTTCGGCCGCAAGTCGCTCAACGAGATCAAGGAAGTGCTCGCCGGCATGGGCCTGCACCTCGGCATGGACGTTCCCGGCTGGCCGCCGGAGAACATCGAAGATCTCGCCAAGCGCTTCGAAGAGCACTACTGAGGGGCGAAGCTGCCCCTGGCCTGATCGGGCGGCACTGAAGGGTGCCGCTCGCTTGACCGATCCAGTCGGTTCGGATGAGCCGGCTCGACCTCCCGCCCCAGCGAAGCCGGGGCGGGCGCTTCCAAAGGAATCCCGCCGCTGGGTTACGCGGAATTGTCGAAAACAGCCCTTCGGGGCACTCGGCCGTACCGTGGCACGGCGGCCGTGACTGAGAAGGACCAGCCACCATGCGTCACGCCTATCGCGGTCGCCGCTTCAACCGCACCGCCGAGCATCGCAAGGCGATGTTCGCCAACATGTCCGCCGCGCTGATCAAGCACGAGCAGATCGTCACCACCCTGCCGAAGGCTAAGGACCTGCGTCCGGTCGTCGAGAAGCTGATCTCGCTCGGCCGCACCGACAGCGTCCATGCCCGCCGTCTCGCTATGGCGCAGATCCGCGATGCCGACATGGTCAAGAAGCTGTTCACGGTTCTCGGCCCGCGCTACCAGTCGCGTCCGGGTGGCTATTGCCGCATCATGAAGGCCGGCTTCCGCTACGGCGACAACGCCCCGCTCGCCGTCATCGAGTTCGTGGACCGCGACGTCGATGCCCGCGGCAAGGATTCCGGCCCGACCTCCGTCGAGGCCGACGCCGCCTGAGGAAACCGCTCGCCGCGACGAGCGGCGGCGATTGTCCGGGCCTGATCGATCCATGCGAAAGGCGGCCTCACGGCCGCCTTTTTGCTTGAACGGGACTTGGCGTGCGAGCATGCACTGAGAAAGGACTGGGAAAACCGGCCCTGGGACAATTGTGCATGTACCTTGCCGTCCTCGTTCCGTTATCGTGAAATGCGCGGCGCAGGATGAGAATTGACGGTTGCAGGCGCTGATTGTCCGGGCGCTGCCGGCCGGAGGCATTGTCGAGCGGCAGGATGTGAACCGTGAATGTTCCCAACGAAGCCTCGGAAGTGCTGAGGGATCCGCTCCTGCTCGACAACCAGCTCTGCTACGCGCTCTACGCGGCCGCGCACAGGATGACGAAGTCCTATCGGCCGATGCTGGAGCAGATGGGGCTGACTTACCCGCAATATCTCGTGCTGCTGGTGCTGTGGGAGAGTGACGGGATCACCGTCTCCGAGATCGGCCGCCGCCTGCGCCTCGATTCGGGAACGCTGACGCCGGTGCTGAAACGCCTGGAGACGAGCGGCCTCCTGAACCGCAGCCGCCGCCAGTCCGACGAGCGCGAGGTCGAGATCTCCCTGACCGATCAGGGGCGTGCCCTACGGGCTCAGGCGGTGGCGGTGCGTCAATCGGTGATGTGTCAGCTCAATATGTCCGAGCCGGAGATTCAGGCGATGCGAGCCGACCTGAACGCTCTGATCGAAAATCTCTGCGCGGCGGGCTGACGCGGCAGAATGCCGGATTTCTTTTGCCGATTAAATTTCGGTTGAGACCTGAGGTTCGCTTCCGCTATCGAGCGGCGTCGCCCATCACCGGGGAGCGACGATAGCTTCGGTCGCAGCGGCGTGCTCTCCCGTCATCAAGCCTTCAAGTTGTTCTGTCGTTGTTTCCGCTCGGGCGACACAGGCCCGGCGGCAAAAGTCGAGCGCGAACTGCGCCGGCCGCGGGGCGTTTCAGAAGCATGACGGCCGGCCCGATCGAGATCAGCCGCGAAGCGCGGCCCCAGGTCGGCGTTCTGCCGATGCGCCGGACGCCCGAAGGGGGGACGGAGATTCTGCTCGTGACCTCCCGCGAGACCCGACGTTGGGTCATCCCCAAGGGCTGGCCGATGAAGGGGCGCAAGCCCTACGAGGCGGCCGCCCGCGAGGCCTACGAGGAGGCCGGCATCGTCGGCCATGTCGGGAAGCGTCCGCTGGGCTTCTACCTTTACGAGAAACGTCTGAAGAACCGTGACGCGGTGCTGTGTCAGGTGAAGGTGTTTCCCCTGGAGGTGCGCAAGCAGTTGAAGAAGTTCCCCGAGCGCGGTCAACGGGAGGCACGCTGGTTCTCTCCCTCCGAGGCCGCCGACATGGTCATCGAGGCGGGGCTCGCGGGTCTGATCCGTGCGGCGGGCAACAGCGATCCGAAGAAGGGCTGAACTCCGCTACGGCGGAGTTCGATCGGCCTCACGCTCCGAAACTGCTCGGGCGGCGTTCCGCACCGCATCGAGGGTGAGGCTTCGGTCGCCGAGTGCGAGACGGTTGGTGCCGGTGGCAAGCATCCGGTCGAGCGCCTCCTGCAGGCTGGCCTCATCGGAGATCGTCGGAGCCATCCCCTCCACGGCATCGGCCTGCGCAAAATCGCCGGCCCGCAGGCGCGCGAGGCGCCGCAGGCTTCGCCCTTCCCCTAAGAAATCCGCGGTGAAGGCGTCGGCGGGCGCGACGAGCAATCGGTCGGGCGAGGCGGATTGGACGAGGCGGCCGTCCCGCATCAGCGCGACCTGATCGCCCATATGCAGGGCCTCGCCGATATCGTGGGTGACGAGGATCACCGTCTTCCGCAGCCGCTTGAGGATGGCGCCGATCTCGGCCTGAAGCCGCGTCCGGGCGACGGGATCGACCGCGCCGAACGGTTCGTCCATCAGCAGGATGGCCGGATCGGCGGCGAGCGCCCGGGCCACCCCGACCCGCTGGCGCTGGCCCCCCGACAGGGCATCGGGCCGCCGATCACGAAACCGACCGGGATCGAGCCCGACGAGGGCGAGCATCGCGTCCACCCGCGCAGCGATTCGGGCACGGGGCCAGCCGAGCAGGGTCGGCACGGTCGCCACGTTCTGCGCCACGCTGCGATGGGGAAACAGGCCGACGCCCTGGAGCACGTAGCCGATCCCACGCCGCAGGGTGACAGGATCACCGTCGGCGATGTCGCGGCCGTCGATGCGGATGCGCCCCTCATCCGGCTCGGCGAGGCGGTTGATCATGCGCAGAGTCGTCGATTTGCCGCAGCCTGAAGGGCCGATCAGCGCGCAGGTCGTTCCTTCCGCCACCGTGAGGTCGAGGGCTTCCACCGCCGGGCGCTCCGCACCGGGAAAGCGCTTCGTGACGCCTTCGAACCGGATCACGCAGGGCTACCGTCAGCAGCCCTTGCAGATCGAGCCCATGGTCTTGTTCATCTTGGCGTCCCAAGCCTTGTCGCGGTCGCGGGCGGCGCGCTGGGCCCTGATCATCTGCTCCTGAGATGCCGGCGTGATTTGCCCCTGTGAAATGCCCGGAGCCGGCGGTTTGGTCTGGCCCGTCGCGGTGACGCTGCGACCGGTGGGCGTGAGCCGCTGGTCCGCCCCCTCCTGGGACAGGGCGGGTGTCGCCAGCATTAAGCCGGACAGCAGGAGGGCGGAAACGGCGATCGGGCACTGCATGACGTCTCACTCACTTCCTGACGCACGCCGCCGGAGCCTGCCGGACAGGCAGGCCGTGATGATCCGACGCTTCGGGCCGTGGATACCGGCACCCAACCGCGTTGCGCGCAGCCGATTAGGTGGCACCGGAGCAGGCCGACCGCAAGGCAGGGAAAACGTCTCTGCCGGGCGGCGGTCAGCGCGCCTCCGGCTGGGCGTCCGCCAGGGCGTTGGCCCGCACATAGCTGGTGCGCGGGCGGCTGGTCGGATCCTCGAAGGAGCCCGCCCACAGGCCGAGGCGTTTGCCCCAGGCCACGGTCTCGGCGCCGACATAAGCGGCCTTCCCGCCGCGCTCTGCCATCGCCAAGCCCTTCTCCGCCAGCCAAGCGCTCACATCTTCCTTGTCGCGGAGACAGACGGAGATGGCGCGGCCATAGGCATCCGTCTCGCGGATCTGGCAGGTGACGGGCGTCTCCTTCAGATGGGCGGCCAGCGCCTTGGCCGAGTGGGCGCCGCAGGCATAGCTCTGGCCCTGCGCGTTCAGGCAGCTCTGCTTGAGCCCCGGGGCCGCCACCCCGTAGAGGCCGATCACCCGTCCGCCCACGAGCAGCGTATCGCCGCTCAGAACCCGCGCCCGTCCGGTCACGCTCTCGCCGGCCCGCGAGGCGTCCGCCCGAAACTCTCCTCCCTGAGACTCTCCTACCCGAGACTCGCTCGCCAAGGATGAGCAGAGACCGGCCGCACTGGCGGCGAGGACGACGACACCGATGAATCCCGTTCGTCTCATCGAAAGCACCATGCTACTCCGGCGCAGCCCAAGGGCGCGCCGACAGTGACTCCCACACGTTTCCGCCGATCCGGTCGGCCCTGGATCCGTCGGGCCGGGAGGGCGGAGCGCACGTCTTGCGGCCGAGCCTAATGCAGATGTTGTGCCCTTTTCGTGGCCGGCTATCGGTTGCTCGCCGACGGCGCCCGTTCTTCTGCCGCTCCGGCTGGCGGTCCGGGAGGAAAAAGCTGCCGGATGCATCGGGTGCCGTGCTTTCGCCGTTGACGGGGGAGATCGGACAGGAAGACGGCAGCGTAGCGGCGGAAGCTTGACGATGACTTTAGCAGATCTCGTGCGCGCGGCGGCCACGGAGGCGCGGCGCCTGACCGCGGCTTTTCCCCATGCCGGCCGGAAGGACGATTTTCCCTGGGCGGTCATCAAGGCCTTCGATGCCGATGTGCGAGGGCGTATCGAGCGGGACCGGCGGGTCGAGGACGAGCGTGACCGGGTGCTGATCGCGTCGGTGGCGTTGGCGGAGACACCGGACGATGCCGAGGCCGAAGAGATCGAACGGGCGCGCCGCCACCTCGTGCGGGCGGTCGATTACTTGGAGGAAGCGGTTCTGCGCTTCGGCATCGTCAATCGTGAGGCGGCCAGGCGCGGCTACGGGAATCCGGGCGATCCGGTCTCGGCGATATCGGGACGCTGAGCGGCCTGCCACCCGTGCTCGATGAGGTTGCTGTGTGCTCGCTGTGATTAAGTATTGAGTAAGGACGCTCAGCTGAGTTAGCACAAGTCCCGGCAAGGGGCTGGCCTTGGTATATCGATGCTGTCGTCTATCGAAGCTGGCTTGAGGCGCCCGTGGTACCGGCTCAAATTGCCGACCGAACTCGAAGCGGAGTACCGCGCCGAGACGGCCCGGCAGGACGGGTTCTACGTACAGTCCTGGCTTGGCCTCTTCACGTTCTTCAATGTCCTTTCTCTCGCGATAGACCGCGACGTGTTCGGCCCCGAGGGCTTCATCGTGCCGCTGGCGATGACGCTGGGTTTGTTCTGCCCGGTTGCGTTGCTGGCCATCCTCTCCCTGCGCGGGCGTCCCTCGACGGTGCGGATCTCCGCCGCAGCCCTCGCCACCGTCCTCGTGGACATTGTCGTCGTTCTCAACAGCGCCCGACTGGCCCCGCCGCCCCATGCCGATGTCTATGTCGTCCTTGCCAGCATCGTCCCGTTGGTGGTGGGTCTGATCGCGCCGATGCCGTTCCGGCACGGCCTGTGGTTCTGCGGCGCATCGCTCGCCCTCTATGGCAGCCTCGTCGTTGCCTTCGGCCTCTGCAGCCTCGACCGGAATGGCTTGCCCCTGCTCGTCGCCGGGCTGATCCTGCTGCCGTTGAAGCTCATCTACTCCCGGGAATGGGATGGGCGGAACAGCTTCCTCGTCGGTCTGCGGGTGAAGCTTCAGGCCGAAGCGCTCGCCCGTGCCAATGCCCGCCTCACGGTGCTATCGGAGACCGACTCGCTCACGGCGCTGCCAAATCGCCGCCACTTCTCCGAGCGGCTGGAGGAGGCTTGGCGTCTGGCTGCGGAGCAGGATGCGTGGCTCGGCGTGATCCTCGTGGATCTCGACCATTTCAAGCAGCTGAACGACACCGCCGGCCATGCGGAGGGGGATCGTTGCCTCATCGTGGTCGCGGAGGCGCTCCAGGCCTGCGTCGAGGCCCGCGCCGGGCTGGCCGGGCGCTACGGCGGTGAGGAATTCGCGGTCTTCCTACCGGGAGCGGACCCGCCTGCGGTGCGCGTCGCGGGGGAGGCGCTCCGGCTGGCGGTTTCGGATCTCGCCATCTGTCATCCCGGTCGCCCGTCGGGGGCGAGGATGACGGCAAGCGTCGGGGTCACCGCCGCCCGCGGACGGGCGCGGGAATGCGGCATCCAAGTGCCGGATCTTCTCAAGGCTGCGGATTTCGCGCTCTACGCCGCCAAGAGCGACGGCCGGGATCGCGTCGAGATCTTCATGCCCGCTGCCAATGCGAACCGGTTGGAGGAAGGCGCGGGCCGCGCGCAGGTGAGCACGCCGCCGGCCTGAGACGGCACTGGAGCGAAGCCCGAATCCGCCATCCCGAAGGGATCGAACGGATCTGGGATGAGACCTACTCCGTCCCGAACAAATTGCGCGCTGCCGCGTCTTCCCGTTCGGGGCGGCTGGATGGTCGCGGGCAGGAAGGGGCGACCGACGGATGCTGCTCGACGAGGAACGCTGGGCCGGCTCAGGGAAGGCCGGTCCGCCGGCCGGTCTGCACCGTCTGCGAACGCTGAGCGCGGGCATCGCCGCCCCCGGACCAGGATTCTGGGCCCTTGTGGCCATCCTCGCCGGGCTCGATGCGATCTGGCTCGCCGCCGCCGGTATCGGCCTCGCCTGGCCCGGCCTGCTCGTCGTGCTCGGGACCGTGACCGTTCTGCTCGCGCTCTCCGTCCTGTTCAGCGCCGTCAAGCCGGAGCCGAAACTGCGGGCCATGGCCCTGTCGAGCGCCTATCTCGCCGCCTTCACCACGGCGGCGGCCATTCTCCATTACCTCGCCGCTACCCTGGCGCGGCCGCTCACCGATCCGTTTCTCGCCCGGCTCGAAGCGGCCCTGGGCTTCGACTGGCCGGCCTGGCTCGCCCTCCTCGCCGAGCATCCGGGCCTGTCCCGCTGGCTGGCGCTCGCCTACCATTCGAGCGGACCACAGGTCGGCCTCGTCGTCATCGCCCTCAGCGCGATGTCACGGGTCTCGCGCCTATGGAGCTTCGCCCGCCTGTTCTCGGTGGCCCTGCTCGCCGCGGTGCTGATCTCGGCCGTGTTTCCCGCGATCGGTCCCTATGCCTTCTACGAGCCGCGCATGTATCCCGACGGGCCTTGGGAGACGGTCGGCGCCCTCTGGCATCTCGATGCGTTGCACGCCCTGCGCCGCGGCACGATGCCGACCCTCGCCCTCTCCGAGATTCGCGGCCTCGTGACCTTTCCCTCGTTTCACGCCTGTCTCGCCGTCCTCACCGCCTGGGCGCTCGCGCCGGTGCCGGTGATCGGCCTGCTCGCCATCCTCCTCAATGCCGCGATCATCGTCGCGACCCTCGGGGCGGGCGGGCATTACCTGCCGGACGTGCTGGTGGGGACGGCGATGGGCCTCGTCCTCGTCACCTGCCGCGCGATCCGGTGTCCTTAGGGGATGCCTTTGCGGGCGAGCCAATCGCCATTCGGGGCGCGGCTCAGGGAGGTCATGGGAACGGCCGCTTCGTAGCGCCCTTTGTCGCGGTGGGCGCCGAAAAACACCTGCGTGTCAGTATCTTGCTGGCGGTACTTGCGATTTCGACGGATTGGTGCGGACGGCGGGACTCGAACCCGCACAGCCTTGCGGCCGCAAGATTTTAAGTCTCGTGCGTCTACCGGTTTCGCCACGTCCGCATCCCCGCAGCGGTAGCGGGCCGGCGAGGGCAGATCAAGCCGGCGGGCGCCAGCCATAGATCCAGGCGTAGCGCGCGCTCATGCCATCGGGCCCGAGATGGGCCATCACCGTGTCCCGGGCGAGCCCGACCAGCCGGCCCGCATGGTAGAAGCGGCCGTTGCGGCAGGCGGCGCGCTGGACCGCGCGCACCCGGGTCTGCCGCGCCTTGGCGTAGGCCGCCAAGGCCGTCGGGATGTCGGCCGCTCCGGCGAGGCTGGCCGCCAGCACCGCCGCGTCCTCGATGGCGAGCGCCGCCCCCTGCGCCAGGAACGGCAGCACCGGATGGGCCGCGTCGCCCAGCAGCGCGATCCGCCCGCGCGCCATCGGCCGCGCCGCCGGGCGGTCTACCAGGGACCACACCACCCAGGTATCGGGCAGGCCGAGCAGATCCATCAGCGGTGCCGCCGCATCGGGGAAATGGTCGCGCAGGACCGCCGGATCGCCGAGCCGGCCCCAATCCTCGTCGCCATCGCGCTCGGGGGCGATCGCCACCACGTTGAGACGTTTGCCGCCATTGATCGGGTAATGGACGACGTGCCGTTTCGGCCCAAGCCACAGGCCGGTCTCGCTGCCCTGAAGCAGCTCCGGCGCGGCCTCCCGCGGGATCACCGCCCGCCACGCCGCCTGGCGGTGAAGGCGCAAAGGCCGCCCGTCGAAGCGCCGCCGCAGATTTGAGCGGACTCCGTCGGCGCCGATGACGAGGTCGGCTTTCAGCGTCTCGCTGCGGTCGCCGTCGACGCTACGTATCGTCAGGCTGATGCCGGCATCGGTCTCGTGCAGGTCGCTCACCTCGCGCCCGACGCAGAGGCGGATGCCTGGGCGCCCGCGCACGGCATCGAGCAGCAGAGTCTGAAGGTCGGCCCGGTGCATCACGTAATAGGGCGCCCCGTGCCGCTCGCGCAGACTGGCCCCGAGGCGGATGCCGCCGATGACGCGGCCGGTGGCCAGCGCCCGCACGGTGACGCCCGGCGGCTCGTCGCCGGCCCGCCGCAGGGCCGCGCCGAGGCCGAGGCCGATCAGGACGGCGCTGGCATTCGGCGAGAGCTGAAGCCCCGCGCCGACCTCGGAGAAGCCGGTCCGCCGCTCGACCAGCGTGACCGAGTGGCCAGCGCCGGAGAGGGTCAGGGCGGCGGTGAGGCCGCCGATCCCTGCGCCGACGATGACGATGGAGAGCGCCGCCATGGCCGTCATGAGGAGGATGTTGGGGAGCGGAAGGCGATCAGGCCGCTTTCGTCGCGGGCGCCGCGTCGGTCCAGAGGCAATCGGCCGGTTCCGCGGTGCCGGATTTCAGCTTCGGATCGTAGCGGAACAGGGTCGAGCAATATTGGCAGATGATCTCCGTGTCGCCGCCCATGTCGAGGAAGACATGCGGATGATCGAAGGGCGGCAGCGCCCCGATGCACATGAACTCCTTCGAACCCACCGCGATCACGCGCAGGCCGGCCTGATTGTGGAAGTGGGGAACCGCCTTGTCAGCCATCGCACGTCCCTGGAGCGCTCGTTCGCCGAGGCCCGTCGGCGCGAGGGGGCGCGGCCGGACCCGGCTGTCGAAACGGAGGCTTCGGTCTAGCGCGTTCGCGGCCACAATCCTAGACGGCAGCTGTTCTCCCGCGCGGCATGCGCTCCCGAGAGCGCTGCCCTGACGAAGACAAGGCGCGCGCTCGGGTTGGCGTCAGCCCTGGCGCGGCGTAAGACGGGGTGTTCGCCTCGCATTCTCCTCCCAAGCGCCCGATCCTCCCATGAGCCGTGAAGAGCAAGCCGTCGCCGAAGGCGGGCGCCGCGCCCCCGAGCCGCCGATCCATGGGCCGGAGGGTTTCGAGGGGATGCGTCGGGCCGGCCGCCTCACGGCGGAAGCCCTGGACCTCCTGGTCGAGGCCGCCCAGCCGGGGGTGACCACCGAGTATCTCGACAACCTCGCCTTCGAGTTCGGCATGGATCACGGGGCCTATCCGGCCTCTCTGTTCTACCGAGGCTACCGCAAGTCGATCTGCACCTCGATCAACCACGTCGTCTGCCACGGCATCCCCAACGACAAGCCCCTGCGCGAGGGCGACATCGTCAACCTCGATTGCTGCCTGATTCTCGACGGCTGGCACGGGGATTCGAGCCGCATGGCCTATATCGGCGAGGTGCCGCGCAAGGCTCAGCGCCTGTGCGAGATCACCTACGAGGCGCTGATGCGCGGCATCGCGGCGGTGAAGCCCGGCGGCTCCACCACCGATATCGGCCGCGCGATCCAGACCTACGCCGAAGCCGAGCGCTGCTCGGTGGTGCGGGATTTCTGCGGCCACGGCCTGGGCCGCGTCTACCACGACGCGCCGACCATCCTGCATTACGTCGAGGCGAGCTACGACGTTCCGCTCAAGCCGGGGCAGTTCTTCACCATCGAGCCGATGATCAATCTCGGCCGGCCGGCGGTGAAGGTGCTCTCCGACGGCTGGACCGCCGTGACCCGCGACCGCTCCCTCTCGGCGCAGTTCGAGCACACGGTGGCGGTGACGGAGGAGGGCTGCGAGATCTTCACCCTCTCGCCCAAGGGGCTCGACCAGCCGAAGCCGCACGGCCCGCAAGCCGACTGACGGCGGAGCCGCGGGAGATGACCCGCCGGACGGCCGAACTGCCGGGCCTCGCCGACGCGCCGGTCCCGGCCGCTGCGGAGGAGGTGCCGCATTACCATGGCCACCGCGAACGCCTCCGCGCCCGCTTCGCCGAACAGGGCGCGGAGGGGCTGGCCGATTACGAGTTGCTCGAACTCGCCCTGTTCCGGGCGATTCCCCGGCGGGACGTGAAGCCCCTCGCCAAGGCGCTGATCAACCGGTTCGGCTCGTTCGCCGAGGTCGTCAGCGCCGAGCCCGCCCGGCTCGCGGAGGTGGAGGGCGTCAGTGCGGGCGTCGTCAACGATCTGAAGTTGATCGAGGCCGCCGGCCGGCGCCTCGCCCGCGGGGCCATCGCCGCGCGCCCGCTGCTCTCCTCGTGGAGCGCCCTGATCGAGTACCTGCGCACCACCATGGCCTTCGCCGCCCGCGAGGAATTCCGGGTGCTGTTCCTCGACCGGCGCAACCATCTCATCGCCGACGAGGTGCAGGGCCGCGGCACCGTCGATCACACGCCGGTCTATACCCGCGAGGTGGCGCGGCGGGCGCTCGAACTCTCCTCCACCGCCATCATTCTCGCCCACAACCACCCCACTTATCCCTCAGTGATCACGCTGGATCACGCATAAGCATATTGAAACACGTAGCTTTTCTGCCTTGCGTACAGGGTGCGGTTTTGGCATATTGGGGGCGGTTAGAGGGGTAGCAACTGGCGTTCCGTCCCCGGTTACCGATCCCGGTTTCTCCTCCACCGATCCCAGTTGCGGCGATGGAGGTGCTGCTATGCCAAGCCTGACAGATGGCACAATTCGACAGGCGCTCAAGCGAGTTGAGCTGAGCGGAAAGCAGGAAAACCTGGCCGACGGAGAGGGCCGCGGCACGGGTCGCCTGGTTCTCGTCCTGAAGCCCATGCCCAAGCGCGTTACGGCCGACTGGATGGCTCAGCAGTGGCGCGACGGAAAACGCACGAAGAAGAAGCTCGGCTCCTACCCTTCGACATCGCTGGCCCACGCGCGCGAGGTCTTTAAGCGCGATTTCGCGGACGTCATCCAAAAGGGCCGAAGCATCAAGATCGCGAACGATACCCGCCCAGGGACCGTCGCAGACCTCTTCGCAGGCTATGTCGACTCCCTGAAGGCTACCGGCAAGCCCTCGTGGAAGGAGACCGAAAAGGGACTGAACAAGATCGCTGACACGCTAGGTCGGAACCGCCCCGCCCGCGAGATCGAAGCCGACGAGATCGTTGAACTTATCCGCCCCATTTACGAGCGCGGCGCGCGGTCCATGGCCGATCATGTCCGCTCCTATGTCCACGCAGCCTATAGCTGGGGCATGAAGTCGGAGCACGACTACCGCCATACCTCGCCGCGCCGGTTTCGACTTCCCTATAACCCGGCGACCGGCATCCCCACCGAGCCGAAGGTCCAAGGCACCCGCTGGCTGACCGAGGACGAGTTCTATCAGCTCTATCGCTGGCTCGAATGCCCGGACACACCGGTTCACCCGTCTTATCCGCGCGCCGTCCAGCTCATCATGCTGACCGGCCAGCGCGTCGAGGAGATCGCGCGCTTCCACATTGACCAATGGGACGCAGCGGAGAAGATCATCGACTGGTCGAAGACGAAGAACCTTCAGCCCCACGCGGTCCCCGTGCCATCGCTTGCTGCCGAGTTGATCGGGTCGATCAAGCCGAACGAATACGGCTGGTTCTTCCCGTCAGCGAAGGACCCATCCAAACCAGTCAGCCACGGCACGCTCTACAGCTTCGTCTGGCGCCAGCGCGATCGCGGGGTCATCCCCTACGCGACGAACCGCGACCTGCGCCGCACCTTCAAGACCCTCGCCGGCAAAGCAGGCGTGTCGAAGGAAATCCGTGACCGCATCCAGAACCACGCTCTTCAGGACGTGAGCTCGAAGAATTATGACCGGTGGAACTACATGCCCGAGAAGCGCGCAGGCATGAAAAGGTGGGACGCCTTCGTCCGCGCGCTGATCGCCAAGCGCCGACTGAAGGAGGCCGCCTGAAGCAGCGCGTCCATTAGGCCCTAATAAGTCATTTCGTGAGCCACTGACCGTAAGCTTCGACATCGATCATTGGCACGGTGCCGCTAAACTGAAGCTGCGATATCAACTTAAACAAGAACGCCGTCGCCGGCTTGTTCTCCTTGACGAACGTATAGCTCGATGCGACTTGATCGAAGAAGAAATGGCCATGCGATGCGACACAACCGATATCGAGGCGTCCGTCGCCAGCGTCGGCGACTAGGGCCTTCTCAAATGACGGTCCCAGTGCCGGACTCCACTCGCTTTCGAAGGTCAGGAGACCGCCCAAGATCGGAATCAGCGGCTTGGCAGGGTAGACGCCCTTCGCATATGGGATGGGAAGGCTCGTGCGATGCAGGCGACGAACGCTCGCGACCTTTTCCTGCGCGTAGGCGACCAGATTGGCGTCCGCCGTCTGCTTCGCCTCGAAAACGGCATAGACGCTCTCAGCGGGAATAATGGTCTCGTTTTCGTAGGTGAAGATGAATGGCGAATATTGACGGTCGAAGATCACCACATCGATCTGCTGACTGAAGTTTCCGAGACTGTCCACCACATGTGCCTTCGCCGCTTGGTAGCGCTTAGGCAAATACGTCTCCAGCATGCTGATCCAGACATTCTCGCTGGCATCACCCTTCGTGCCTGGATGGTTGAATGACTTCCGAACGGTTGCGAGACGCTGCTGAATATCTTCATGCAGCGAGGAAAGAAGCTGAGACAGGGACCATTCGGACATCGGTAAACCTCACTGTGATTCTAGCGCCTGCCGTTAGGACAGCGGAAACTTCGGGCCGAACAGTTCGCGCCAGGCTCGCAGCGCCTCACCGTTCCTGCCGCGGCGGACATGATCGATTGCGAGCGTGGCTTCGCGCTCGGCTGCTCGCAGAAGTTCGCGCGCACGGGTCTTGCGGGAGGTGTCCATTCCATTGCTGATCGCCGGACCGAGCCCCGCTGGATCGGGCCATTCATCGAAGATCCGATCCGCGAGCGTCGCAAAGAACCCCTGCATCTCGCGGTCGAAGCTGCCACCCCAGCCGCCATACAGGCACTGAAGCGCCATGACCTCGATCAGGAACGAGGGCTTCACCGGCTTCTCGCCGTGTTTCGGATTGTTGTTCCAGTATTTCACCATCCGCACCAAGCCCTTCCATTCGTTGGAATAGGCCTGATGCGCCGCAGTCGCCTTCTCGGCATGGGTCTGCGGATTGGTCTTGATCCACTTGCCGAGTTCATTGTCGGGGATTTCAAAATCGCCGTCCTTGTCGAAAGCCGGGACGACATCAACGCTGATGACGCGGTAGTCGGTATTGTCATCGGCATCGGCTTTCACGCCGAAGTCCACGTTGATCGAGCGATTCTGCTTCTTGGCCTTGTCGCCATATTTCTCGACCAACGCATTATGAAAGTCGGTCAGAACGACCGATGGCGCTTTTGAGAGGTAGTGATCCTCCGAGGACTTCAGAACGAAGAAGATATCGACATCCTTCAAGGGCTTCGTTTTGGTCCAGCGCGCGTATGAGCCGGTCAGAAAGCTCCGATCGATTTTGAATTTGGTGTCGAGATAATCCCGCACTTCCTTCTGGCGCGCCGACGCGTTCGCCTGTTCCCTGTCGTTCAGCTCGAGACGGCTTTTGAATTTGCGGAATGCTTCATCGACCGTGAGCATCAGGCTCTCCTCAGATATGATGTGCTGGCGCCAAGGCCGCTGTGCTCAACCGTGGTGCCGAGGCTTTGCCGCACCATCCCGTCCGTCGAGCGCCCGGTCGTCTTGCTCCACCCGATCACATCGGGCCGGCCAGGTTTCGTGTGCAATAAGAACCGGTAGCGAGCCTCGCTCGGAGCCAAGCCGGCCTTCCTGATTGCGTATTTGAGCTGTTCGGTGTCGGTCCAGAAATTACCGTCGCCGCCCGACCAGCCGTAGGAGATATCGATGTCCCATCGGAAAATCAGCGCATCGGTTTTCGGATCGTAGATTTCCAGCTTTACGGTTTCGAGATCGCCAGTGTTCAGCCAGGTCTGAACGCCGCGCATGTGCGTTTCCCAGTCGCCGACGAACTCCGATGGATCGAGACCGCTGAGGCGAATGATGTCCTTCAGGCTCTTCAGGATGTTATCCGCGACATAGGTGACGGAATGCGTATAGGTGTTGACGGCGACGTTAGTCATGAGCCGAGAAATCCCTTCGGATCGAAGACTAGCGCCTGAGATTTCGTTGTTGCCGCTTCGTCTGCGTTGGACACCGCTTCGTTAAGATCGCGTGCCGTAATACGGATGCTGTGTTTCTTCAGGGCGCCCTGGACCCAGGCAAGATCATCCGCCAAGCAGGGAAGAGAAACCCGCCAGTCCCCATTCAAAGGGTCAAAGCCCAGAGCATCTTCATTGGCGCCCGAGCCCTCGACAGCATCATCGTCATAGAGACAATAGATGCGGGTCCGAGGACCATCGCAGGTCACTGTGATTGCTGCATCCTTCGGCGCCTGATCTGCGATCACGCTGGCAGCGACGCCGGCTACGGCAAGAAGCTCAGTCCGCGCATCGCCGGTCTTTCCCTGGGTCAACAGATCGACAATCACCGTCCAGGTCCGCGAGGCGTCACGCTCAGGCGTGCTTTTGAAGGTGCGGCTGGCAACGGTGCTCATGACGCCTTGCCCCCCGGCATACGGCCCATCTTGGCGGCCCGAGCTGCGGCAAGGAGATCTTCGATCGTCACGCGTTCCGGATTCATGGCCGTCTGCGGGCTGCTGGCCAAAGCGTTGGCAACCATCTTGCGGACGGCTCGCCCGTCGAGCCCGACACATTCGGCTGCACAACGGTCAAATCCTGCAGCGGTTGGCAACCTGGCGATGGCCGGATAGATCTTGCCAAGACCGGTCAGGCAGTCCCTCAAGATGCGTGCGCATGCCTCGCGATCCGGCAAGGGCACATGCATGACGAGATCGCAGCGCGAAGTGAACGCGGCGTCGACGGCCTGGGGAAAGTTGCTGGTGGCGAGGAACAAAAGGTTCGGGTGCTGCTCGGCGAGTGCGTCGAGCTGAACGAGTACGGCGTCGGTAGCGCGATGGATGTCGATCGGATTGGCTTCCAAGCTCATTTTCGACCGGTCCGCGGCAAGTGTCTCGACCTCGTCGAGAAGCACGATCGTCGGCCCTGCAGCGGCCGCTTCTGCAATCGACTGTGAAAAGAGTTCCGACACCGCACGTTGAGTCTTGCCCATCGCTGAGCTTGTTAAGGCGTGGGGCCCGACTTCGAGCAGACGGAATCCGCTTCCCGGGAATGTCTCGGCGGTCCGATGCGCAAGCCCGCGTGCCAGCGAGGTCTTGCCCGTACCCGGCGGTCCGACGAGCAGGATCACACCGTGCAATGGAATGACGCTGCGATCGACCTTGCCGCGCATCGTAAAGTTCAGCATCGCCTGAGAGAGGAGCTGTGCCTTCAAACGCTCCTCTAGGATGATCGAGTCCCAGAGGACGCCTAGCTTGGGATCGGGTAGCCGGCGCGCACGCTGGATGCCCTTTGGTCGATTGAAATCCTCGTTCTGCACCGCCGTCAGCTTCTGCATCTTCGTTTGCCTCGTGCCGCCGATGGCGGTGGTTGAATGTTGCGCATAAAAAAGCCGCGCCCGGACAGGCGCGGCGGTGGGCGGTCAGCCCTTCGGCGGATTGGGATCGTGCCCGTGGCTGTCGCTCTGGCCGATACGGCCATCCTTGTTGTGGATGCGCAGCTCCGTTTCCTGATTGCGGCTCACCTGCCGACCGTAGTCGATCGCGTCCTGCTTCCTATCGAAATGTCCCGAAGCGCGCTCACCGCCACCACGCTTAACATCCCACCCACCATCATGGTTTGGCACCACATGATGGGTGTCAGGTCCACGCTTATCCGCCATATCTTGATCCTCTCTCAGGGTCATAAAATAAAAAGTACCTCTACTCCGAACTTAATATGGGAAGCGAAATGCGCGTTGTCAAGGACCACATATATCGCTACTCTGAACAAGAATGATTTGGAGTATGGAGAGCATGACGTGTCGACGCCGCTAGGCGACAAGATCCGGGATCTGCGAAAGGCGAAGGGCTACACCCTCGACAAACTCGCTGAACTCGCTGAATCGAGCAAAAGTTACATTTGGGAGCTGGAGAACAAGAATCCGCCGCGCCCCTCGGCCGATAAGGTTGCAAAGATCGCGGCGGTTCTCGGTGTCACGGCTGACTACCTTATCGACACGACCGAGAAGGTCGGCGTCGAAGACGCCACAGACAACGCCTTCTTTCGCAAATACAGAAAAATGGACGCGGCCACCAAAGACAAGATCCGGCGGATGGCCGATCTTTTGGGGGACGACGAATGACACGCCCCCTGTCACCCGAGCGTTGGGCCTTCGAGATCACCCATCTCCTGAATGCCGTGTTCGGGGCGGATCGTTTTCCGATCGATATTCCGGCGGTGGCGCGCGAATACACTGCGCAGCAGTTTCCGGATGACCCGATTATCAGCGTTCAGGGTGACAGTCTGCCGGGCTTCGATGGCGCTCTATTCAAAGCCCCGGCTGGCCGCAAGGGCTGGGGAATCATCTACAACAACCGGATCAGTTCGAAGGGCCGGATCAACTTCACGCTGGCCCACGAGTTCGGCCACTTTCTGCTGCACCGGGCGGCGTACCCGAATGGCTTCCGCTGCGGTGAACAGGATGTGGTTCGCTGGGATTCCGAATACGGACAGGTAGAGCACCAAGCCAACGTGTTCGCTGCCAACTTCCTGATGCCGCTCGATGACTTCCGTCGCCAGATCCCCGAAAGGGACAAGGTCGATCTCGACATGATCGCCCATTGCGCGGATCGGTATCGTGTTTCCCTTATTGCTGCGACATTGCGCTGGCTCAGTTATACGCAGAAGCGAGCGGTCCTAGGCCGCGTGGACGAACCGGCACAGGGGGGATTCCCCCGAGGCGGATGACGTGATTCGAGGCTGACCTCTGGAGAGGAGGTCGGCCTTGGTTCGGGATCGTTTGACGGATGCGGAGTGGGCGATCTTCGCCCCGTTCCTGACGGAGCAGTCGGCCCGCGGCGGCCGCCCACCGAAGGACCACCGGCGCACGCTGGACGGCATCTTCTGGATCACCCGAACCGGCGCGCCGTGGCGTGACCTGCCCGAGGAACTCGGGAAGTGGAACTCGGTCCACCGCCAGTTCCGGCGCTGGACCACCTCCGGCATCTGGGACGTGCTGTTGCAGGCGCTCGCCGACAGCGGCGGCGAGGCCGACATGCTCCAGATGATCGACAGCACCATCATCCGGGCGCACCACTGCGCTGCCGGAGGAAGGGGGGGACCCAAAGTCAGGCTCTCGGCCGCTCGCGCGGCGGCTTCTCGACCAAGCTCCACCTGCGTGCCAATGCCGATGGCCTGCCCATCAGCGTCGTGCTGACGCCCGGCGAGGCCCACGACCTAATCGCCTATGACGACCTCATGGCCGAGCGCGACAGCGATCCCGGCGTGCTGCTCGGTGACAGGGGCTACGACAGTGACCGCCTGCGGCAGGATGCGCGCGACCGGGGGGCCCAGCCGGAGATCCCGACCAAGCGGAGCCGCAAGGTGCAGCACAGCGTCAACCGACGCCTCTACGCCCTGCGTTCCCGCATCGAGTGCTTCATCAACCGTCTCAAGAACTGCCGCCGCGTGGCCACCCGCTACGACCACACCGCTTCCAGCTTTCTCGGCTTCGCCCTGCTCGGCTGCATCCGCTTATGGATCAGGTTCGTCCACGCGGCCTAATGGGGTGAAAAAGCATACACTCCTGAGCAAAGAGAGGGGCGCGACGCGCCCCTCTTACGCCCTATCCAGCGGTTTCAGAACAACTTGGACAGCTTTGCCTTGATTTCATCGAGCCAGCCTTTTCCGCCGCCTCCCCCAGCCGTCTTTTGCTTGACTTTCCTGAGTTCAGCATACAGGGGCTCAAAGTCCTTCTTCTTTCCATAGCCCAGCAGTTCTGCCATTTCCAACTGCTGCCGCGCTTCGTTCAAGAATGTCTCCAGGCGCTCATTGGACGCTTCGCTCCGCTGACCATCTTCTACCAAGGTCTCGGCGCGCTTCAGGAGCAGCCTGGCGCGCAGGGCGGGCAGCGGATGCACGCTGCGCGTCTCGACCAGCGTGCTGAGCGCTGCCTGCAGCGCGGCTTTGGCTTCTTCAATCTTGCCCTGATCGATCAGCGGCACGACTGACTTCACGGCTGCGGGATAGGACGCCAGAGGGATGTTGGTGACCGCGATCACGATTTCACTGGCCAGCAAAGCCAGCACGTGACGTGCCTGTTGCACCTCGCCATGTTTGAGGGCATCCAGCGCCTCGTCGGTCATCGCCTCAATGGTTTCCGTGTTGGCGAACAAGTCGTGCACGATGGTGCGCACATCAACGGGGGCCAGGGCAAGCGTGGGTTCGCGCGCAACAATCAGCTCCAGCTTTCCAGTCACTTCGGCCAGCATTGCCAATGCGCGTGCAGCGTCCTTGCCGTCAAGTGCGGCCAGCGCTGATTTGGTCAGCGCCAAGGCCGAGACGGCCTCATCGAGGACTTGTTTACGTTTGTCTGCCGCCTGCGAGCCCGTTTCCTTCTGAACCTCAGGCTGTACCTCCGTGACGACTTCAGGCTTGGCCTCTGGACTGACAGGAAGGCTGCTTACCGCGGCCTGTTCGTTTATTTCTTTGTTCGTCGCATTGGGATTCGATGTTTGCTCATTCATGGTGATATGCCTCGTATGAGTTAGTGAAAATAGGCGAATCTATTGGGGCTGACTGCGAACATCGCGAGACTGACCGACCGAACAGTCGGCCCCTTCATCACCTCAAAACAGCTTTTGGAGGCGCGTCTTCAACTCGTCGAACCATCCCTTGCCGCTTTTGCCACCAGCCGACTTTTGCTCAATGGACTTCACCTGATCGAAGATGGGTTTGAAATCCGCCTTCTTGCCATAACCCAGGATCTGCGCCATCTCGATCTCCGTGCGCACGGACGACAGCAAGGTGCTGAGCTCCTCGTTCTGCTTGGCATCGCGCTTGTCGGTCTCGGCCAGCTTTTCAGCTTTTGCCATCGCGGCTTCAGCCCGTAGCACGGGCAGAGGAAAGGCGACCGAGGTCACCACCAGCGTGTTCAGTGCTCGGGCGAGTTCCGCCTTGGCGTCGTCGATCTTGCCGCTGTCGATGAGCCGTGCGGCCGACTTGATCGCTGCCGGGTACGTTGCCATCGGCAGGTTGTCGGTTTCGATCACGATTTCGCTGGCCAGATTGGCGACGATGGGCCGGGCCTTTTGCACCTCGCCATCACCCAACAACTCCCGAGACAACTCGACCGCTTTCTTCACCGTTTCCACGTTGGCGTGGATATCGTAGGTGATGACGCGTACATCGACCGGCGCCAAAGCAAGTTTGGCGTCGCGTGCCAATACCAGTTCCAGCTTTCCGCTGGCCAGTTCCAGCGCAGCGAGCGCCTCCTTGGTCTTCTTTGCATCAAGGAGTGTCAAAGCCTCCTGGGTCTTGGTGAGCGCCGTGATGGCGTCCTGAGTGAGCTCAGCACGCTTTTTTTCGGCTTCCCGGGCGGCCTTGTCATCTACCTGTGGCTGCGCCGCCTTGGATGCGGCAGAGGGTGCTGCAGCACCTGGGCTAGAACCTGCCGCCGATTGGGCCTGAGCCGGTCCGCTAAGTCCGACGACGACCGCCAGGGCAAGTGCGGAGAAGGTTGATTGGGGCTGTTTGATATTCATGATCTTGGGCTCCTAATTAAAGTTAGTTGACTGAGATTTCAATCTGTTTCGGTTTGGCTTGCTCGGCCTTGACAAGCCGCACTTCGAGCTATGCGGGAGATTG
>NZ_NKUI01000046.1 GCF_014845115.1 Methylorubrum zatmanii | reverse complement strand
ATCGCGGGCGCCCGCGATAAAGGAGCCGCACGCCTTTCACGCGGACCCCCGATGCTCCTCTTCCGTTCGCTCGCCTTCAACCTGTGCTTCTACGTCGCGACGGCGCTGATCGCGCTTCTGGGGCTGCCCGCCTTCGCCTCGCGCAAAGGCGTGATCCGGGTGGCGCAGTTCTGGGGGCGCACGGTGCTGTGGCTGCTGCGGGTCGTGGGCGGCACCCGCGTCGAATTCCGCGGCTTGGAGAACATCCCGAAGGGGCCGCTGCTGGTCGCCGCCAAGCACCAATCGGCCCTCGAAACCCTGGCACTGACGATCCCGTTCGACGATTTCGCCTATGTGCTGAAGCGCGAGCTGATGTGGGTGCCCGTCGTCGGCTGGTATTTCGGCCGGGGTGGCATGGTGCCGATCGACCGCTCCAAGGGCGCCAGGGCGATGGCGACGATGAACAAGGCGGCGGCGCAGGCGATCGGCGACGGGCGCCAGCTCATCATCTTCCCGGAAGGGACCCGCCGCCCGGCCGGGGCGCCGCCGGCCTACAAGCAGGGTGCCTCCCACCTCTATGCGACCCTGAACGTGCCCTGCCTGCCGGTGGCGCTGAACACCGGCCTCTACTGGCGCCGCCGGGGGTTCCGCCGCATGCCGGGCACGACGGTGATCGAGTTCCTGCCGGTGATCCCGCCGGGGTTGACCCGCGCCGCCTTCCTCACCGAAGTGCAGACCCGGATCGAGACCGCCTCCGACGCGCTGCTGGCCGAGGGCCGGGCCGACCTCGCCCGCCACGGCCATCCCGTCGCCGTGGCGATGGGCGGATCGACGCCCGCAGCGGATTCGTCCGGGACGCTGTGATCTAGCCGCGCGTGAAGGCGCGAACTGCCGAGGGCCCGCGCAGGACGACCCGAGAACCGGGAAAGCTTTCGGTCAGCGTCAGAGTGCGGGCGCGGCGCAGCCGATTCCATGTCGCGGTGTAGCGAAGAAATGCCACGGTGAGCTGTTCGGGGCAGCCCGCGGGTCCCTCCGGCCGAACCGTGCCGAGGTTCGACAGGGTTCGGCGCAGAACCCGCATCGTGCAGAGCCAGGACGGCATGTCCAACGTCACCACCAGATCCGCCGCCGCAAACCGGGGTGCGATGGTGTCGGTGTAGTTGCCGTCCATGATCCAGGCCGGCAGGGCCGCGATCCGCTCGATCTCGGCGCGGAAGACAGCGGGTTCGGCCGCCACCCAACCGGGGCGCCAATAGATCCGGTCGAGATGAAAGACCGGGAGGCCATGCCGACGGCCGAGATCTCGGGCCAGGGTTGATTTTCCACTTCCCGGTGGCCCGAGCACCACGATCCGCCGAGGCGAAAGGGGAGCCGGTTCGCTCACCCCCGGCCGCCGCGCCTCAACAGAAACACCCCCTGCGCGCCGATCAGGTTCCAGAACCACCACGGCATCGAGAAGCGCATCGGCCGGCCCCGCGCATCGAGGGCGGTGGCCTTCTCGATGCGGGCGCCGACGATGCGGCACAGGCCGACGAAGTCGCGGATGGTGCAGTGGTGGATGTTCGGCGTCTCGTACCATGTCTCCGGCATGATCTCGGTGACCGGCATCCGGCCGCGGAAGGCGAGTTCGGCCCGCACCCGCCAATGGCCGAAATTCGGGAAGGAGATGATGACCTGCCGGCCGATCCGCAGCAGGTGCTCCAGCACGATGCGCGGGTTGCGGGTCGCCTGGATGGTCTGGGACAACACCACCACGTCGAAGGCGTCGTCGGGGTAATTGGCGAGATCGGTGTCGGCGTCGCCCTGGATCACCGGCAGGCCCCGCGCGAGGCAGGCATTCACGCCCTCGCGGGAGAGTTCGATGCCGCGTCCGTCGACGCCGCGCCGGTCGCGCAGCAGCGCCAGCAGCGAGCCGTCGCCGCAGCCGATATCGAGCACCCGCGCCCCCGGCGGCACGAGGCCGAGCACGACGATGTGGTCGATGCGCGCCGTACCCTCGCCCCGGGGCAGGGCCTCGGCGGCCTCCCAGGGCGCGCCGGAAGCCGCGTCGGTGAAGCTGTCGGTCATTCGGTCACAGCCCTCGTCACGAGCCCGCGTCAAAGTCCTCTTGCCCGTGCCGCCGCATCGATGAAGCCGCGGGCGGCGGAGA
Organism: Methylorubrum zatmanii; assembly: GCF_014845115.1. Lineage (GTDB taxonomy): Bacteria > Pseudomonadota > Alphaproteobacteria > Rhizobiales > Beijerinckiaceae > Methylobacterium > Methylobacterium zatmanii. Next base: position 17,891 of record NZ_NKUI01000046.1, on the reverse strand, counting down.
ACATCGCCGGCTCGTCGAGCAGGAAGGCGTCGTGGCCCTTGTCGCTCTCGACCTCGACGAAGGCGACCGGGGCGGCGACCGCATTGAGCGCGTGGACGATGGCGCGGGAATCGGCGGTGGGAAACAGCCAGTCCGAGGTGAAGGACATCACGCAGAAGCGGGTCTTCGAGCCGCGGAAGGCGTTGGCGAGCACGCCGCCATGGTCCTCGGCGAGGTCGAAATAGTCCATCGCCCGGGTGAGATAGAGATAGGCGTTGGCGTCGAAGCGCTCGACGAAGCTGAGCCCCTGGTGGCGCAGGTAGCTCTCGATCTGGAAGTCGGCATTGAAGGAGAAGGTCGGTGCCGCCCGGTTCTGGAGGCGGCGGCCGAACTTGCGGTGCAGCGCCGGCTCGGACAGGTAGGTGATGTGCGCGCCCATCCGCGCGACGCCGAGGCCCTTGGCCGGCCGGGTGCCGGCTTCGAGATAGCGCCCCTCTTCCCAGGCGGGATCGGCCATGATCGCCTGACGGCCGACCTCGTGGAAGGCGATGTTCTGGGCCGAGTGCCGCGCCCCCGTGGCGATGGGCATGGCGGAGAAGACCCGCTCCGGGAAGAGCGAGGCCCATTGCAGCACCTGCATCCCGCCCATCGAGCCGCCGATGCAGAGGAACAGATCGGGGATGCCGAGCTTATCGAGCAGCATCGCCTGGGCCCGGACCATGTCGCGGATGGTCACCAGCGGAAAATCGAGCCCGTAGGGCCGTCCGGTCTCGGGGTTGAGGGAGGCGGGCCCGGTGGAGCCCATACAGCTCCCGATCACGTTGGAGCAGACGACGAAGTAGCGGTCGGTGTCGACCGGCTTGCCCGGCCCCACCAGGGTTTCCCACCAGCCGGGCTTGCCCGTCACCGGATGGCGATGGGCGAAATGCTGGTCGCCGGTGAGCGCGTGGCAGATCAGCACCGCGTTGGAGCGCTGGGCATTGAGGGTGCCGGCGGTCTGGTAGGCGATCTGGAAGGGTCCGAGCCGGGCGCCGGAATCCATGGCGAGGGGTTCGTCGGCGGAAAACAGCATCACGGGGCTGCGCGGGTCGGACGCCGGTGAGGTCTCCGTCCGGCGCGTCGCCTCCTGCCGGCCGCTCTCCGTGCTCTGCTCGGCCTTCTGGGTCAGGGTGGAATCCATCGTGCGTCCCGGGTGCCCGCCCCTGAAACCGATCCCCCGAGCGGCCCGCCGCCGACATTCCCACCGGCGTCGCGGGCGGGCTCGTGGAACGATACGCTCTCGAATGCCTGTCTTCGGGAGAAGATGGTGTCGAGCGCATGTCTTGGCCGGCTGACGAACGGAGGTAATGTGCGCGCCCAAACCCGTCAACGCGCGGCACGGGTGCATGGGTGAGCGGTGTTCGACGGCGCACATGCCTAGACCCTGGCCCTTCGCCGCGCCGAATCGTACACACGGCTTCGACCTCCCGCCCGGACCCCGGCTCCAGGACCCCTGGCCCCATGCGCTTCACCACGCGACCCGCGCCCTCCCTGGACAACCTCGCCGAACTGCGCGCCGAGATCGACCGGATCGACGCCGAGATGCATGCGCTGCTGATCCAGCGCGGGGCGATCATCGACCGGCTGATCGCGGTCAAGCGCACCCAGGGCTCGGGCTCGGCCTTCCGGCCCGGCCGCGAGGCCTCGATGATGCGGCGCATCGCCGAGCGGCACCGGGGCCTCCTTCCCCTCGACACCGTGGAGGGCATCTGGCGGGTCATCATCGCGACCTTCACCTGGGTCCAGGCGCCGTTCTCGGTCCATGCCGACATCTCGGCGGGCGATGCCGGGATGCGCGATTCGGCCCGCTTCCATTTCGGTTTCACCGTGCCCTACCGGCCGCACCCGAACTGCGCGGCGGTGATCGAGGCGGTGGCCGGCTCGCGGGGGGATCTCGGCATCTTCCGGCTGGGCAAGGACGGGGCCGGCGCGCCCCGGCCCTGGTGGGAGAGCCTGGTCGGCGAGGGGCGGCCGAAGGTGATCGCCCGCCTGCCCTTCATCGAGCGCCCGGCCCACCCGGCGGGCACGCCGGTCTTCGTGGTCGCCAATCCCCTCGACGATCCGGCGGCGGCGCAGCGCGATTGGGTGCTCTACGCCGTGCGCGCCCCGGGCTTCGCCCCGGAGAGCGAGCGGGCGCTGCACGATCTCTACGGTGAGGTGGTGGCCCGCAGCGAAGCGGCGGAGGGGGTGAGCCTGCTGCTCGCCGTGCCCGGCGGCGTCGGCCCGCGCCAGCTCGGCGAGGCCCTGGCGCGGGTCGAAGCCGGCGCGACGATCCTCGACGAGGTCGGCAGCCACGCCGCCCGCTTCCGGGTGTGAGCAGGTTGGATCGATCGGCTGTCGCCCCCCTAACGGATGTCAATGCGGACCGGGCGAACCCGGCTTAACCAGAGAGCCGCCTCGAACGTCCCTTCGAGGCGATGATCGACCAAACCCTTCACCCCGCGCCCCTTTGTGGGCTGCGGGGTTTCTTTTGGCCGAGGGCTCGACCGTGCGGCGGTTGGTCTTCGCGGCAACCCCGCCGGTTTCGTGCTATCGATTGCGCACGATTGATGATCGCGCCGCCGGATTCGGCCGGCCGCGCCTCCGATCGGAGACCGCGCATGAACCGCCGACAGACCCTGCGTGCCGGAGCCTCGTTCCTGGGGCTGCTCGCGGCCTCCCGCCTCGTGAACCCCGCCTTCGCCGGCTTCGAGGTGGAGAAGTCCGAGGAGGAGTGGCGCCGCCTCCTCTCCCCGGCCGCCTACAGGGTGCTGCGCGAGCACGGCACCGAGCGGGCCCATACCAGCCCGCTCAACGCTGAGAAGCGTCCCGGCCGCTTCGTCTGCGCCGGCTGCGACCTGCCGCTGTTCTCCTCACGGACCAAGTTCGAGAGCGGCACCGGCTGGCCGAGCTTCTTCGAACCCCTGCCCGACGCGGTCGGCACCCAGGTCGACACCGCCTACGGCATGCGGCGCACGGAGGTGCATTGCCGCCGCTGCGGCGGCCATCTCGGCCATGTCTTCGAGGATGGGCCGAAGCCCACCGGCCTGCGCTACTGCATGAACGGCGTCTCCCTGCGCTTCGAGCCCGCCGCCGGACCGGCCTGACGTCTCCGACGAACCCGACTTGAGGAGATCGAGAGCATGACGCGTGATCGCTTCCATCCCCGCACGGGGCGGTGGCTCGGCGGCGTGGCGGGCCTCGCCCTGCTCGCCTGCGCCGCGCTGCCCCTGGTTCCGGCCTCCGCCGAGGAGGCGGGACGGCGCCTGCCGGAGGCGGCGATGACGGCCCAGGAAGGCGCCGGCCTGCGCACGGCGACCTTCGCCGGCGGCTGCTTCTGGGGCGTGCAGGGCGTGTTCCAGCACGTGAAGGGCGTGACCAAGGCGGTTTCGGGCTATGCCGGCGGCGACCGGGCCAGCGCCCGCTACGAGCAGGTCGGCACCGGCCGCACCGGACATGCGGAGGCGGTGCAAGTCACGTACGACCCGGCGGTGATCCGCTACGACGAGCTTTTGCAGATCTTCTTCTCGGTGGCGCTCGATCCGACCGAGGTCGACCGGCAGGGCCCGGATACCGGCCCGCAATACCGCTCGGCGCTGTTCCCCGCCGACGAGGGCCAGGCAACGGTGGCCCGGGCCTATATCGCCCAGCTCGACCGGGCGAAGGCCTTCGACAAACCCATCGCCACGCGGATCGAATCCGGCGCCTTCTACCCGGCGGAGGGCTACCACCAGGACTACATGACCCTGCACCCGAACAACGGCTACATCGTCGCCAACGACACGCCGAAGCTGCGGGATCTCAAGGCTCTGTTCCCCGAGCGGGCGAACGCCCAGCCGGTGCTGGTGGGCCGCCCGCCGGCCTGAACCGGTCCTACCCGAAGCGAGCAGCGCCCCCCTCTTGCGCGAGGGGGGCCGCTTTCGCTCAGTCCTTCTCGGGGGCGATCTGCTCCAGGCCGCCGATATGGCGCTGGGCGTAGAGCGGCAGGCCGATCTGGCCGATCAGGTCGAGCTGGGTCTCGAGGAAGTCGATATGGCCTTCCTCATCGGAAGCCAGTTCCTCGAACAGGATCTTCGACACGCGGTCGTTGATCGAATCGCAGTACTGGGCGGCTTCGAGATAGAGCGCGCGCGCCTCGTTCTCGGCGGCCAGGTCGCACTCGATGATCTCCTGCACGTTCTGGCCGATCCGCAGCGGGTCGAGCTCCTGCAGGTTCGGGAAGCCGTCGAGGAACAGGATCCGGTCGATGAACCGGTCGGCGTGGTTCATCTCCTCGATCGATTCCTTGCGCCAGAACTTGGCGAGGTCGACGTAGCCCCAATCGTTCAGCAGGCGGAAATGCAGCCAGTACTGGCTCACGGCGGTCAGCTCGCTGCGCAGGCCGCGGTTGAGATACTCGATGACCTTGGCGTCGCCCTTCATTCCCCAATCCTCAGAGGCGTCGGGACGAACGATCGGTCGTCTCAGGCTGCGACGCCCTCGGAGGGCCTTGTAGTTTGGAATGATCCCAAACTGCAAGAGGCTTCGCAGGACGAGCTGCAGGCATGGGCGGGTGATGGGTGGCTGGCATGGGCGGCCGCCTCGTCCAGCGCCTTGCGCAGGATCGAGCGAATCGTGCGGGCGCAGCGCCCGCATTTCGCGCTGCATCCGAGGCACCCATAGACCTGCGCGGGGGTGCGGGGACAACCCGGCCCCGGTTGCAGGCACGCGCGGACCTGCCCGTCGGAAAGGACGTTACAAGAGCAGACGATCATGCGGGCTATCGCAAACCTGTCGTGCCTGTCGGATCGCGGCCGTCATGGCCAACGAGGCCCGAAGCCTCCCGATCATTCCCCCTGCTCAAAGCCAGCCTAAACCGGCCATTTTTGGGCAATCGCAGATTAGAATGATTGAAAAGTTCAAGCTTTTCAGCAATTTAGCGATCGAACCGGCCTCTGGCAACTCCTGATGCGCACAATTGAATACGGCGCGATCTGCCCATGGAGGCCGGTCATGCCACCCGCAGGGCGGCACGGCGTCGGGCGGTTGGCACCACCGAACCCGTTCATGGACAACGCAAAAGGTCGGCACTGATGTGCCGGAGGACCCTGCCGCGGGCTCAGTGCGCCATCAGCACCGGCATGGTCGCGTGCGACAGGATGTGGCTGGTCGGTCCGCCGAAGATCATCTGACGCAGGCGGCTCTGGGTATAGGCGCCCTTGATCATCAGGTCGCAGCCGAACGATTCGGCGGTGTCGAGATAGAGTTCGCCCGGCGTGCGGCGCCCGGCGGGCAGGGCCTTGTGGCTGGCCTCGATCCCCTCGATCCCGAGCGAGCGGGCCACGTCCTCGGCGCTCGGGCCCGGCACCATGCCGCCCTCGGCGCTGACCACGAGGACGCGCCGGGCGCGGCGCAGGAACGGCATGGCGAAAGCGATGGCCCGGGCGGTCTCGGTCGAACCGTTCCAGGCGATCAGGATCGCCTCGCCGAGACAGGCCGGCGGCGTCGGGGGCGCCAGGATGATCGGGCGCCCGCTCTCGAACAGGGCCGTCTCGAAGGTGGTCATGCGCGGGGACCCGTCGTCGGCGCCGGGCCGGCCGACCACCGTGGCCGAGAACAGCCGCGCATACTGGCCGAGGAAGGCGTCACCGGGGGGCACGTCCGGCTGCCAGCGGTAGCGCGGACCGGCCTGGGCCGCCGCGTCCGGGCTGCAGGAGGCCCCGGGCTCGCGCCGGGGCAGACCCGCGGCCTCCATCGCCGCCACGAAGCGCTGGCCCGCATCCTGGGCCTCGGCCTGATCGGCCTCCTCGTCCCGCAGCCAGGTCATGCCGCCGACCATGTCGACGGGCACGTATTCGGCCAGGGCCGGGCGCAGGGCCACGCCCTCGATCAGACTGCCGAAGCGGCGCGCCACCAGCAACGCCGTCTCGAACACGGAGGGCAGGGCATCGTGCAGGGTGACCGGGACGAGCAGGGTCTTCATGGCCGGCCTCGGGCATGGAGAAGGTGGACGGCGGAAAGCTAGATCGAAACGGCCGAACGGGAAACCGGCCCGGCCCCGCCATCCCAGGGCGCTCGCTCGCAAGCGATCACCCCTGCCTTCTGCCCCGGGCTCATCCTCCGGGGGGCCCGGCCGGTCTCGCCGCCCCGGCGGGCGGCGCGGGATCGAGCCGGGCGCGGACGAGGCGGGTCAGGGGCCGCTCCACGACACGGTGGGCGAGGAGGGCGACGGGGAGCGTCAGCGCGACCATCAGGACGAGGCTCGGCCAGGGCCCGAGGAGCGGCGCGAGGCCCGTCCGCAGCAGCATCTCGCGGCCGGCCCGCAGCACGAAGGGATGCAGCAGGTAGAGGGCGTAGGACGCATCGCCCAGCCGCTCCGCGAGGGCGAAGGCAGGGGCGAAGGCAGGGGCGACCCCGCCGCTTCGGACCAGCTCCGGCCGGTCCCGACCGAGCACCGCCGCCGCGACGAGGCAGGCCGCCGGCAGCCCCCAGGCCAGGAACCGCACTGCCGGCTCGGCCGGCGCAACAGCGAGGCCCGCGAAGCCGGCCATGGCGAGGGCGATCCGGGCCGAGGCGCCAAGGCAAAACCCCTCCGCCCGGATCGCGGCGAGGCCGGCGCCGAGGATGAATTCGAGAACGATCGGATCCGACCAGAAGGCCAGGGGAACCGGCAGGCCGGGCAGCAGCCGGCCGGCGAGGACGATGAGCGCCCACGCTCCGACGAGCCAGGTCACGGCTCCCCGGCGCGACCATCCGAGCCCCAGGGCGAAGAGGGCGTAGAACGCCATCTCATAGTTCAGGGTCCAGCCGAGACTGTAGAGCGGCAGCACCGCCCCGTCCGCCCGCGCCACCGGCCAGAACAGGAACGAGGCGAGGGCCCTCGCCCCGTCCGGCGCCCCTCCCTCGCCGCTGAGCAGGGCCGGGGCCGCGAAGCCGAGGGCGAGGTAGAGCCCCGTCACCAGCCAGTAGAGCGGCACGAGCCGGGCGATGCGGTGGGCGATGAAGCGGCGGCGCGCGCCCGGCCGCGCGTAGAGCGGACCGGCGGCATGGACGATGATGAAGCCGGAAATGACGAAGAAGACATCGACCCCCGCCGGCCAGGGCAGGACCGTGCTCGGATGAAACACAGTGTCCGTGCGTGCCGCCAAGATCGCCGCCTCGTTCTGGGCATGGTGGATCACCACCAGCACGGCGGCCACGGCGCGCAAAGCCTGGACGAGGATCAATCTCCCTCGCTCAGTCTGATTAAGAAAAAGCTTAGTCAAATTTGGGGAACCAGACAGGAAGGTCGCCGTTGTCGCGTCGAAGTGATCTTCATGGCTTCGCCCGGTCGAACCGCGCGTCGAGGCCGGTTTTCATGTCGGCAATCCGATATCCGAGGTTTCCTATGTTGAAGCAATACGCTGCTGCGTCCGCGTTCGTCGCCATCATGGCCACCCCCGCCTTCGCCCAGGTCGGGGGCGATTTCCGTCTGGACGCCATGCAGGCGAATGCCTTCGAAATCCAGTCCAGCCAGATCGCGCTGCAGAAGAGCCGCAACCCGGCGGTGCGGGCCTATGCCCGCGAGGCGCTGCGTGACCACCAGGCCGCCAACGTCGCCCTGGTCGGCGGCGAGCGCAACTACGTCGCCGCCCGCAATGCCGGCCCCGGCGGCCTCGTCGGCGGTCTGGTCGAGGCGCCGCTCGCCATTGCCGGCGGCGCGGTCGGCGCGGCGACGGGCGTGGCGACCGGTGTGGTCGGTGGCACGCTGCAGGGCGGTCCGGTCGGCGCGATTGAGGGCGCCGGTGCCGGTGCGGCCCGCGGCGCGGCGGCGGGCAGCCGTGCCTTCGACGTCGATACCACGGCAGGCACCACCGTGGTTCAGCCGAACCCGCAGCAGCAGCAGATGCTGGCCGAGCTGAACGCCACCCCGCCCGGCGCCCGCTTCGACCGCCTCTACGGCCGCCAGCAGGTGATGGCGCACCAGATGACGATCGGCATGACCCAGTCCTACGCCCAGTCCGGCCCGAACCCGGCCCTGCGCACCTACGCCCAGCAGGCCCTGCCGGTGCTGCAGCACCACTATGCCGAGGCGCAGCGCCTGCCGGGCGCCCGCTGAGCGCAGCAAAACACCGATCCAAGGAAAGGAAACGGCGGACCGAAAGGCCCGCCGTTTTCGTATGCGGATCGGCACGGCCGATCCGTCGTCCTGACAAAGACCCTACCCGCGCTTGGCCCGCCAGAGAGTTACTCCGCCTCGCTTCGGCGACGGCAAGGTCGCCGAAGCGCTCCCCCGCGAGGAGGCGGGATGTTTTACGCGTTCTCGCCGAGGAACCTGCCTACGGCGCCATGTCGGGAACCGGCTTCACGGTGCCGGTCTCGGCCGTGGCAGCGGGCTTCACCGAGGCGCCGATCTGCGGCGGCGGGGTGAGCTGCAGGTGCTCGCTGGTATAGGCCAGCTCTTCGTAGACCTTCTGCGGATCGTCGTTCAGCTTGGTGCCGTAGCTCGGCACGATCTCGCGGATCTTCGCCTGCCACTCGGGAGAGGCGATCTTCTTCCCGAAGACCTTCTGCATCACCTCCAGCATGATCGGCGGGGCGGTCGAGGCGCCCGGCGAGGCACCGAGCAGGGCGGCGATGCTGCCATCCTTGGAGGCCACGACTTCGGTACCGAGCTTGAGCACGCCGCCCTTTTCGGGATCGCGCTTGATGATCTGGACGCGCTGGCCAGCCTGGACCAGCCGCCATTCATCCTTCTTCGCGTTCGGGAAATACTCGCGCAGGGCTTGGTAGCGGTCCTCGTCGGACAGCATCACCTGCCCGGCGAGATACTCGATCAGCGGATACTGTTCGACACCGACGCGGACCATCGGCCAGACGTTGCTGGTCGTGGTGGAGGAGAGCAGGTCGAAATACGAGCCTTCCTTCAGGAACTTGGTCGAGAAGGTCGCGAACGGTCCGAACAGGATCACGCGCTTGCCGTCGATCACGCGCGTGTCGAGATGCGGCACCGACATCGGCGGCGAGCCGACCGAGGCCTTGCCGTAGGCCTTGGCGAGATGGCGCGTCGCCACCTCCTGGTTGTCGGTGACGAGGAAGGAGCCGCCCACGGGGAAGCCAGCATAGTCGTCGGCTTCCGGGATGCCGGATTTCTGCAGCAGGTGCAGCGCCCCGCCGCCCGCGCCGATGAACACGAACTTGGCGTCGACCGACTGGCGGCTGCCGTCCTTCAGGTTCTTGGAGGTGACGCGCCAAGTGCCGTCCTTGTTGCGCTCCATGCCCTCAACCTCGGTGGAGAGGCGCAGGGAGAAGTTCTTCCCTGCCTTCAGGGAGGCGACGTACTGGCGGGTGACCTCGCCCCACTCGCAATCGGTGCCGATCGGCGTCCACGTGGCGGCGATCTTCTGCTTCGGATCGCGCCCCTCCATCATCAGGGGGACCCACTTCTTCAGTTGCTCGGGATCGGTCGAGTATTCCATTCCGGCGAAGAGCGGGCTGGCCTTGAGGGCCTCGTGGCGCTTGCGCAGGTATTCGATGTTCTCGTCACCCCAGACGAAGCTCATATGGGGCGTGGAGTTGATGAAGGAGCGGGGGTTCTTCAGAACGCCCTGCCGAACCTGCCAAGCCAGGAACTGGCGCGTGACCTGGAAGGCCTCGTTGATCTCGACGGCCTTCTTGATCTGGATGTTGCCCTTGGAATCCTCGGGCGTGTAGTTCAGCTCCGCCAGGGCCGAGTGGCCGGTGCCGGCATTGTTCCAGCCGTTGGAGCTTTCCAGCGCCACGCCGTCCAGCCGCTCGACCATCTCCAGCGACCAGTCGGGCTCGAGCTCGTGCAGCCAGACGCCCAGCGTGGCGCTCATGATGCCGCCGCCGATCAGCAGGACATCGACCTTCCGGGGCTCGCCCGCCGCGAGCAGCGGCGAGCCCGGCAGGGCGGTGGCCGCCAAGCCGGCCAGCGCACCGCCGATGATCTGCCGACGATTGAGCGGCAGCGAGCTATTCTGCACATCGGAGGCCGGAATGTGCATTTTATCGTCGGTCATCATTTTATTTTCATGCCGCTCAAAAATTTCTTTCGGCTCAAACGTCCGTTACATCAGGTGCGGGTACGAGACAACCCGGTGATTACATGGCAGGCATTCCCTGAAAACTTCAGAATTTCAAAAGCTTTAGGACATCGTTGACGGAGATCGGGCCGCCCCGCCACGCCAGATTGGCCATCGTCATGGATGATGGGGAGCGAATCACGCAGCGATTCGGAGGCTCCGCTCAGCCGATGGCGGTCAGGCCAGCGCGTCGAGGGACACGCCGACGATGCGCAGATCGGGAATGGAGCCGGCGCTTCAGAGATGGAACGGGCCGGGCAGGAGCTTGCGCCGGACGAGGCCGCCGGCGGCGCCGATCGGAACCACGCCCTGCGGAGTTTTCGGGCCGACACCGGCCCCCACCCTCGCCGAGCGCGATCCTGCAAGCGATGCCGCAAGAGATTCTGCCGCGGGAGTCCTCCCCTCGGCGCGAAGGCATGCAGAGCGTGAGGTGGGTTCTGCGCGACGCGTGCCAAGCTTGTGTGATGCGGCCGGGCTTGCGCGCGGTGACGCATCGCGCGGGAGCCCGGTCCGCCCCATCTCCGGGCGATGCCGCCCGTTCCCGATGCCTTCGCTGCCACCGCCGCCCGTCTGCGCGCCTGCCGCCTCTGCCGCGACGCGCCCCGGTTCGGCGCGGCTCTCCCCCATGAACCGCGCCCGGTGGTCCAGGGCAGCGCCGAGGCGCGCCTGCTGATCGCCAGCCAGGCGCCGGGCAACCGGGCGCATCGCAGCGGCATTCCGTTCAGCGATCCCTCCGGCATCCGCCTGCGCGCTTGGCTCGGGCTGACCGAGGCGGCCTTCTACGACCCGTCGCGGGTGGCGATCCTGCCGATGGGCGCCTGCTTCCCCGGACTCGACGCCAAGGGCGGCGACCGGCCGCCGCGGCGCGAATGTGCGCCAACTTGGCGAACGGAGTTGCTCGCCGGGCTGCCCCGCCTCGATCTCGTGCTGGTGATCGGGCAATACGCGCAAGCGTGGCACCTCGGAGCGAGCCAGGGCGGCCTCACGGAGACGGTCGCCCGCTGGCGCGAAATCCTCGACACCTCCGCCCGGCCGCGGGTGCTGCCCCTGCCCCATCCCTCCTGGCGCAACAACGGCTGGCTGCGGAAGAACCCCTGGTTCGAGGCGGAGCTTCTGCCGGTGCTGCGGGCCGAGGTGGCGGCGGCGATGGGTGTCCGGCGTTGACACCCGGTCGCCTTGAGAGGATCGCTGCCGCTGCCCGTGCCACCAGCGAGAGTCTCATGCCGGAGAGTACCGATCCCCGCGACCGCCTGATCGTCGCCCTCGACCTTCCCGATGTGGGGCAAGCGGAGCGGCTGGTCGCGCGCATCGGCGACGCGGCGACCTTCTATAAGATCGGCTACCGCCTCGCCTATGCCGGCGGGCTCGACTTCGCCGCGCGGCTGGCGGCGGAGGGCAAGAAGACCTTCCTCGATCTCAAGCTGCACGACATCGGCAACACCGTGGAGGAGGGCGTGCGCTCGGCCTCGGCGCTCGGGGCGACGTTCCTCACGGTCCATGCCTATCCGCAGACCATGCGGGCGGCCGTGCGCGGGCGGGGAGCCGGCCTGAAGATCCTCGCGGTGACGGTGCTGACCTCCTACGACGACGCGGATGCCGCCGAGGCGGGCTATGCCCTGCCGGTGGCCGACCTCGTCGCGCGCCGCGCCGAACAGGCCGCCGAGATCGGCATCGACGGGATCGTCTGCTCCGCGGCCGAGGCGCGGGCGGTGCGCACCCGCATCGGCGCCGATCGCCTGATCGTGACGCCCGGCATCCGGCCCGCCGGCACGGAGGCCGGCGACCAGAAGCGGGTGATGACGCCGGGCGAGGCCCGGGCGGCGGGCATCGACCATGTGGTGGTCGGCCGCCCGATCACGGGAGCCGACGATCCCCGCGCCGTCGCGCAGAGGATCGTCGCCGAGATGGAGGGAGCGTAAGAGATGGCCAAGGGCTACTGGATCGTGCGGGTCGATGTGAGCGACGCGGAGGCCTACAAGGCCTATGCCGCCGCCAACGGCGCCGCCTTCGCCCGCTTCGGCGGCCGCTTCCTCGCGCGCGGCGGGGCCTTCGAGGCGGTGGCGGGCCAAGCGCGGGCGCGCAACGTGATCGTCGAGTTCCCGAGCTACGAGGAGGCGCTCGCCTGCTGGCACTCGGATCTCTACCAATCCGCCCGCGCCCTGCAGAAGGGCGGCGCGGAGGCCGACATCGTGGTGATCGAGGGCTATGACGGGCCGCAGCCGGCGCTCTCGGAGCCGGCCCCAACGCCGGGTGCCGCCTCGGAATAGATCCTACCGCTCGGCGTCCCGGGGGGGCTGCCTCAGCGCCCCGAGCAGGAAGGCGATCATCACCGGCAGCGGCGGCTCGACGCGGTCGGGCTGGCGGTTCACCAGGACCGGATGGCAGTAGCGGGTGATCGCGGCGTGGATGCAGGAGGCCGCGCTCTTCGGGTCGGTCACCGCGAAGGCGCCCTCGCGCACCCCGTCGGCCACCACCCGCGCGAGCACCGCGCCGATGCGGTCGACATGGGCCTGACAGACGGCCCAGCTCTCGCTCATCGCCGCCTCGACCATCTCGTGGACGCGCGGATGCGCCTCGAACCGGCGGCGGCTGTCGTCGTGGAGCGCCGTGACGATCCGGGACAACCGCTCCGGCGCACCGAGCTTCGGCGTGTCGGCGATCGCCGCGATCATCGCCTCGATCTCTCCCGTGAGCCGCTCGACCACCGCCTCGTTGATCGCCTTCTTCGATTCGAAGAAGCGGTAGACGTTGGCCGGGCTCATCTTCAGCGTGCGGGCGATGTCGGCGACCGTGGTCTTCTGGTAGCCGATCTCGCGAAAGGAGCGCGCCGCCTCCTCCAGGATCCGGTCCCGGGTGGTCGGTGCGGCCTCTTCTGGGGGCGGGATGAGGTGGGCCGTGGCGGCTGGCATCGTCGCTTATACCTAGGCTTCGACACCGGCCGCGTCAAAAACCTTGTGATCCGGCCGTCATTCCTCAAAGCAGAGAAGACCCTGGCGGGTTCCGCCGGCAGAAATCCGGTCGCGTGCCGACGACGCGCGACGGAGCGCCCGCCGCCCTGGCATGAGCGGGACTCTTGGTCGGGACTCTTGCGAAGCCGCCGACGCGGCGCCGTCAGGAGCCGAATTGCGAGCCGAGCTGTTCGAGATATTCGGCCAGATCGAGGCCGCCGACGCGGCGGCCGTATTCGAAGCGCATGCCGCGCCGGATATCGACACGGCTCGAACGGGTATTGAGCGTGAACGGCTTCACGCAGACCCAGGCTCCGTCGTTGCGGTGTTCGAAGAAACCGAGGATGTCGTGGTTGGCCATGGTCCGTCTCGTGGGAAATGCGAGACGACAACGGAAGTGGCGGAAAAGAGTTCAATCGTACCGGTCGCCTTTCTCCCGGCAAAGCTTGGTTTGCCGGCGACTCTGACTTCGAATGGCCAAGCTTATTCTGACATTCGGCGCCTGATAGGCGGTGTTGCCTTAGTCCTGTGCGGCGTCAGCGCCGGCCCGTCGAGCCGAAGCCGCCCTGCCCGCGTCCCGACATGCCGTCCTCCGGCGCCGGTGCCCCTTCGTGGATGTCGAAGTCCGGCCGCATCACACGCGTGAAGACGAGCTGGGCGATGCGCTCTCCCGGCTCGATGCGGATCGCCGCGCCGCCGGCCGCCGGGTTGCGGTTCCAGGCGGAGATCAGGAGCGGCCCCTCGTAATCGGCGTCGATCACTCCGGTGCCGTTGCCGAGCACCAGCCCTTCGCGGTGTCCCATCCCGGAGCGGGGGAAGACCAGCCCGCACCAGTCGTGATCGCCGATCCGCACCGAGACGCCGGCCGGGATCAGCGCGGGCGGCGCCTGCGGTTCGAGCAGGAGCGGAGCGTCGAGGCAGGCATGCAGGTCGAGCCCGGCGGCGGCCGCGCTGCCCCAGCGGGGAAAGCCCCAGCCGGCGAGCCGTGGATCGAGGAGGTGGAGGCCGACCTTCACAGGGATGCTCCCGACTGTCATGGACTGGTGCGAGGATGGGCTGGTGCGAGAGACGGGCAGCTTTCTCCGAAGCGGCGGCGCGGAGCAATCGGGGCGGGCGAATGGCGCGCTGGATCGCGGGGCTGGACGGGTGCCGCGGCGCCTGGGCAGGGGTGCTGATCGATCTCGACGATCCGGCGCGCTGGCGCTGCGCCCGCTTCGCGCGGGTGGCGGACCTGCTCGACGGGCCGGAGGCGCCGGTGATCGCCGGCATCGACGTGCCGATCGGCCTGCCCGACCGGGTTCTCGGCGGAGGCCGCTCCGCCGACCGGGCGGCACGGGCCTTTCTCGGGCCGGGGCGCTCGAGCGTGTTTCCGGTGCCGCCCCGGCCGGCGGTTCAGGCGGCGAGCTACGACGAGGCCAAGGCCCTGTCGCGGACCCATTCCGAGCCGCCCTTCGCCCCCTCGATCCAGTGCTGGAACATCCTGCGCTACGTCCGCGAGGTCGATGGCCTGCTGCGTGAGCGCCCGAGCCTGCGCGCGCGCCTGCACGAGGTGCATCCCGAGGTCGCCTTCTTCCGCCTCAACGGCGAGCGGCCCCTCGCCGCCGGCAAGAAGGGGCCGGCCCGGGCTGCCGGCCTCGCCGAGCGTCGATCCCTGCTCGCCATCGCCGGCCTGCCGGAGGCGCTGATCCTGTCCGAGCCGCCGCCGAAGGTCGCCGCCGACGATCATCTCGACGCCATGGCCGCCCTCGTCGTCGCCCGCGACCTCGCCCTCGGCCGGGCCGAGCCGCTTCCCAAGGCGATCGAGCGCGACAGCTATGGCCTGCCCATCGTGATCTGGGCGCCCGCGCGCCCGAGGGCGTGAGCGGGTGCCGCCCCTGCCCTGAGGAGCCACGCCGTGACCGATCGCCCCGACGCCGATCTGCCGACGCGCGACATCGCCCGCGCCCTGGTGTTCGATCCCGCCAACCGCCTGTTGCTGATCGAGTACGAGGCCGTGCGCCCGATCGATCCCGCCAAGCCCGACGCGCTCGGGTTCTGGTTCATGCCCGGCGGCGGGCTGGAGCCGGGCGAAACCCACGAGGAGGCCTGCCGGCGCGAATTGTCGGAGGAGATCGGCGTCGTGGATGTGGCGCTCGGGCCCTGCGTCGCCGTCTGCGACGGACCGTTTCATCTGTTCCGCACACCGCGCCACGCCCGCGAGCGCTACTTCGTGGTGCGGCTCCCGAGCGATGTCGTCGATACCAGCCGCCTCGCCGAGACGGAGGACAATCCCGTGCGCGGGACGCGCTGGTGGCCCCTCGACGAACTCGCCGCCTCGGCCGAGCGGATCGAGCCCGCGGGGCTGGCCGCGCTGGCGCAACGAATCGCATCCGGGGACGTTCCGCCCGAGGCTGTCCGCCTGAACTGGCACCATGCCTGACGGTCCCGGCTGGACAGGCGCCGCGCCGTGTGGCCCGAACAGAGCTCGGCGCGTGCCGGCACGGCCAGCCGTCCGCACATCGAACGCGCGATGTGCGCCAGCGCATCCGCCGGGTGGATGGATCCGGCCGGTTTGCGCGTTCTGGGTAACGTATCGCGGTCTCAGCAGCGAAGAAGGAGAAACCCCGTAATGTTTCCTCAGGTTCTGACGGATGGCTACCGCAGCTTCCTCGGCGAGCGCCTGCCGAACGAGCGGCGCAAGTACGAGTCGCTCGGCAAGGATGGCCAGAATCCCGAGGTGCTGCTGATCGGCTGCTGCGACAGCCGCGTCGCGCCGGAGGTGATCTTCGATACCGGTCCCGGCCAGATCTTCACGATCCGCAACGTGGCCAACATCGTGCCGCCCGCCGAGCACGACAGCGCCTATCACGGCACCTCCTCGGCGATCGAGTTCGCGGTGCAGGCCCTGAAGGTGAAGCACATCGTCGTGCTCGGCCACGCCACCTGCGGCGGCATCAAGGCGGCCGGGCTCGGCGCCGACCCGCTCTCCTCGGGCAACTTCATCGGCCGCTGGGTTTCGCTGGTGAAGCCGGCGACCGAGACGCTGGCCAAGGCCGGCGACGACAAGGACAAGGAGGGCTACCTCACCCGCCTCGAATACGCGATGATCGGCCAGAGCCTCCAGAACCTGATGACCTTCGACTTCGTGCGCGAGGCCGTCGAGGCGGGCAAGCTCCAGCTGCACGGCGCACATTTCGGTATCGAGACCGGTGAGCTGCGCATCCGTGACCCGAAGACCGGCGCGTTCGAATCCGTGGTCTCCCGCGACGGGCAGACGCTCGCCGCCTCGGCGCTGATCGGCTGCACCGCGGCCTGAACGTCCCCGCTCTCATCCCGACCGATCGGCGGCGCCCCCGAAGACACCTTCGGGGGCGCTTTGCTTTGTCCGATCCCGTTTCCGGCTGGTCGCCTCGGTTGAGGCATTTCCCTCTTCCCGCTTGCGGGAAGAGGGTTCCAGCGATGTTACCGTCCCCGAACCGAGGCGGCAGCCGAGGGTGAGGGGACGATGCCGGGGCATTTTCCGCGGAAGCGGTTACCGGTTCCGTGAGGGAAAATTCTTTACTATCAATGAACTAGAGAATTTTTCGTGATCCGAGGATTACGGAGGATGCTCTGGGCCCGCCTCGTCCGGCGAAGCTCCCTCACCGCCGCTCCGGCTTCGCTTCCCGCAAGCGGGGTGAGACAGCGAGTGCCCATTGGGGGGTCAACGCTGTCAGGTCTCCGCTTCAGCCCCGTCCTCGATGTAGAGTTCCTCCAACAGCACCTTGATCACGGCCACCAGCGGCAGGGCCAGGGCCACGCCCCAGAGGCCGAACAGCACGCCGAGCAGGAGCTGTCCGGCGAAGATCGTCGCCGCCGGCAGGTCGAGGGCTTGGCGCTGGATGAAGGGCGTGAGGCCGTAGCTCTCCGCCGCCTGCACCGCGAGATAGACGCCGAGCGCCCCGAGCAATCCGTTGAAGCCGGAGGCGAGGCTGCTCAGCACGATCACCACGCCGGCGATCAGCGGCCCGATGGTCGGCACGAAGGCGAGCAGGCCCGCCTGGAGCCCGAGGATCAGCGCGCCGCCGATGCCGAGGACGCTGAGCCCGGCCCAGGTCAGCACGAAGATCGCCGCCATGGTCACGAGCTGGCCGAACAGCCAGTGCCGCAGGGTCTCGCCCGATCCGTCGAGCACGCGGGCGCCCTTCTCCCGGTGGCGCCGGGGAACGAGGCGTAGGGCGCCGTCGCGGTAGCTGCCCGGATCGGCGGCGATGGCGACACCGAGGAACACGATCACGAGCAGGTTGCCGAGGGCGTTGAACAGCCCGATCACGACGGTCGCCGCCGGGCCGAGCACGCTGCCGGCATCGGAGAGCAGCGAGCCGGGGCTCTTCAGCGCGCCGGAGGCGAGGCCGGCGAGGCCGCCCTGCTTCTGGCCGCCGCTCTCCTTGCCCTCGGCCCGGCCGGCTTCGTCGCCATGGTCCCCCTGGTTTCCCGGCCCGGTCGGCATGCCCTGCGACAGGTCGATCTCGATGCCGCGCTCCTTCAGCCAGTCGCGCACGGTCTCCGATTGCTGGCGCACGGTGGTGCCGAGATCGCGGGCCTGACGCGCCACGGTGGCGCCGCCGAAGGCCGAGAGCCCGAGGGCGAGCCCGGCGAGCACGAGGCAGGCGAGGGCGAGCCGGAAGCCGCGGGCGATCGGCAGCACGTAGCCGAGGCCCCGGGTCAGCCCGTCGAGGAAGACGGCGAACAGGATCCCGGAAAAGATCAGCAGCAGCGTCGCCGAGGCGGTCCAGGCGAGCCAGAGCCCGGCCGCGAAGGCCACGACCGCGATGCCCGCCGCCGCGAGGCCGCGCGCCCCGGCCGGATTGTGGGGGGACGTCGTCATGAAGGGATTCCGTTCGGGGTGAGGGCGGGGTGAGGG